>CAKOWQ010000001.1 GCA_934122395.1 uncultured Bacilli bacterium | reverse complement strand
AGATAAAGTACGCCATATGTTTAATAAAAAAGAAAATTAAGTTACTATTCGCTAAATTACAATTTAGTAATTAGTTAAAAAAATAGTAATTTGTAAAGGAGAGTCAAAAATATGGAAGAATACAATAATGAAAAGTATATGGTGCTTGAAAATGTAGAAAATTTATTTAAAAGAATCAATCGCTTTGGAAATGAATATAATTATTGCTTTGGCACCTTCAAACCTCAATCAGCATTACCAATAGCCCTTGGAGCAGTTGGAGGACTAATTGAGGTGGCTAAACAAAAAAATAATATAAGTGGATATTTTGTTAATAAGAATGAAAATGAAATTTGTCTAATCCCCGTTATACTTGATGACCATAGAGTTATGCAAATTGATATTAATGGATATATTGATATAAAGCCAGAAGAGATTAAGAAAATAAAAATTAAAAATGAAGATTTTATATATAAAAGAATTACCATTATTCTAAATGATGGCACAAAATATGTAATGAACTCTGCTAAAAAGGTTAAAGGTGCAAATTATCATCAAGAAAACTTGAATAAATTTATTGAAATTTATAAATAGTAATTTGAAAGTGAGGTGTTGATATGAAAAAGAAAGTAATCATAATTTCGGTAATTATAATTTTAGTAGTTTTATTATTTCCAATTAGAAATCAATTAAAAGATGGTGGTAGTATTCAATATAAATCTTTAACATACGAGATAACAAAAGTTCATTCACTTATGCCAGAAGAAGAAGCAGAAAAAGCAGGAAAAGTTAAACCTTATAATGATGGATATGTAATAAAAATATTAGGTTTTGAAATTTATAACAATATTGAATAAATTACAATTTTATAGTTTGTTAAAAATAGAAAATTGGAGGAAAATATGAAAAAAAGTGAATTTAAAAAAATGATGAAAAAAGAAAATAAGGCATTTAAGAACTACTATGTTTATGAAATGATCCTTATATTGTTATTAGCAATTATAGTTATACCAAATATTATACTGACAATAAATAATATGATCCCATTTAATATAACAATCATTAATACATTTTTAATTATTATTGTAGCACTTCCTATTATAGTGCTTGATATAAAGAATGATTTAGATATTAAAAATATACATCAATATTATTTAAAGGAAAAGAAAATACCAGAATACAAAGACAAAACAAAAATTTTAAATGTATGCCTATTAATTAGCATAGTAGTTTTAATTGTTTGGGCTATTATAACAATACCAAATATTACAAAAACTGAAAATTTAAGTGAAATTGAAAAAACATTAGTCATTACTACTAATAAGGGTAATAACATTGAAACACAATATGAAATGTTTGATGGATTTAAAATAAAGATTCCAAGTGAATTTAAAATAATGAGTGATGAAATTGTTAATATTAAATATCCAAATGGAAATGCTCCATCACTTGTTTACACAAATGACAAAACAACAATTAATGTAGCACTGGTTATGAATGATGTTGCTATGAAAAATAGTCAGATAGAAGAATATGTCAAAACAATGGAATCGACTTATAAAAATTATTCAAAAGATGTAAAATTAAATTTTTGGGAAAGAAACAATCATAAAATTGGCGAAATGGAATTTACAACAGAGGGATCAGATACAGAAATCTATAATCATATTATTGTATTTTCTGTTAATGATAAATTAAGATTAGTTAATTTTAATTGTACTAAAGAACAAATGAGTGAATGGAAAGAAGTTAGCAAATTTATTGTGGACTCAATAATGTTTGAGTAATATAGGAGGAGAGAAAGATGAAAAAGAAATTATTTGCAATTTTACTTTGTGGGGTTATGGCGTTAGGACTTGCTGGATGTAGTAATCCAGTTAGTGATTCTAAAAAAGAATTAGAAGATGCTAAAAATGATTTAGAAGAAACTTATAAAAAATATGGATGGGTTGAGAAAGAAACTGTAAATACTATTCTTGCTAAATTTAATACTGAAATAATGGATGGTGGATTAAATACACCTGCTAGTGATGATTATATGGTTGTAGATAATGGCAAATATTGGTTTGCACTAACTGATGATGTTGCATTCTACCTAAAACCAGTTGAATCATCTGGAAATAAAGAAAAAGATATTCTTGATATGAGTGCTATTTATATGGATAATGACAAGTATGATGAAACTACTGCTATAAAGTATACAAAACTTTTGATTAAAGCCAACAATGAAGAAATTACTGATTCTGAAATTGATGAATTGTTAAAAGAAGCCAAAGAAAAATCTTCTGCTAAAGAAACAGCTAATAATGGTAAAGGCATTTCAGTAGGAATCTCAAATGCCAATGATCATTATGAATATCAAGTTATTAGATTATATAAATAATCATAAATTACAATTTAGTAATTAGTTGAAAAAATAGTAATTAGTTGAAACGGAGGATTGAATATGAAAAAAATATGTATTAGCGTAGGAATTGTTTTGATAGGACTTATTGCAATGGGAATTATAACAAACTATATAGATAGTGGTAGAGTAACAACAGGACATGAGCCAAAGTATTGTATCAAAATAGTTAATAATGATGGCAGTAAAGTGACATATTGGGGATTAGGTTATAAAGTTATTAGATATGTTGGAGTATCGCCAAATGAACCTTATGAAAATAATATTGGCGTTAAAATGGGTAGTTGGTTTATGAGATACGAACTAGAACAAAAACTTAGTGCAAAAGAAATCAATAATTATATTATTAATTATTTAGAAGATAATAATGATATATCTAATTTTGCATTCAATTATGTTGATGATATAACTAATAAAGTAATAGTTGGTTTAATAAATAATAGTAAAGAAGAACAAGAAAAGTTTATTAAGAAAGTATTTATTGATGATGAAGCAAAAATATTAGATGCTATAAATAATCAAGAAATAATAAAATTTGTCGAATCTAAAGATGTTTTTGAGGGAAAAATCATTGTTGCAGAAAAAAACTATATAACTGTTGAAGTATTAAGAGATAGTAAATCATTTAAAGTGAAGGATAAAGTAACAATGAAAATATCAAGGACAACAAATGGTACAAATGATTATTATGTAGTAAATAATAAAGTAAGAGTTACATTTAGTGGTTTAATTGAAGATTCAAATCCACCACAAATCAATGCAGTAAATATAGAACTTATATCGTAATGCAAATTACAATTCATTAGTGAGATTAGTTTGAAATAAACTAGTCTTTTTTTATTGATTAGAATGAGAATGAAAATTATGCATTTAAATTAAGATAGATTGATTAATTTCAATCTTTTTTTATTGAAGGAGGTGGTTAAATTGATTGTATTTAATATTTAATTTGAAAATATTTGTTTAAAAGAAAGGAAAGGATTGATAATATGAAAACAAATAATAATGTAGTAAAAAAGAAAAAAGATAAAAGAACAAAATTGTTAATAGTAGGAGGAATTAGTTTATTTACAGTATTAGGGGGTACACTTGCATATTTTACAACAAGTAGTACGATTAAAGATATTTTTAATACTGCAAAGTATGAAACAAAGATAGTAGAGGTATTTGAATCACCTAGTGATTGGACACCTGGTACAACAACTGAAAAGACTGTAAAGGTTACGAATAATGGAACTATTGATATGGCACTTCGTGCATCATACACTGAAAAGTGGGTAAATGCTAAAGGTAAAGAAATATCACTTACAGATGATGATAATAATGTAGCTGCTATAATTAATTTTGATAATAGTTGGTCTAAAAGTGATGATGGTTATTATTACTATGGTAGTAAGTCTAATATGACTAAATTATTACCTAGTGAAACATCTTCTTCTTTTATAACAGGTGTAACTTTTAATAAAGATATTAAAGCAGATTTAAATACTAGTGTTTCTCAAGATGGTAAAACTATAACTTTTACTTCAACTGGTAATGGATATGATGATGCTACTTATACATTAACAGTTAAAATTGATACAGTGCAATATGACCAAGCAAAAAATTTTTGGTAGAAAGGAGAATGTTGAACAATTAATGTTCATTATTTATGGTGAAAAAAATGTTAATGAAAATTAAGAATGGATTAATTAGTATATTGTATATTTTAGTTCTTATCTATCTACTTATTTTTATACCAAGATTTTTTGGACATACACCATTAGTTGTGATTTCTGGAAGTATGGAGCCGACATTAAAAGTCGGTTCTTTACTTTATTATCATAGCAATGATCTTGATGACTTTAATAAGGATGATATTTTAGTTTATAGATATAAAAATCATACAATATCACATAGGATTGTAGAACAAGTAAAGGGTGGTTTTATTACAAAAGGAGATGCTAACCAAACAAATGATTCTTTGGTAGTTAATAACGAGCAAGTGTTAGGAAAAGGGACACAATGGTGCATCCCATACCTAGGATTATATGCTGACTTTATATACACTCATAAATATATATTATTTATAACTGTTTCATTATTAGTAATTGATTTAGGTTATGACATATATAGAAAGCAAAAGCATAAGGAGGTAATCATTGATGAAGAAAAAAATTAGTTTATTAATTATTACAATAACTGCTATGTTTTGCACTGTTGGTATAACTCTTGCTACATTTAATACAACTGCAAATTATACAAATGAGTTTAAAGCAGAGAGTTACGAATTTTCTATTGATGCAAGTGGTGGTACTTTTGCTAATGAAAAGGTTATATTAAATGGACTATCAGCAACACTACCAACACCATATCGTAAAGGATATACATTTATAGGTTATTCTAATTCATCTAATGGAAATGTAATTTATAACAAAGATATTTCTAATGTAGAAGATATTAATAATAAGAAGATATACGCTAAATGGAATATTATCACTTATAATATTACTTATGACTTAAACGGAGGTACAATAAGTGGACAACCTACAAGTTATAATGTAAATGATACTTATACACTACCAATACCTAGTAAAAGAGGGTACTCTTTTGCAGGGTGGAGTGGCACAGACATTAATGGCATAAGTAAAGATGTTGTAATTTCAAAAGGTAGCATTGGTAATAGAAACTACAAAGCAAACTGGACTATTAATACATATTCTATTTCATATAACTTAAATGGTGGCTCAATAAGTGGACAACCTACAAGTTATAATGTAAATGATACTTATACACTACCAATACCTAGTAGAAAAGGTTATACATTTACTGGTTGGAGTGGTACAGATATTAATGGTATGAGCAAAAATGTAACTGTATCTGGTGGCATAGGAAATAAAACTTATACTGCTAATTGGAGTCAAAATTATTATACCGTTTCTTATTATGTTAATGGTAATTTATGGACTACAAGAAGTGTAGGATATGGTAATAGTATTGAAAACTTAAATGCCCAATCACTATTAGATAATTATCATACATTTCACGGATGGAATAACTGGGTAGATACAATGCCAGATTATAATATAAGTTTAACTGCAAATGTTACAGAGTCTTATTGTATGTTAATGACTGGGCATGGTCCTTACGGAAATGCCACAGCATTACTAAAAGTTTTTCAAGATGCAGGTTGGACTGGTAGAGTAGAAATTGCACCATCTACAACAAGTTATTATTGGGTAGTTACCGATTATACATTAACTAGAGCAGAAGCAGAGGCACAAAAAGAATATATTGCTAGTCATACTAATTATAGAAATTATAATTACCCATATTTATATTGGGTAGCAGTTAGTTGTACTAATGGTTATTCAGAATCGTGGACTCGTTCATCTGGACAAAGGTATTTTAATTAGTGATGAAATACTTGAAATTAATGATAGAATTATATGAAAAAAGTGATGGATTATGATGTTAGTTTGAAATATAACTAGTCTTTTTTTGAAAGAGAGGGAAAAAATGAGAAGAAGAACACATAAAAAGAACTTTTGGTTTAATGATGAAGAAGAAAACAGAATAAAAGAATTATGTAATAAAAGTGGAATGAATGAAAGTGATATAGTTAGAAATCTTATAATGGGTAATTCAATAAAAGAAGCACCAAGCAATAAGTTTTACGAAGTTGTTAGAGATTTAAGGTCAATATCTAATAATATAAATCAACTTACAAGAAAAGCACATTCACTTGGCTTTATAGATGAAAGAGAATATAGAGAAGAAGTAATTAGACTTGATATTCTAATTGATGACTTAAAATTACAATTTCTAAATAAGAATATAGCAGGTAATAAATGATATTACTTTTTTTATATGCTTGTTTAAGAGTGTCTAGTGAATGTTCTAGGATAGAGGAAGAATGGCAACGACAGGAATATGGAAAGTTGAAAAAAGATTAGACCATGTTATTGACTATGTTATAAATCCAGAAAAAACAACAAGAGATGGAGATTATCAAGAATTACATAAACTAGATGGTTATGAGAAATTAAATTATGAAACTGAAGAAGAATGTTTTGTATCATCTTTAAATTGTTCTACTCATAGACCATATAAAGATATGATGCTTACTAAAGAGTTATATGGTAAGAAAAGTGGAATACTTGGTTATCATGCTTTTCAATCATTTAAAGAGGGAGAAATTACTCCAACACAAGCACATTTAATAGGAGTGAAATTAGCTGAGGAAATATGGGGAGATAGATTTGAAGTAATAGTAAGTACACATACAAATTGTAAGCATATTCATAATCATTTTGTTATTAATTCGGTATCATTTAAAGATGGAAAAAAATATCATGATAGTAGAGAAACTTATGCACTTATAAGACAAGTATCTGATTCATTATGTGAGGAATATGGATTAAGTGTAGTTAAAGATAAAAAAGTTAAGAAAGTTAATTATGATAACTATTATCAAAGTTATGTTAAAAAGACAAATTATCATACTTTTGCTAAACAAGATTTAGATAGAGCAATAGGTATGGCAGTATCTTATAAAGATTTTATTAATATTATAGAGAAGATGGGATATGAAGTAAAAGAAAGATATGGAAAGTTAAGTATAAGAAGAAGTCCATATAAAAGAAATATTAGAATTGAAAGAGCATTTGGTAGTGATTATTCTATAGATAGTATTTATACTAGAATTGAAAATACACACTTACCCAGAATACCTTTTATTGAATCATATAATAATGACTACAATTATAAAAAGGAATATAAAAAGAATAAAGCACACGGATTATATGGATTATTTAAACATTATTGTTATATTTTAAAAGTTTATCCAACTAAATATCCAAGAAAAGTTCTTCCAGTAAATATTAGATTAGATTTGAATAAAATGGAAGAAATATCAAATCAAACAAGACTGCTTGTAAGGGAAAAGATAGAAACCCATGAGCAGTTTTTATTTTATAAAGAACAGATAAATAGAGAAGTTCAAGAATTAGTTGGAAAAAAACATAACCTTTGGGTAAAGCATAAAAGAGTTAAAACAGAAGAAGAAAAGATATTAATTCGTAGTCAAATAAATGAAATTACAAAAGAGTTAAAGCAAAAACGAAAGGAGGTGATTTTATGTGATGGAATAGAAAAAAGAAGTAAAGATATAGAAGAAAGTATCAAAGAACTTGATGAAAAAGGAAAGGAGAGAGATAAATGAATTCAAGTGAAGCTGCAGAGCAAATGGTCAAGTTTTCTATTGAGGGAATTGAAATGTTATTAAGAGTAAGTGGAACTGGTGCAGAAAGAATAGCAGTTATGCTTTATACTATGGCGAAAGATAAACAAATGACAAAAGGTAAAACATCACTTAATAAGATGTTAAAATCTGGTAGTCCACTTCAAATATTTTCAGTTAAAACAAGTGAACTTAAAAAGTTTGAAAAAGAAGCAAAAAAATACGGCATACTTTATACTGCTTTAATTGATAAAAATCTTCCTGATAATGATGGGATAGTAGATATTATGGTTAGAAGTGAAGATGCATCAAAAGTAAATCGTGTTGTTGAAAGATTTAAACTTGCTCAAACTGATAACATTACAATTAGAAATGAAATAGAAAAAGACAGGATGGAAGAAATGATGAAAGAAGCCAAAGAGAAAGGCATTCCAGTTATTTCTGATGAAGAAAAACTTGCTAATGATATATTAGCAAAACCAATTCAAAAGGAGAAAAACGAAATATCAAACCCCGATGTGGCAAAGACACAAAAACCTCTGTCAGAGCCCAACTTAGAGAATTTAAAGGTACAGGAAGGTGTTATTAAAGAAAATAAACCATCTGTTCGTAAATTACTTCAAAGATTAAAAGATGAAGTAAAGTATAGAAATGTTCCAAAAGATTATAGGGAAACTATAAAAAAAGGTCAGGAGGCAATAGAAATAGATGTTAATAAAAAAACTAAAACAACATATTCTCCTGATGGTAAAGTAAAAAAACAAAAGTTTAAAAATGGAAAGGAAAGATAAATATGAAAGAAGAAACAAAAGCATCTTATGATAAAGAAACATATATTAAAAAGAAAAGAGAACAGTTAGATAATGCTTATAAAACTATTGATGAGGGATTAGAAGAAATAACTACTAATCCTGATTTTTTTAAAGAGTATTTAACAGTGCAAGGTAAGTTTGACTTATATACACCAAGAAATGCTATTTTAATTGCTAAACAATTACCTAATGCAATACAATTAAAAGAAATGAAAAAATGGATAGAAGATAATGTAAGTTTTAAAAGTAAGTATCCTAAAAAGATTGTTATACTTGATCCTAGAGAACCATACACTACTAAAGATGGTAGAACAATCAAAGGATATACTGCTAAAGAACTTGTAGATGTATCTGAAACTAATATGAAACCATATACTAAAAATTATGATAAAAAAATGATATTACAAGCACTCCTACATGAATGCCCTATGGATGTTAAAAGTGTTGATAGTTTAGAAAATGATTTATCTTCTAAATGGGATACAGAAAATAAAGTCTTGTATTTATGTAGAAATGAAGATAGTAATATTGCATTTAAAACTGCAATAACAGAACTTGCTAAAATAAACATATATGATAATACAAAGGAAGTTGATAATGAAAAAGCAGAATGTGTAGCATATATGTTATGCAAAAAATATGGCTTTGATATTGAATTTGATAATATAGAAAAAATTACTGAAAGATTTAAAGGTATGGAAAAGAAAGATGTTGTAAATGAACTAACATCAATAAAAGAATCAGTTAAAGAACTTAATAAACAAATTAGTGATTATGTGCAAGAGAATGTAAAGCAAAAGAATAGAGAACAAGAAAGGTAATTATGAAAGATACAATAAAGTATGAATTTACAATATTAGAAAGTAATTTAATCATAAAATCACTCAATTTATTAAGAAACTATTTATCAAAGCAAGAAAGATCCACAGAGTCTGTTGATGAAATAATTATTAAATTATCTGAATACGGAAAAATGGATATGGATAAGTACGAAATAGGTATAATCATAAATGCCTTAAATAATTATAGATATAAATTAAAAAGTATGAATGAGTCAAGAAGTGAAGTAAATGAGCTTTTGTTAAGATTATTAGATGATAGTGAAAAAGTTAGTAAAAAAAAAGTCCTTTCAAGGATAGTTACGAGAGATAATGGAAGAAGATAAAAAAAGACAAATAATAATCTTATCAATTATAGGCATTATTCCTATTATATGGATTGCACTTTTAGTAGCACCTTATTCTAATGACGGACTAATTAGTATAATAAAAAATAGCAATCAAATATTTAATAATCCATTTAATATTAAGATGTGTGAGAATAGTTTGAATACTGTTCTTTTTTTATTGTTTATATATATTGGTGGAATAATTCTATACTTTTCTACAAGAAAAAATTATAGAAGAAATGAAGAGTATGGAAGTGCTAAATGGGGAAGTGCAAAAAATATCTGCAAGAAGTATCAAGAAAAAAATAGTAATAATAACAAGATACTAACTAGAAATGTTGAAATAGGACTTGATGGTAAAAAGCACAGAAGAAACTTAAATGTTTTGGTATGTGGTGGTAGTGGTGCTGGTAAAACTAGATTTTATGCAAAACCTAATATAATGCAGTGTAATTGTTCTTTTGTAACATTAGACCCAAAAGGAGAAATATTAAGAGATACAGGTTATTTGTTAGAACAAAAAGGTTATGAAGTTAAAGTCTTGGATTTAATCAATATGGATAAGAGTCATTGTTATAATCCATTTGTATATTTAAAAAGTGATAATGATGTTCAAAGACTTGTAACTAATCTTTTCAAATCAACAACACCAAAAGGAAGCCAGAGTAATGACCCTTTTTGGGATACTGCTGCATCAATGCTTTTATTATCACTAATTTTTTATTTGTGGTATGAAGCACCAGAAGAAGAACAAAACTTTACTATGGTTATGGAAATGTTAAGAGCAGGAGATGTTAAAGAGGATGATGATATGTATTCTTCTCCACTTGATTTACTTTTTGAAAAACTAGAAGAAAAGAATCCAGAACATATTGCTTTGAAATATTACAAAGATTATCACTCTGGAAGTGCTAAAACACTAAAGTCAATTCAAATAACATTAGCATCAAGATTAGAAAAGTTTAATCTAAGAAGTCTAGCAATGCTTACTATGACAGATGAATTAGATTTACCAAGTTTAGGAGAGAAGAAAACAGCATTATTTGCTTTAATACCAGATAACGATACATCATTTAACTTTATAGTAAGTATTTTATACACTCAATTATTTCAACAATTATTTTATTTAGCTGATCATAAATATGGTGGAAGTTTACCTATTCCAGTTCATTTTGTAATGGACGAATTTCCAAATGTTAGTCTTCCTGATGACTTTGAAAAAATTCTCTCCGTCATGAGGTCAAGGCAGGTTTCAGTATCTATTATTGTTCAGAATATAGCTCAAATTAAGGCACTTTTTGAGAAACAATGGGAAAGTATTTTAGGTAATTGTGATGAGTTTTTATATCTAGGTGGTAATGAACAAAGCACTCATAAATATGTTAGTGAACTTATGGGAAAAGAAAATTTAGATTTAAACACTTATGGTAAATCACATGGAAGAAATGGTAATTATTCAACAAATTATCAACAAACTGGTAGAGATTTAATGACGCCAGATGAAGTTAGAATGTTAGATAACAAGTATGCAATTTTATTTATAAGAGGAGAAAGACCGATAAAAGATTTAAAGTATGATATTTTAAAACATCCTAACATAAGTCTTACTACTGATGGTCATGCTCCATCATACGAGCATGGAAAAGTAGATAATGCTATTGCAACTATAACAGTTGATTATGATGTTCCAAGTTATGATTTTAAAGATATAGAAGTAATAGCAAATAATTATGAAGTAATATCTAGTGAAGATATGGAAAGTTATTTAAATAAAAAGAAAGGAAATGATAAAAATGAAGAACAAAAATAAAAGTATAGAAAAGAGAATTAAAAAAGGATATAAGATTTATGTATTAGCATTAATTGGAATAAGCAGTTTAAGTATGTTTACTCCAAATGTTTTTGCAGCTGATGACCCAATAGCAGTTGTAAATAATTTATCAGACTTTATATTTCAACTAACAAAGGTAGTAGGTGGAATTATTGCAGGATATGGAGTTGTTCAAATTGGATTATCCTTTACAAATCATGATCCATCACAAAGAGTTAATGGTGCTTTATTTTGTGTAGGTGGAATAATTGTTATGTGTGCTAAAGCTATACTAACAAGAATTGCTGGTTAAAAAGTATGGGTAGAAATTATTTTCTACCCATTTTACTTTAATAGGAGGTGGAAAAATGTTAATATTAGCCAGTGGTAATTGGGTAGTAAACAACCTAGAAAATGCCATAGATACTTGGAACAGTAAGTTAAGTGAAATATGGCAAATAATTACACAGTCCCCAGAAACATTTAAAGGTGGAACGATATGGCAAGTAATACTTAAAATAAATGGAGCAGTACAAGCAATAGGATTAGCACTACTTGTATTATTCTTTGTTGTAGGTGTTGTTAAGACTTGTAGTTCACTTGCTGATGTTAAAAAGCCAGAACACGCTATTAAATTGTTTGTAAGATTTGCTATTGCAAAAGGAATAGTTACTTATGGATTAGATTTAATGTTATCTATTTTTAAAATAGTACAAGGTGTGATGTCAACAATAATGAAGTCGGCAGGTTTTGGTACTGTGTCTAAAACAATACTCCCACAAGAAATAGTTAAAGCAGTAGAAAGTTGTGGATTTTTTGAATCTATTCCATTATGGGCAGTAACCTTGATTGGAGGATTATTCGTAACAGTATTATCATTTATAATGATACTTACTGTATATGGTAGATTTTTTAAATTATATTTATATACTGCTATTGCACCAATACCTTTATCAACAGCGGCAGGAGAACCTACACAAAGGATATGTGCAAGTTTTCTTAAATCATTTACTGCAGTATGTTTAGAGGGAGCAATTATAGTATTGTCTTGTATTATTTTTTCATTATTTGCATCTAGTCCACCAGTAGTTGATACAAATGCAGCTGCAGTTACTCAAGTGTGGAAGTATATAGGAGAACTCATTTTTAATATGCTAGTTTTAGTTGGAACTATTAAGATGAGCGATAGAGTTGTAAGAGAAATGATGGGATTATAGGGAGGAATTATGAAATACAAAATATTAAAACTGAAGAATGATATTGAATTATTTTTAAAAGATAATATAGAACATCAAAATAAACATATTGATTATATATTGTTTAATCCTAAAACTAATGATACCTATGTTTTGGCAAGTGATGGATATGATGAAGCAATAGAATTTACTCCATATACTAAAAATGAAAGTGGTGGTTATATACAAGTACCAGAGTGGGACTATAACTTTGACTATTATATATATAACTATTTAGAGGAGGGTTTAAAAATAGGATATATGACTGATGATGTTCATTATTCTATTTGGAACTCAATAAGTGAATTATATCCAACAGATATTGAATATAAAAATGGAGTTCAAGAATACTTACAATATTGTAAAGATAATAATATTACTAAAAAATATTTAGATGTTAAAACAGGGCTAGATACACCAGATGTAATGAAGTATTATAAAGAAAAATATGCTAAAACTTTTGATTACTGGGAAACAGATTATGGCGATTTAAGATGTAGTGCAATTTTATATGAAAATGGAAAAGCTAAAGCATATATTATTGCTAGTTATGATGAAGATATAGAAAATGTAGAAGATTTAATTTACAAAGATTTTGATAAATATTTAGAATTACCAAAAATAACTAGATGTTCTAAACTTTTACAAAAAGTCTATGATAATGTTTGCGAGTCAAATGCTTCAATATGTTATATTTCAAAAGAAGATTGGAATAAGTATTACGCTAATTTTAACGAGAAAGACATTGAAAAATTAAGAGCAGATATAAAAAAATATCATTTAGAAGATGTTATTACATTAAATGATTATGATTACAAAATTATAGGTTGGGGAGATTTAGAAACTAGATTTAATGATGATAGAAAATTAGAAAAAAATAAGAATAAAGATAAGGAGCGATAATTAAATGAATAGAAAATTAGATAATGAAATGTTTGTAGTAGATGTAGGTTATAGAAATGATATACCTGTTGCACTTGTAGAAAGACAATACAATAATACTGTTGAGTATATAATTGCATTTAACTATGAAATTAATAATAATAGAATGACTTGGGGATATGGATATTACTATGATAAAAATCTAGGTAAAGCTATGGAAGATTTTAAGAAAGTATTAGCAGGTGGAAATCTTGCTGATACTTTTTCTAATAAGAAGAGGAGTGATAAATCATGCAATACGAGATAAAGGATAATAAAGTAATAATTGATAAAGATACCTTTAATGAAGAAAATGAAATACAATATTTAAACTTTGTTTTAGGTTATGATCTTCTTAATAATTTTTATAAAGACTCTATATATCCAGAATGTGATGTTAATTATGATTTTAGTGATTACTTATCAAGAAAGTTTATTAAAAGTGATGAATATCAAGATACAAAGTATTCTACTTATGAAATGTTAGAAAAATGGCTAAAAAGTAATATGAAAACAATAAAGAAAGAATATGAAGAGTTTATAGGTAAAGCAAAAGACATATATATAGTTGGAAACTATATTTGCACAGTAGATGATTATAACTATGATAATCCTAAAGAAAGTATTGTTATGATTTATAAAAATAATAAAGATTATAGGAATGGAGATTATTTAGAACAAGTATCATTATCAAATGACAATATAAGAAAAAATATAAAAGATTATATAACCGATACTTATAATGTTAAAAATTATAAGGACTATGAGAGGTAGTATATGAGTAGAGAATTATTTAAGAGTATGGTCTATAAAGATGGTAAGGTTTATACAAGACAATGTAGTAATAATGTTTGTCCTAAGAATTATGATAGAGAAGAAAATAAAGGACTTACTAGATTGTATCAAGAAAAAGGAGAGCAGGATTTTGAAAAGTTCTTTATAACAAACTTACTATTAGAGGGTACTGTAGAAGTATTAAATGGTAGTAATAATACTTTAAGAAGATTAAACTATATTACTAATTTAATATGGAGAGATAAAGAATTCATAAAATTAAGAGATAAAGAAGATGAGATATTTACTAAATCACTTCATGCTAAAACAGAAGAAGAAAAGAGTAATGTTCATATAGAATACAAGAACATTAAGGAAGATATAGCAAATTATGTATCTTCCTTTTATGATAATCACACAAGATTAAATAAAAATATAGAAAGGAGCAGGTAAATATGGAAAATAGAAGAAAGGTTGAAATGATTAAAAATAAATATCCAGTAGGTACACGAATTAGACTAAATTATATGGATGATAATTACTCAGTTCCTAGAGGCACTTGTGGAACAGTTGAGTATGTAGATGATGAGGGACAAATTGGAATGAAATGGGATAATGGAAGTTCATTATCTTTAATTTATGGTGTTGATAGTTTTGATATTATTGAAAGTAAAGAATTAAATCATAATTCTACAAAAAAGAAAGATGAAAGGGGAAGATAGAATTGGAAGTAAAGATAAATAGAGAAATAAGAAATTACACAGAACATTTATTTTTTGGATTATCAATAAGGCAATTTATATGTTCAATATGTGGTTGCTTGGTAGCAGTAGGACTATATTTTATATTTAGTCCTATTTTTAATAAAGAAATAACATCATGGATTTGTATTATAGGAGTCGTACCTTTTGCAGGTATTGGCTTTTTTAAATATAACGGAATGAATTTAGAGGATTTTGTTATAACATGGATAAAATCAGAAATACTTATACCTAAAAAATTGAAGTTTGTATCTGAAGATATGTACTATGAAATGACTAAAAACATTATAGAAAATAAAGAAAGAGAGGAGTTTAATAGAGATGATAAAATCAATCAATAATTTAAAGAAACAGGAAAAAGATAATTTTAATATTCCAAAGTCTATACAACAAGTAATACCTATTCAAAGAGTGTGGACTGATGGAATATTTTTAGTTGGTAAGAATAAATATTCACAAACATTTAAGTTTACTGATATAAATTATGCAGTAGCATCAAAGGAAGATAAAGAAGCAATGTTTTTAGAATATGGGGAATTACTTAACTCTTTTGATAGTGGAGCAACAACTAAAATTACAATAGCTTTAAGAAGAATAAATAAAAAAGATTTTGAAAAAGAAATACTATTACCATTTAAAGAAGATGGATTAGATATTTATAGACAAGAATATAATCAAATGTTACTTGATAAAGCAGTAAATAGTAATGGTATGGTAAGAGAAATATATTTAACTATTTCAGTGTTTAAGAAAAGTATAGAAGATGCTAGAAATTATTTTAGAAGAGTATCAACTGATATAGTATCTCATTTAGCAAAATTAGGTAGTAAATGTATAGAACTTGATGCTAAAGAAAAGTTGAGAATACTACATGATTTTTACCGAATAGGAGAAGAAGTAAACTATAATTTAGATATAAAAGATTTTATGAAAAAAGGACATAACTTTAAAGATTATATATGTCCTGATGGATTTTCATTTAAAAAAGATTATTTTGAAATGGGAAAAAAGTTTGGTAGAGTATTATTCCTAAAAGAATATGCAAGTTATATAAAAGACTCTATGATTTCAGAACTTACAGACATGAACTCTAATATGATGATGAGTATTGATATTATACCAATACCTACTGATGAGGCAGTTAAAGAAGTAGAAAATAGATTGCTTGGAGTAGAAACTAATATTACTAATTGGCAAAGAAAACAAAATGCTAATAATAATTTTAGTGCGGTTATTCCTTATGATTTAGAGCAACAAAGAAAAGAAAGCAAAGAGTTTTTAGATGATTTAACAACAAGAGATCAAAGAATGATGTTTGCTAATTTAACTCTTGTTATTACTGCTGATACGAAAGAGCAATTAGATGCAGATACCGAAACTATACTTATCACTGGAAGAAAACATCTATGTCAAATAGCACCTTTAACTTATCAACAAATGGATGGACTAAATACAGCACTTCCTATTGGTGTTAGAAATATTAAAATATTAAGAACACTTACAACTGAAAGTTTGTCTTCTTTAATGCCATTTAGAGTACAAGAAATTATGGATAAAGGTGGAATATATTATGGAGAAAATGCAATTAGTCATAATTTAATAATGGTAAATAAAGCAAACTTACAAAATCAATCATCATTTTTACTTGGAGTACCGGGTAGTGGTAAAAGTTTTAGTGCCAAAGAACTTATAGTATTTTTAGCACTTTCAACTGATGATGATATTATGATTTGTGACCCAGAGGGAGAGTATTCAGCACTTGTTAAAGCACTAGGTGGGGAAGTTATAGAAGTATCGGCAAGTAGCAAAGACCATATAAATCCAATGGATATGGTAGAGGGGTACGGAGATGGACTTAATCCTGTTATTGATAAATCAGAGTTTGTTCTTTCATTGTTTGAACAATTAGACAAAACCGGATTAGGTCCAAGAGAAAAATCTATAATAGATAGGTGTACTCAACTAACTTATGATGAATACCATAAAACTGGAATTACTCCAACTCTTATGACATTAAGAGAAAAACTACTAGAACAGCCAGAAAAAGAAGCAGGGGAACTTGCTTTAACTCTTGAAATGTTTACTAATGGTAGTTTAGATGTGTTTGCTCATGAAACTAATGTAAATATTAGTAGTAGAATAGTAAGTTATGATATTTATAAACTTGGTAAACAATTAAAAACAATGGGATTATTAGTAATAACGGATGCAATGATAAATAGAGTATCAGATAACTTTAAGAAAGGTAAAAGAACTCATATCTTCATAGATGAGATTCATGTATTATTTGAAAATGAATACTCTGCGACATTCTTTAATAGTGCTTGGAGGCAATTTAGAAAAAGAAATGCTTATCCAACTGCAATTACTCAAAATGTTCAATATTTATTATCATCAGTAGATGCTACTACAATGTTATCTAATAGTGAGTTTATAGTAATGTTAAATCAAGCATCATCTGATAGAAAAGAGTTAGGAGATTTACTTAATATTTCTAAATTACAAATGTCTTATATAACTAACTCTGATGCTGGATGTGGACTAATTAGATATGGTAGTAGTCTTGTTCCTTTTGTTAATAAATTCCCAAAGAACACTAGATTATACAAACTTATGACTACTAAACCGGGTGATTAGTATGTCAAAAATAAAACAAAGAGAAAAAGTAAAGGGAACAATCAAAGCACTAAATAAAGGAAAGATTGCAACTGATAAAGCAAAATCTAGCATAGTTAGTATTAAAGAAAAAAGTGAAAACAGTTATGGCAATACAAATGAAAATAATGCAAATGAGTATGCAGTAAATAGACTTAGTGCTGGTGGAAAGTTTGCAGTATATAATTCTAATAAAATTAAAACAAAAGGTAATGAGGCAGTAAGAGATACAAAAAATAATTTTATTAAGACAAAGAATACAATTAAAACTATCAAATCTAAACTAACTGAAAAAAAGAAGATTAAAGAAGTTAAAAGTAAAATTAAAACAAGTAAGAAAGTCGTTAAAGATACAGCAAAAGTTACTAAACAAACTGTTAAAACAACAGAAAAAGCAAGAAGATTAGCAGTTAAAACAGTAAAAACTACTTACAATGGAATTAAAGCAGTATTTAAAGCAACAGTATCAGCAGTTAAAGGGATTATTGCAGGGACAAAGGCATTAATCTCTTTATTACTTGCTGGTGGTTGGATTGCAGTTATAATCATAATTGTTATTTGTTTAATAGGACTTATATGCACATCTTGGATGGGAATATTCTTTTCAAGTGAAAGTACAGGTACTGTTCCAATGAGTAGTGTAGTTAAAGAAATAAATAAAGAGATGGCAGATAAGATAGTTGAAATACAAAATAATAATCCCCATGATGACTATAAAATAGAATCAGACCGAGCAGAATGGAAAGATGTACTTGCTATTTATACTGCTAAAATAACAAAAGGTAATAATTCAGCAGATGTTATTACTATGGATGAGAAAAAGAAACAAGAATTAAAAAAAATATTTTGGGATATGAATATTATTAGCTATGAAGTTAAAGATGAAAACAATGATACAAGTTATGAAATAAGTTTTGATAATTCCCAAGACAAAATGACTAAAAAAGTTTTGCATATCAAAATAACTCATAAGACAGTAGATGAAATGATGAATATGTATTTCTTTAATTCAATGCAAAAAGATCAAGTTAAAAACTCTTTAAGTGATGAATATGCAAGTATGTGGTCATCTGTAATTTACGGAACACCTGTTGGCAGTCCTGATATGGTACAGATTGCATTATCACAAGTAGGTAATGTTGGAGGAGAGCCATATTGGAGATGGTATGGTTTTAATTCAAGAGTAGAGTGGTGTGCTGTTTTTGTTAGCTGGGTTGCTAATCAAAGTGGATATATACAGTCTGGTATTATACCTAAATTTTCTGGTTGTCAAACAGGAATAGATTGGTTTAAAGCAATGGGAGAGTGGCAAGAGAAAGGATACACTCCCAAAGCAGGAGATATAATATTTTTTGACTGGGAAGTAGATGGAAAAGTTAATCATGTAGGAATAGTTGAAAAAGTAGAAAATGGCAAAGTATATACAGTAGAGGGCAATTCTACTGATGATACTTGCAGACAAAAAGAATATGCTTTAAATAGCAAAGTAATATTCGGTTATGGAACACCTGCATACTAAAAGGAGGGCTTGTTGCTCTCCTTAATTTTTTTGTTTAGAAAGTAGGATTTTTTTACTGCTAATTTACTACTACTACTTAATTATTAGTTATTTGTTACTATCTTTTAAAAAACTATAAATAACGGATAATTTTAAGATAATCCATAAAAATGCTCTTGTAGTATCTTTTTCTTCAATTTCAGAAGAAAGTCCATATTCATTTATGGTATCATAGTGCACAGGTAAATTTAGTTTTCTATTATCGTTTTTAAATAATTTATTTAATAGATCATCAACTACATAATCTGCACTATCTTCTACTACATAGTATTTATTTTCATTATCTTGTTTGTATGAATAACTAAAAAAGTCTAATACTTCATCAATATCATAATTATTATCTTTAATTAGATTATAGTTATTCATTTTTTTTATTTCAGATAAATAAAAGTTTATTGTATCTTCTATTATTTGTTTTTGTTCTTTACTGCTTTTTTTGTTAAAGTCTGGGATTACATCTAATAATTCATAATGATAAACAATACTTCTTATTTTTAAAATCCTTTCATCAAAACAATTTACTACATTTACTACTTCATTATCTTTAATTTCTTTTTTCATTAGTTTTAGCTCCTTTTTTAAACATTACCTACTTTCTCACACATATTCCGTCTTTTTTCTTCCTTGTATTATAATATATTACCAATAACTTACTACATAGTTAGTATGGTTAAAAATTCTATAACTTATTACAATAGTAGTAAGTTAGGAGCAAGGAAGTGATGATTATTAAGAGTAAAAATTATTATGAAAATCAATCTCGCAAAATATTAGCAAATAATATTATCTATTTTAGACTTAAGAAAAATTGGTCACAAGAAGATTTTGCCGATGAACTTGGAACAACTTCTACTTATGTTTCTAGTTTAGAAAATGCTAAAAGAAATGCACGAATTGATTATATAGGTCATATTGCTGATACTCTTGGAGTTTCTATTGAAGATTTATTCGTAGAAAGACCAACTGTTACTAATCACCGAATACCTAGACGATAAGAATACTATTGGTATTCTTTTTCTATGTGCCAAGTACATTATAACACTAAAAACTAACTATTTCATTTAAAAGAAAGCATTTTGCTTGGAAAATAAGGAAAAATTATTAAATTATCTAAAATCTTATGATATAATGGTAATTGATAAGATAGGAGGAAAAATAATGAAAAAGTCAGAAATGATAGAAGTTTTAGCTACTAAAACAGGATTATCAAAAGCTGATTGCGAAAAAGTATTCAATGCTACTTTTGATCTTTTTAAAGATGAACTAGCTAAAGGCGAAAAAGTTTCAGTTGCAGGATTTGGTGTATTTAAAATTTCTGAAAGATCAGCAAGAGAAGGAAGAAATCCTCAAACAGGAGAAAAAATTAAAATTGCAGCTAGTAAATCAGTAAGTTTTAAAGTAGGTTCTGAATTAAAAACTAAAATTAACTAATATAAAATGAGTTAAATAATAGGAGAATCTATAAGCAGTAATGACAAAGGTTATTACTGCTTATTTTTTTAGGAAGTGTGAGAAAAATGTAGAAAAATAAGTGCAATCTTAATTAAGTATATAAGTAGACAAGTTAAAATAGGAATTGTAAGCAGTACCACCCTAATTACTTATTGTATAAGTAATTAAGCATTGCTTTAAAGAGTGGTGGTGCTATGAAGATATACTATGAAATTGTAGTAGTAAAAAAAATTGATTTTATAATAAAAAAGGATGTCAAAGATATTCGTTATTGGGATATTTTTGACATTTTTTTTTGTTTAATTAAAGTTTACTTATTTATTCGTGGACCTCCATATCAATTTGAATTTTAAAAATTTCAATTGATAGGAGGATAGAAATGCAAAAGCATTTAAATAGAAATAAAGATAAATATAATCCATATACATTGGATATTGATGAAGAAACAAATACTTATATAGTTGAGTTTAAAGATATAAAAAATATTATTCATAGAGTAGAAGTGTCAGAAAAAGTTTATGAAGCATTTGATAAGTTTGAGTTAGAAGATATTTCACAGATTCACAAGATTAGAAAATACATTGAAAGAAATGAAGTATATGAAGAAACACTTTTTCATAAGTCAATAAATGCCTCTATTTCAGTAGAAGATGAAGTAGAAAGCAAATTATTAAGTGAGGATTTAAAAAATGCTATAAACGAATTAAATGATATTCAAAAGAGAAGAATACAAAAATACTTCTTTGAAAATAAAACTTATGAGGAAATTGCTAACGAAGAAAATTGCTCAAAAGTGGCAGTAAAATACTCTATCGATATAGCTATTGAAAAAATTTCTAAAAAAATTAAAATTTAGACTTAACTTTTTGCTTATAAAGTGCCAAACAAGTGAGAGGGATAAATATTATCTTTTCTCACTTGTTTCATTTTTTGAAACGAACTGATCTTTGACAATTTGGTTAATCACTTAACAAATACATTCTCATTATAACTGGAAACGGTTAGCACTTTAGTAAGTACGCTTGTCGGTAAATACTTGACTATAAATATTAAGTTGCCCTTAATACTGCGATAACAAGTAATGAGTATAATGATACTTTTGCATAGCCACAGACTCAAGCAATGGGTGCAATTCTGTGAGAACCACAGAAAGGTGAAACTCCTATGGAACTAATTAGCAATTAGTCGTTTGTTAAGTCCCTAGTATTAGGGGAGTGAGCATAATTCTAATACATAAATAAGAAAGGAAAAATAAAAAATGAAAGAAAAAGAATATAATATAAAATTTAAAAAAGTAAGTGAAAATGAAATAGTAGTTAGTGCTAAAAATAAGAAAGAAGCAATGAGTAAAGCAAGAGAGCTATTTAACTCTGATTTAAAAGACATTGATATAAATAACATTACTAAATACTATTATGTAATTGAAATCAATAACAAAGAAATGTTAGTAAAGGTTAATAATGGAAAGATATAAGGTTGTAGTAATAAAAAAATATGTCTTTGATTTAGATGGTAAAGACAAAAAGGGAGTAATGGAACAATTAGATTATATTGTTAATGAAACTAAATTACTTGATATGCCTTATGTTAAAAAAGATTTAAAAGTTAAAATTAAAAGATTAAGAAAAAGAAAAACTAAAGAAAATGATGGCTGTGAATAATTATTTATTCATAATCATATTTTTTAATAGATGATTTAAAAACCAAATAAACGAAATTAGAGAGGAGAGGATTTTTTGAATAATGAAATAAATATTATAAATGTCTTTGATAATAGTAATGATATAAAAACGAGCGAAGAATATTTGATTGAATTGATAAATCAAAAATTGGCTTCTCTAATCTTATATTATGAACTACAAAAATGAAATTTGCACATTTGTCTTATATAGAAAACTTTATTATAATTCAAATGTATTATATAGATTTCAACATAAATAAGAAAGGAAAATGAAAAACACTATGTTGAAAAATAATGATATTAATTCTAATAATACAAAAAACACTTTATTCGATTATAAAGAAACAATAGAATTTAATAGTATAAAGAAATTATTAAATGAAGAGTATTTAGAATATGCTACACCATATTTAGCCGAATTGTTAGGAATCCAAAAAAATAATAATCCATATTGTTTTATAAGACCAAATCAAAATACAATTTATAGTTTAGATACAGGCAAAATTGCAAAAGTAATTTTATATGTAAGGTTATCTGTTGAAGATTTGGAAAAAAGTGATGGTAATGTTAGTAAAAGTATTCTTAATCAGTTATTAATGCTACTTGCATATTGTCAGGAACATAATCTAAAAGTAGTTGGAATATTTTATGAAGAGGATATAAGTGGTGCTGATGAAAATAGACCTGAATGGAATAAATCTTTAACTTTTTGCGAATTAGGATATGCAAATACTTATATTTGTAAAACTCAGGCAAGATTTGCAAGAAGTATTGAAATGGTTCAAAAGTTTTTATATAAAAAGTTTATAGAATGGAATATTCATTTTATTAGTATTGTTGATAATATAGATACTGAAAAAGTAGGTACTAAAAAGTCTAGTCAGATAACTGCAATAACTGATGAATGGAGAGTTGAAGAACAATCTATAAATACTAAAAAAACATTAAGGACAAAAAATGCTTCTGGACAATGGACAGGATCGTTTGCTTGTTATGGATATATTGAAGATCCGAATGATATGTATCATTTAGTAGTTGATGAACCAGCAGCAAAAATTGTAAGAGAAATATATGAGATGTTTGCTAACGGTATGGGATATTCAAAAATATGTAAAGAACTTAATTTAAGAAAAGTTCCTACACCGAGTAAATACAAAAAATTAAGTGGTTCAAAATTTGTTTGCTGTAAAGCACCTAATGGCTCTGAATTATGGAATACTGATACAGTTCGTAAAATATTAATGAATAGAACATACGATGGAACATTAATTCAACATAGGACTGAATCTATAGCTTATAATGTAAAAGGTAGAAAAGTTATACCAGAACATTTAAGGCAAATCGTAGAGAAAACACATGATAGAGTAGTACCAGAAGACATATCAAAAATAGTGAGAGATAGATTTAAAGAAAGAAAAGATAAAAAACAAAGTAAGCAAATTAAAAACCAGTCAAATATCTTAATTAAAGTTGTGGAAGAAACCTTAAATAAATATTCTAAAATGAATGCAGAAAAAAGGGAAGAGATAGAACTTGAAATTAAAATATTGAAAGAAAAATTGTTAGAAAATAATAATGATGGTGCTATAGAAAGTTTTAATAAACTAAAAACATTGTCTTTAAATCTTAATCCTACTATTACAAAAAGTATTCAAGAAAAAGTTGATGTAATAACTATTTCATCAGCAAGAGAACGAATGACTAAGGATGGAAATATTCACATGTTTAGTCAAAAAGTATATTGTGCTGAATGCGGTCAAGTATTTACAAGAACACTTTGTAAATCAGGACCACGAAAAAATCCATTTATGAAACCTTATTTACAATGCAAGAACAAGAAATATAAAGTTGGTATGGCTTGTTCCAATAAAAGTTCTATAAGATATGAAGTATTAGAGAAAATTGTTTTAAATGAAATCAATAAAGTGATAGAAAAGTATTATAATAATGTTAAAGTAGAAAAAAACTATTATGAAAAAAAGAAAACAGTAAGTTTTCAAAATGATATAAATAGTTTAAAAATTGAAAAGAGTAAACTAGAAAATCAAATAAATAGTTATGAAAATAGATTTGAAATGCTATATGAAGATAAGATAAATGGTATAATTTCATCAGAAGAATTTACTTTTTTAAAAACAAAAAGTCAAAAGAATATAGAAAATTCTAAATTGAGAATAGAAGAAATAGAAAAGGAATTAAATGATTTAGAAGAAAAAATGCAAGAGAACAATAATATGCAAAAGATTTTTAAAAAGTATAAGCATATAGATAAATTAGATAAAATTATAATTGATACTTTTATTTCTAAAATTCTAATTGGAAAAGTTGATGAAAAAACCAAAAAAAGAGATATTAAAATAATTTGGAATTTAGAGATATAAGCACCAGTTTTAAGAGTATCAACCACATGGTGGTGAAGATCCGGGAGCTATTAATGGTAATATTAAGGAAAAAGATTTTAATCTTAAAGTAGCTAATTATATTTATAATAGGTTTAAAGAGTTAGGAGTGCCAGTTAGCATTACTAGAGATACTGATAGGACTGTTGATAGAAATGAAAGAGTTAGTAGTATACTAAATGCATTTGGTAATGACCCTAATGTAATAGTTTTGTCTAATCACATAAATTCAGGAGGTGGCGATAGTCAAAGTGTAACGAATGTATAACAATTAAGGCCAAATAAATATAGAAAGAAAAGGAGAACTGTTATGAACATTAGTTACACAAAAGTTGGTGATTATTTATTGCCAAATTTAAAATTAGAAGATAAAGAAAGATTTAATATAGGAAAATATGGATTATTAAGATTAAATTATATTAAGAAATATAAATTAGGATTATATTTTGATTTACTGGTTAATGATAAATTAAATGAATACCTTCATAATATCGATACTACTGTTATGGAGATGGTGCAGAAGTTAATTAAAGAACTAGCTGAAAAAGAAAATATTACTGAAGAATTAAAAAGTAGTAATCAAATGCTATGGATAGACAAAATGAATAATATTAAAAATATAGCAGAAGAAGTAATTTTAAAGGAGTATATCTATGCGTGATATAACTGATGAAGAATTTGAAAGAATATACTTACCAGTATGCATTAATTATGATAACTATCTAAAAGAATTTGTAATACCCGATATAGTAGCCTTTTACATAGCAGATAGTTTTTATAAGAAAGTATTATCTAAAGCACCACTATATAATTATATTAATTCAGCAATAGATATATTTAATGTAAGATGTGATATAGATAAACTTATACCATCTATAAAGAAGATATTAAGGATAAAATATAACTTAAAAATAGTAAATAATAATCCAATGATATTAAAGAAATTTTATTAAAAAGGAAAACTCTATTAGAACAAACTGATAGAGTTTTTAAATGGATGAAATTGACGACTTATATGCTATAATAATAGATAATTTTGGAGGTGCTATATGACAGATGAACAAATAAAAGAAATTACCAAAAATTTAACTGAAGATCAAATAAAACAATTATTAAAAATCTTAACTGAAAAAGATTTAAATACTTTAAAAGCAAAATTAGAAAAATCAGTAAAAAATAATTTTATTATTCCATTAAGAAACGCAAATAAACAAAATATCAAATTATTATATAAAAATAGTGATATTCGTAGAGAAACAATAAATTTATTAAATCAATCATTAATATCTATAAAAAATATACATTACTTAATAAATAAAAAATCATTAGTAGATGCTAATACCTTATTAAGATCATGTTTTGAAAATATTGTTATGGCTATGATGATTTATTTTGATGAAGATACATATAACGAATTTAAAATACTTGGTTTAAAAGATGTAGAAAGAGAATACACAAATCTTTCTAAATTGAGAAACGGCTTAAAAAAGAAGTTAAAAACAATAAGTCCAGAAATGTTTAGTGATATGAATAATAGAACAATAGGGCATTTGTTAAAAGAGTTTTATGATAAATTATGCTTATATACTCATAGTACTTTAGTTGTTAATGCAATGGTAGAAGTTGGAATAAATAATGATGAAGATTTGTTTATTTCTATTAACAAAGTAAATGCGTATTTTTTAGAAATATTGGTTTATGCATGCTTAAAATATTTGAGTAAGAACGAAGAAATATCAATTGATACTACTTATATACTATTTGGAATGTTTTTAATGTTATCAAAAATAGATAAAGATAAATACTCTGAAGAATATATTAAGAGATATAATGACTTATTACATCCTGATATAAATGGTGAATATTTTGGAAAGAATACTCAAGATATAATAGAGATTCAGAAAATGACAAAAGAGATTAATCAAACTATAAAAGATAATCCTGTTGCAATTATTAATTTATTAACTGAGTTATTAAAAGAATATTAGGAATACAATTGTTGTCTAGCCAGCACTGAATTTTTACTCCCGTACAAATTCTTTTGTGGGAAATATCCCAAAACTCTTAAAAAAATAATCATATTATGTTATAATTATTTCAGATGATAACTTATTAGTTGGGAGGTAGTAAAAATGGCATATGTAAAGTCTTTTATTAAATGGGCTGGTGGAAAAGAAAAAGAGTTGCCAATTATATTATCTAATTTACCCGATAAATTTGAAAGATACATAGAACCATTTGTTGGTGGAGGTTCGGTATATTTAAATATAAATTGTGATAAGAGTATTATAAATGATAAATCAGATGAATTAATACTTTTATATAACATGATAAAAAATAATAATCAGAAATTTATCAAAAAATTAAAAGAAATAAATAAAAATTGGATTTTACTTGAAAAAATTGTTGAGAATAATTCAAAGGAACTTTTATCGTTATATAAAAATTATTCAAAACAAGTTAATAAGGAAAAAATTAACAAACGAATAAAAGTTAATTATAGTGATAAAATTTATGAATTTGTATTGGAACATTCTGAGGAATTCAATGGATTGCTATCAGAACACTTTAATATCAAAATAGATAATTTTTTATCTGAAGTAAAAAAGAATTTATTATCTAAGATAGAAAGAATGAGAAAAATAGAATTAAATCGCGGAAAAATGTCTGATCAAAACATTTTAGAAAATTTGGAATGTGCATTTAAAAGTGCATATTATATGCATTTTAGATATTTATATAATAATAGATTAGAATTAGAGATAGAAGATGAATTTTATTGTGCAATATTTTATTTTATAAGGGAATATTGTTATGCATCAATGTTTAGATATAATGCTAATGGTAAATTTAATGTTCCTTATGGTGGAATAAGTTATAATAGAAAAGATTTTGATAAGAAAATAAATAATCTTAATTCTTCTAAATTAAAAAGTTATATGAAAACTACTGATATATTTAATTTAGATTTTGAAGATTTTTGTAAAAAGATAAAATTAACGAGTAAAGATTTTATATTTTTAGATCCACCTTATGATACTGAATTTTCAACATATGCTAAAAATGAATTTGGTAAAAATGATCAAATACGATTGGCTAATTTTTTAAAAAATACGAAAGCAAAATTTATGCTAATTATAAAAAATACAGATTTTATTTATAATCTGTATAATGTTAAAGGATTATATATCAAATCGTTTGATAAAAAATATTTAGTTAGTATAAAGAATAGAAATGATAAAAATGTTGAACATTTGATAATAACAAATTATGAGATTTAGGGAGGTTTGTAATGGATAAAATAAAGGAACAAAAAATTAGAGAAAAAGTTAGAGATAATATTAAAGATTTTGTAGATAAGTTTGAAAAAAGATATATGAAGGAATTAACTGATCCAACTGGTGTGATAAATGCAAAGAAAAATAATGCCTTTGTTTCAGAATTGGGGAATGAATTTATGTTTTATTCTGCATTTTGTAGGTCATTTGATTCGAGCTTTGGGAAAATATTAGAAAAATTATCTAATGATATTGCAGATATTTCTTATGAGGTCGTTTTAGAAGATATATCATCTTATTTACTTCCTGAACAAATTCAAAGAAAGTCAAATATCATGAATGAATATGATAAACATGTAAAACCTAGAGTTCAAGATTATACTAATTTGCAAGCGTATAAACCAGAAAACATAGATAGTTTTAAGAAAAAGCATGTTACTGATAATCATTTTTATAATCCAGAAACAAAAGAACATTTTATTATAGAATTAAAAGCTGGTGGAGATTTAGACATCAAAAAAGCCAAAAGTGAAAAAGAAGCATTGCTTGATGAATATTTTATATTAAAAAATGCACTATTGGATGATGAAGAAACCGTTAAGATTTATTTGGCAACAGCATACAACATGTATGGGGAAGATAATGAATGGAGACAAGAACGTGTTAAACAATATTTTAGTGACGATGAACTTCTAATTGGAAAACAATATTGGAATTTTGTATGTGATGATGAGGAAGGGTATAATATAATAATTGATGAATATAAAATGTGCTCACGATATATTTTAGATGCACTTGAAAGAATAAGAAAGGCTTATTTTAATTAGAGGTTTAATATGAGTGATGAAGAATTAAGAGAGCAATTTATTAAATATTTTGATGATGATAAATATAAATTCGAAAATTTTTGTAAGATATTTTTAAAATGGTTAGATTTTGATGATATCCAAGTAACTCAACGTCGTGGTGATGGTGGAATAGATTTAAAATGTAATAAAAAAGAAATTGAACAGTTGAATTTGAATACTATTGAGTATGCTGTTCAAGCAAAATGTTATGCAATTAATAATAAAGTAGGACCTAGAGATATAAGAGATTTTCGTGGCTCCAAGACTGATATGTCAGTAAGGAAAATATTTATTACAACTAGTGATTATACAAAAGGTGCTATAGAAGAAGCTTATGATACTAATCAACCTGTGACTTTAATAAACGGAAGTCAATTAATTGATTTTTGCAAGTCTCAAGGTGATATGATGTTTGATATAAAATATTATTTTAATATTGATAAATTAAATGATTTATTTTTAGATGAAGAGAATGATATTAATAAGGATGATATTAAAACAATTGAGAGAAGAATCACTAAAAACGATGTAAGAGCAAGAATATTAAGAATTCCAAGTGAATATAAGAACTTAATACAGTCTAAATCAAAATATAAAATATCTATAAATGGTGAGACATATAAGGATTACAATATTAGTTCTGATAAATCTTATTTTGGTGGTGTGACTAAGCATTATAAAGATTTCATATCTAATGTTGATTTTGAAGAAGGACAATCAATATGGAACTATGATGAAAAAAATGATGTATTTAACGTAATTATAAAATAAGTATTGTTAAAGCGCTAGTACAGGCTTAAAGATATTTAAGTTTTTTGTATTGCGCTTTTTATGTAGTGGGAGGTAATTATATGCAGTTAGAATTTTTAAAACTAAAGAAGGAAAATATTTTTTGTGAAGATTTTATTGATATGAATAAAAATAATATAATTGATTTTACTAATACAAACATCAATGTTTTATATGCTCCTAATGGTGTTGGTAAAAGTAGTTTTTGTAAAGTTTTAGATAATCAAGGAGAATTTATAATTAACTATGATGGAAATCAATATTCAACTAATAATTGTAATTTGTTTCATATTATAAATGATCAGAATAGTAGAAATATTATTAAGGGAAAAGCACAAGACTTTTTATTAGGTGATAATATAGCTAGAGAATATGAACTTAAAGAATGGATTGATGATAAATTTGATGACATTTATAAAGATTTAAGATTATCATTAAAAAATAATATGAATTTATCTAAAATTTCAGATAATAAATTTTCATGGATAGATCATTCATTACATAATATTCTGAAAAAGATTGTAAATGTTAGAGCAAAATCAACAGATATTAATCTAGATGATTATATACATCTTATTCAAAAATTGAAAGAAGAAAAACTGGATGAACATAATGCTGATAAATTTAAGTATGTCATTTCTGATGAAAATTTTGAAATTATTAATAGAATAGTGAGAATTTCTAATATTAAGGAATCAAACGATTTTTCCAAAATCGAACAATATGATGATGCTATTATTATATTAAATAAATATAATGAATTAAGTAATTGTATAGTTTGTGATAATGACAATATTAATTCAAAAGAATTACTGGAAAAGAAGAATATTAAAAAAGCAGAAATAATTAATAATCTTGACGATGATACTAAAAATATATTAATTGAAATTATAAATAGAATTGGTGAAACTGATCCTTTTAATATAAAAAATACTTTGACTCGTGCAATATCATCTGGAAGTATAGATATTGTTTCAAATCTTATAAAAGAGATTGAAATGTATATTAATATTTATAAATCTTTAATAAACAATTTATTATCTTCTTCATTTTCAAAAGAATTTGTTGATAAATATACAGAATATAAAGAAATGTTGACTAAAGAATTAAATATTACTGATGAGGACTTAATGTTTATTGAAGAATTTATAGAAAAAAATATCAATAAAAGCATAAAATTACAAAGAGCAGATAATAGAATTGTTATTACTTTAGATTCTGAAGATTTAATTGGAGTAGCGCGTGAAAATTTAAAATTGAGTTCTGGTGAACAAAATTTTATTTCATTAACATTTGAACTTTTGAAAGCAAAAAATGTTGAAAATGAAATAATAGTTATAGATGATCCAATCTCAAGTTTTGACTCTATTTTTAAAAATAAATTGGTATATGCGATAGTAAAGTTTTTAATAAAAAAGAAAGTAATTATTTTAACTCACAATATTGATTTAATAAGATTAATAGAATATCAAAATAACAATAATTTCAACATTTATTTATTTAATAATTTTGATGGACAAGAGAATGGATTTATTGAAGTTAATCTTAATGAAAAAATGCTTTTAATTTCAATACCTGATTTTCTCGATTTTATTCGTTCAAATAAAATTATTGAATTTGTAAAAGATGAAAAATTATATATTTATTCATTAATTCCATTTATGAGAGGATATGTTAAATATATAGGCAATCAAGTAATAAAAAATCAATTAACAAAATTAATGCATGGATATGAAACAGAACATGTTGATTTAGGACAAATATATTATTCATTATTTAATAATAATTTGAGTAATAATTATACTATAAATATTAGTGATATATTAAGTTTAGATATTTGTAATCTAAATGAGATTATTGACAAAAACGAATATCCAATTTTGAATAAAGTTTTATGCAATAATCTTACATATTTGTATTTAAGATTGAAAACTGAAAAAATATTAGTTGATAAATTTAGTATTAATACCACTAAATATGATCAACTTTCAAGTATAATTTTCCAATCATTTAAAGAAGAAACAATTGAAAATAGTAGGATGAGAATATTTTTCTATTCAAAAAAAACATTGCTTAACGAGTTTAATCACTTCGAAGGAAATATAAATATTTTTCAGCCTGCTATAGATATATCTGAGAATATTTTAATCAAAGAGAGAAATGAAATTTTAGATAAATTAAATAATTTATAATTAGGTTTTATGGGAGTACAGTTTGTACTCTTTTTTTCTTTTTTGTACAATATCATTTTATTTTTATTTGATGTAAGATGAAAACACCTAGGAAAAGTAGTATGTAAAAGTGCACTTTTATAAAGATATATTTTATGTATGATTCTATAGAGTGGATACTATGGAAGAATTTATGAATCCAATTATACCAATATCGGTATTAAGTGATAGTAGAATATCATCTTTAGAAAAGTTATTATTGCTGCACATAATTTCTTTGTGTAAGAATAAAGGATATTGTTGGGCTACAAATAGTTATTTTATGAATATTCATGGATATAGTAAACAAACAATATCTAAAAGTATTAATCATCTTGCCTCTTCAAATTATATTAATTTGAAATATGAAAAAGATAGTACTAATAATTTTAAACGTACAATTACACTTGACCATGTATTAAAGAATAAGATACAGGGTATTAAAGAAAACTTTAATCCTAGTGTTCAACCAAACTTTAAACATTATAATAAAAGTAATATAAATAAAATATATTACAAAGATGAGTTTGGTAATGAGTATTGGAATGGACAACTAATTAAAAGCGAAACACCATCTAAAGAAGAACTTGAAGAACTGAATAAATTATTAGAAGAATTTAAAAAAGAGGAGGAATAAAAATATTATGGAAATAATTATCATAGAATTTTTTAAGAGGTGAAATATGTTTAATATTAAAGAAACCTTTAAAAAAGATGATAATTCTACTATTAATGATTTGATAATTGGATATATAAAATGTGTTTTAATAAAATCGTAGATTTGTTATATGTCTATTTTAATGGTAGACTCAAATCAGGCTTTAAATGTTATACAAAAGAAAGGAGTAGAAGCCGTGTATAACACTATATTACAACACCCTAGTTACTATAGAGTAGGATTATATATAAGATTATCTGAAGCAGATTCTGATAAAAGTTATGAATCAGAAAGTGAAAGTATTATTAATCAAAGAAATTTATTAATGAGTTTTGTAAAACAAAATGAATTTACCTTTGTCGATGAATATATTGATGATGGATTTACTGGTACCAATTTTGATAGACCAGGATTTAAAAGATTACTTGAAGATATTGAAAATGGTAGAATAAATTGTGTTATAACAAAAGATTTATCTAGACTTGGTAGAAATTATGTTACTTGTGGTTATTATGTCGATGAGTATTTTCTTTTAAAAAAAATTAGATATATTGCTGTACTTGATCAAGTAGATACTTTTTTAAATAATGTTGGTAATGAAATGATACCTTTTAAATCAGTATTTAATGATATGACAAGTAGAGATAATTCTAAAAAGATACGTTCTATTTTAAGAAATAAGAAAGAAGATGGAAAATTTATTGGAAGTGAGCCTAGCTTTGGTTATATGAGAGACCCAGAAGATAAAGGACATTTATTACCTAATCCTGATACTGCCTTTATTGTTAAAAAGATATTTGAAATGGCAAATAATGGTGTAAGTGTAAGCAATATTGCAAGTTATCTCAATGATTGTAAATATCCAACACCAAGTTTATACAAAAAGAAAGAAGGTTCAAAACAAAAATTCAATCCTATATGGACTGTTTCATCAGTAAAGAAAATACTAAAAAATCAAATGTACACAGGTGATATGGTGCAAAATGTACAAACTAAATTATCATATAAATCTCAAAAGAAAGTTGCTCTTAATAAAGAAGCATGGATAATTGTAGAGAATACTCATGAACCATTAGTTAGTAAAGAAGTTTTTAATAAAGTTCAAAGTAATGTTAAAAGAAAGCAGAAAACACAAACTGATAGAGAAAAAAGATTATTTGAGAATCTTATTTATTGTCTGGAATGTGGCAATACTTTAACGATTACTTACCGAAAGAATCATGATTATTGGACTGTTAATTGTAATAGATATTCAAGAGATCCAAGAAGACATTTATGTTATCCACATTTTATGCCTTATGATAAATTAGAAGAAGCATTACTAAGTACTATTAAAAGTACTTGTAAGAAATATCTAGATGAGATTGATGTAAAATCGTTAGCACGACTTATAAATGATAAAAATACTTCTAAAGAAAGTACAACGGAAGAAATTAATTTTTTGAATAAAAAAATTAAAGAATACAATGCTAAAGTTGATATGCTATATGATGATAAATTTAAAGGTAATATTTCAGAAGATACTTATAAAAGATTATCAAGAGAAACAGAAATATTACTAAATCAATCTAAATCTAGAATAGAAGAACTACAAGCAGTAGATAAAAAGAAAAAAGAGTCATCCAAAGAAATGAGAAACTATGAAGATAAAATTAAGGAATTAATAAATCTTGATAATCCAAGTAGAGAATTATTACAATCTATTATTGATAAAATAGTTATTGACAAAGATAGAAATATTGAAATATATTATAAATTCAGTTTATTAAATGATATTGATTAATTGAAGTTAGTTTATTACTAACTTCGTACATATAGAGGCGAAAATACAAAGAAATTATGTGTAAAATTATTGAATATAATTATTATAACAAACTTGTGACCAACTTGAGCACAATTTACTAATATGAATGATTAATTAACTTCCGTCCAAGTTGGACCAAAGTTAGCACAATTGTACTATAACTTCCCAACAATTTGGATGGAAGTAGGATAATTATACTTTCGGTCAACTTGTTCAAAAGTTATGAAAGACTTCTACCCATTTTGGGGAGAAGTTTATAATTTAAAATCTGAAGAAATAATTATTATTGTTTCATTTATTAATATTTTAAAGAAAAATAACTTTGTCGCAAGTGGCGACAAAGTTAAACATAGTGCCAAGTTGGCACGAATTTAAAAAAATAATAAATTTTAATTTTTAGCACATTATAATAGTGACGTAATAATTTCAAAAAATAAAAAGTTATTACGATTGAGCGTAATAACTTTACAAAAATACCAAAATGATATATAATGTATAAAGAGGTGATTTATATGCTTTTAAGAGAAGATTATTTATCTAAAATTAGAGGATTCTATGATTCTGATTTAATTAAAATATTGGTTGGTATAAGAAGATGCGGGAAATCAGTTATTTTAAATCAAATAATAGAGGAATTAAAAGGTAAAAGAAAAATAGATGAAGAACATATTATATTTATTAATTTTGAATTTATAGAATTTGAAGATTTATTAGATTATAAAAAACTAAATAAATATATAAAAGATAAAATTAAAGATAATAAAATATATTATTTGTTTTTAGATGAGATCCAAAATGTAGATAACTTTGAAAAGGTTGTTAATTCACTACGTGCTTCCATAAAAAACATAAGTATATTTTTAACTGGTTCTAATAGTAAAATGTTATCTGATGAGTTATCATCAGTTTTATCTGGTAGATACGTTTTATTTAATATTAATCCTTTATCTTATAAGGAATATGTTTCTTTAACAAAAAAAGATGGAAATGACTTAAATACTTTTTGGGACTACGCTAAATGGGGAGGACTTCCTAATAGATGTGAATTTACAAATGAGATAGATATAAAAAATTATCTTCATAGTGTATATGATTCTATTATTTTAAGAGATGTTGTAAAAAGATTAAATTTAAAGGATACAATTTTATTTGATATGATATTACAATATTTAATTGAAACTGCTGGACGTGAATTTTCTGCTGATAACATTATAAAATATTTAGATAAAGAAAATAAGAAAATATCTAACGAAACACTTTATAATTATATAGATGCTTTATGTAAGGCATTAATACTTAAAAAGGTATATAGATATGATATTGCTGGTAAAGGTGTATTAAAAACATTAAATAAGTATTATGCTACTGATTTAGGAATTGCTCAGATAAAAAATAATAATCCAGAATTTAAAAGTTACGTTGTATTAGAAAATATTGTTTATAATGAGTTAATAAACAGAAACTACGAAGTATATATTGGTAAAACTAAAAATGGTGAAGTTGACTTTTTAGCCAAAAAAGATGGAAACATTAAATACATTCAAGTAACTTATGAAATGGAAGGCCATGATAATACCATAGAAAGAGAATTTGGAGCATATAAGTCTATTGAAGATAATTATCCAAAATATGTTATTTCTCTTGATAAAATAGATTTATCTCGTGATGGAATTATTCATCTAAATTTAATTGATTTTCTATTAAGTGAAGAGTTTTAAATAATATGTTTAACCCGTTGCAAAGTGTAACGGGTTGGGCAAAATATATACTGCAGAGAATTCTGCAGAGCTCTGCAGTAATCACTGCAGACTTAAACAGTAGGTGTGGTTTATGGATAAAAAAGTAAGTAGAAACAATCATTATTTATCGCAAATGTATTTAGATGCATGGAAAAATGATGATAATAAAGTTTTAGTATATGAATTATTAGTTCCAAATGAAAAATGTCCCATGTGGAAATCTAAATCAATAAAAAGCGTTGGAAGTTACGATAGTATGTTTGTTAGATTAAAAAACAGAATTGAAGTAGATGATATTGAACAGTGGTTTAGAGATAGATATGAAACTCCAGCAAAACAATCATTAGAACATGCTATAAATGACGAAAAAATAACTGTTGATGAATGGCATTGTTTAATTGATTTTGTTGCTTGTCATATTGTTCGTTCTCCTGCTTTTTTAATTAAAACGTTGGATTATGGTAAAAAATGTGAATCAATTTTTCAAGAAGTATTGAGTGAAATATCAAATATGAAAGAAGAAGATTTTATTAAAACAAAAGAACGTTCTAATTATTCTAATAATAAAGATGAGTTATTTCCGTTTAAAATGACGAATATCGGAGAAGAAGGCAATAATGTAATTTTTAAGGCAGAAACAATTATAGGAAAACAATTTTATTTATGGAACATGAAGAATCTATTAGAAAACACTTCTAAAATATTGCATAAGCATAAATGGGGAATTATTACAGTAGATGATAAAGTGATATTACCCACAAGTGATGATCCTGTAATTTGTTTAAACTATAATAATCAAAATGAGTATGATTTTGGCGGAGGCTGGGGTAAGAAAAATTGTAATATATTATTTCCAATATCACCAAAGAAAATATTATATACTCAGGTAGGAGTAAAAGTAAAACCAAGAATGAACATAGACTACGAAACAAGTTTATTATTTAAGAAAATGATAGTTGAACATTCTCATAGAAAAGTTATTTCAACCTATGCTGATAAAGATGTTGTTATAATTAAACCAAGATATGTAAATGAAAGTGAATATCAAAGAGAAAAGAAAATGTGGAAAGATTTTCAAAAAGACTATTTAGAAAAAGAAATAGATTATATAAGATAAAATTGTTAGTTGCTAAAAGTCGAAACCGTGACAATTTTTCACACTTTCAAGACTAAAAATAAAATAGTTACATTTTGACCTATGCGAGGTGGTGAAGGTGCTGAAGTAGTATATGCACTTCGTAACGATCCAACTCTAGCCAACAGCATCTTAGAGTCCATTGGCGAAGAAGGCCAAAAAATTCGAAAAGCATACCAAAGAAGATTACCTGAAAATCCATCCAAAGATTATTATTTTATTCAAAGACTTACTGGCGATACTGAATCATTATTAATTGAGTATGGTTTTATAGATAATCCTAACGATCTAAAAAAACTTCAAAATAATTTATTAGATTATGGTGAAGCTGTTGTAAAAGCAGTTGCTAATTATATAGGAGTACCATATACAGCTCCAGGTAATTCAAATAGCAATATATATATTGTACAAAGAGGGGACTCATTATATTCAATTGCTAACAAATATGGAATAACCGTTGATGAATTAAAGTTTGCAAATAATTTGTCATCTAATCTTCTAACTATAGGACAACGATTAACGATTCCAAGTTTACCAGCCGATAATACTACCCCAAGTGATTATATAGTTTATACTGTTCAAAGTGGTGACACTTTATATAAAATTGCTAATCAATATGGTACATCCGTTAATGACATAATAGAATTCAACCAATTACCTACAACAGTATTAGTGATAGGTCAACAATTATTGATACCATCACCAAAAAACAATAACAATTCAAACAACACATATGTAATTAAAAGAGGCGATTCGTTGTGGAAGATTGCTAATGAATATGGAGTGAGTGTAAATGATTTAATCGCAGCGAATAATTTAAATAACACTACGTTAAAAGTAGGAGATGTATTATATATTCCAAATAGAGATAATACATCAAATACTCCAACAGCTCCAGAAGATGATAATGTTATAGAATACGTAGTACAAAGAGGTGATAGTTTATACAGTATATCTCAAAAATATGGAGTAAGCGTTAGTGAACTACAATCATACAATAATCTTACGTCTAATACATTAACTGTTGGTCAAATAATTAGAATACCTGCAACAGAAGATTACATAACATACTATGTTAAGCCAGGTGACAGTCTATATAATATAGCAAGATCTTACAACACAACCATAGATGATATTAAAAGGTTAAACAATTTAACGTCAAATACATTAAGTATAGGGCAATTATTAATATTACCTAAATAAAAAAGTCTACAATATGTAGATTTTTTTATTTGTTAAAATTAATATAAAAAGATTAATTGAGTTATTGTCTATTATATATTAATATGCTATAATACTTACATACGTCACAGTTAGGGGCGTAGTTAAATGGTATAATAATGGTCTCCAAAACCACTGTTGGGAGTTCGATTCTCTCCGCCCCTGCCATAGAAAATTATCGATTTAGCCTTAATTTATAAGGCTAGATCGTTTTTTTAATTTAATTTAAAAACAACTTGTATTACTTATTCTACAGAGTTAATATCATTAACGAGGTGATGTTATTGTGAAGTTTTATAAAGATTTTAAAGTCAATGAAAGAGCTTTTGTACTAAAAGAAATACTTGAAGTTATGTATGTTAGTGAAAGTATTTCTTTACCACCCTATATATAGGAAAGTAAAAAATCTACAAAAAGATCTTTGTGATTATTTAGGGGTAGATATCATGATATTTATATGGAAGATACTTATCTTTTTAGAAGATGTTATTACATAACTAATTCACATCCAAAGAAAAACAAAAAAACCAATCCTGTACTAGCGATTGATTCAAGTCTTTATAGCAAGATGCTTATTGCATCATTAGAATTATAGTCGCCATTAAAAATAATTTTAAACATCTTGTCTTTTCTTGTTTCTAACATTCTTTATAAAATTCTTTCTTATACTATTTTTACTTTACTACATAGGTATAGTATAAAACCCATAGATAAAATATTACAAATCGTTTTAACACTTCCAGTAGAATCAATTATTAAAGTATAATTAAAAGAATCAGAATAATAATACTTACCAACCATAAATGTTGCAGGAATACTATCACTTGAAAGTTTACTGCAATATTCCAAACTTTAAATTCTTCTTTAGTTTTTGTAATTTAAGCTTTAATTCCTTATCATATTTTAATATAAATAAAATTATTATTGTTGATAAAAGAATTATTTCAAATAAAAGACTTATATCCTTTAACTCAATAAAGAAGAAAAACACATTTAAGTTCTACTCTAATTTAATATTATTTTTAATTATGTGAGTTAAATTATAACAAATATTAGCAGATATTATAAAATCAACAATATAAATTATAATAGAGTTAATTATTTTTTTTATTTACAAATAACACCTCCATAAAAAAAGTCTTGCTTTATTTAGCAAAACTTTTAAAACCAATTAATCTTTTGATATAACTATTTTTTTAACATTAGATAATTTAGCTGGTTCACTTGGTAATATAATATCAGATGAAGTAATAGTTACTTTTTGATTTGCTTTTAATTTATCTGCAGCATAATCTTCATTGTTATAAACTATTTTTGTGTCTTTATTTATTTCAAATTCATACTCTATAGTATATTCTTTTTTCTTTTTATCATATTCTTCCACTAAAACAGTATATACATTATCATTTACTGTTACTTCTTTAATTCTTGCTTCAAAAACTAATTCTTTTTCTTTTGAAACATTATTTGTATATACGAAGTATCCTAATCCTATAAGAACAACTACTGCTATGATTATTTTTACTAGTAAATCATTCTTCATTTATTTCCTCCTTTCCTAATTTATTTAAACTTATATTATAAGAATCTATCCCAATAATATCTTCCTGTATTAGACAATGTATTAAAATGTTCTTTAATTTGAGAACTAATTAATTTTGCTTTTTTATTTATTGGGGTACCATCGGCATAATAATCTTTTGTAAAAGTTCTAGTCATTAAGTCTGAAAATATTACTGCTCGATCTTCTAAATAATTTGTTTTTCCATAAACTGATAAGAAGTAGGCATTATCTACACTTGTAAAATAATAAACATACTCATTACTTGTATCCCCATATGTAAAACCTACTGGATTAACATCTTTCATAGTATTATTTATATCAATAGGATATTCTTTATCTTTTATATAAGTATCTATATAATGCATTATTTCATGATTTAAAGTATTCTCAAATATACTTGCTGGGGCAATCATTATTTTAATATCACTTTTATCTTTTGCATCAGTAAGTCCTGAAACTTTAACACTAATACTATTTACTAAGTAAATAGTTAAAGACATTCCATAATCTTTCATTTCCTTAAAAAAACCATTTGGATAGTTTTTAAGGGTTTTATCTATTTCTCCAAGGCAATTATTTATCTTATTATCATCATTAAGTTTATCAGAACCATAACCGTTTATAGTATAATTTTCCAACTCATTTTTATATGCTATTTTAACTGAATACTTATTTTGAAGTTGTTTTCTATACTCATCATTTTTCTCTGCTTGAGTCTTTTCTACAACAGGTGACTTTTCAGTTTTAGAACTAGTTTTTTTGTTTTCTACTTTTTCCCAAACAGCATAAAGCGTGGTATCTTCTGCAAGCAATACTTTGTTATAAATTGGAGTTTCATTTTTATCAACCCAACCTTTGAATTTATAACCATCTCTTGTAGGATCTTCTGGAAGTGTAAGTTCAGTATCTTTATTTATGGTAATACTGTTTATTTTACTTCCACCTTTAGTATCGAATGTAATTGTTATTGTATTACTAGTTTCAGCTTTTTCCCAAACAGCATAAAGCGTGGTATCTTCTGCAAGTAATACTTTGTTATAAATAGGGGTTTCATTTTTATCAACCCAGCCTTTAAAAACATAACCATCTCTTGTAGGATCTTTTGGAAGTGTAAGTTCAGTATCTTTATTTATGGTAATACTGTTTATTTTACTTCCACCTTTAGTATCAAAAGTAATTGTTATTGTTTCTTTTTTTTCTTCTTCCTCATTATCAATTATAGGGCAAACAAATTTAGTTATTTTTAAAACTGTTTTAGTTTTACCATCAGAACATTTATAAGTGTTTGTAAATATTCCTTTATCTTTGTAAACGGTAGAACCACCATTATAATAATCTCTAATTTTAATTATAGGACTATTATTAAATGATAGAGCGAAAATAAAATCTAAAAATACTAAAGCTATTATAGAACACAGTGTGATTATTATTTTTTTCTTCATTATACCTCCTCACAAATAATAAACAAATTGTAACTTACTTATTATATATTAATTATATCATAAATTTTCCAATTTCAAAAAAAGTTTTTAATATGATTGTTTTTAGGTGTCAATAATTTAGAAAAAAAGACCAATATAAAATTGATCTTATTTATAAAATATATTATTAAATTAACACTTTCCACCGTTATCTTCAAAATATGATTCAATATATTTCACTAAAATTTTAGCTTTGTTAAACTGTTTATCTTTAACAACGTTTATAACATATTCACTACCACTTGCATCAACAATATTATCATCTTTATCATATTCTATTAGATAAGTATACTTTTCATTATTTAGTTGACAATTAAGAAGAACAGTTTGATTTTCTTTTATAGTCATAGAGTCTTTTTTAACACCAAACATAATATTTATGAAAATAGTAATAGTAAAACCAACAAGAAAAATTATTCCCAAGACTTTTAGTATCTTAATTATTATCTCGGCAAGTTTTTCAGTATTATTTACTTTTTCTACTAATACTTGTTTAATGTCATTATTTAATAATTCATCAATACTAACATTAAGTGCTTTAGATAATAATTTTAACTGTTCAGGATTTGGAGAAGTTTCACCAAGCTCCCAATTTGATATTGTTTGTCTAGTAACATCAACTTTTTCTGCTAATTGTTCTTGCGAAAATTTGCAATTTTTTCTTAGCTTGAAAATATTATCTCCTAACTTCATTCATCTTCCTCCTTTCACTAACAATTATATATATGTTAGTGGTAGATTTCTACCAAATGTCTTTGGAAGTTTGTCAAAGGTTTTTAACAATTATAATATAAGTAACTATCTATTATTCTACATCACAAGACCAAAGTCCATGCTTATTACAATATGTATATAATTTTGATCCTTTTATATATTTGAATTTACATTCTGCACTTTGTTCTGGCAATAATTTAACTTTATAAATATCTTTGTCATTAACTAGTACAATCCATTCAATAAAGTGTTCCTTTTCCATAACATGATTTACTTTTACAAGTATTTCATCGCCTCTATGTTCAAAAGTTGGAATGTGTTTTTCGAACGATGCATCAACACTATTTGAAATTAACTTTAACATAGGTTCACCACAACAAGTTATTCCACACTCATCACAGTTACATTCATTGATTACCTCAATCAATGCACCACATTTTTGACATTTTTTAATTATTAATTCATTTTTCATTTGTTTCCTCCTTCTATAACAAATTCATATTTATTTAACTTAAAAATTGTAAATCTAATTTTTTGCTTCCTTTATACTTTTGCTAATAATAACTGATTCATATACGACCATTAATAATTCAGAAATAATAGCTATTAAATTAATTCTATTTATTTCAATGGCATAATGGCATCATATATCAAAAATATTAAAATTGAAGCATTAGAACCAAATTGAAAAATTAACCATTACTAAAGGTTTTCTGCTTTTTGGTACACACAAATTGATATGTTATAAACATAAGTCTGTTGTCACTTCAAAACTACTGTTGGGAGTTTGATTTTCTCCGCCCCTGCCATTTAAAATCTAGAACTAGGAATAGTTCTTTTTTTATTTTGAACTTTGCACATAACTTTATGTACTCCGTTGTCAACACTATAATCAAGTGTTTCAAATGTTGTGCCTCTAGCTAGCAAAAATTCATTTTCTTCTCTAAAACTAGAAAGATATTTAATATAAGCTCCATTAACGCAAGGCTCTAATAATATTTGCAATTTTATATTTGCAACCTTTGCATATAAGTTTCTAATAGTAGTACAACTAGTGTATCCTAAATCAGTAAATGATCCACTAGTGATTGCATCAATATACTCATCAAAAAAATCATCTATAATCATATTAATATTTCTATAAACAATTAAAGAATTATCCAATTGGAATTTACTTAAAGCAAGATCAAGAAATTGTACTTTTTCTTCAATATTGGTACGCATACTTCTATTAAACCTAAGACAGTTATTAATCTCAAAATGGTCTTCGGTATACGTAAAAATTGCATCTTTTTCCTGTTCAGTTAATAATTTGGGATATTTCCTTTTAGAATATCTATTTAAGTTCATATAATCACTCCAAGTACTTAATATTATATACATGATGATCAAAAAAACAAGTAATAATTACTTGTTCCTATTCAGCGTAATTAGTAAAGTAATTTTGTACTAATACTACTGGAGTACCTTTATCGCCACTACCACTAGTTAAGTCACATAATGACCCAATTAAATCAGTATATCTTCTAGGAGTAGTACCTTGTGTTTCAATTTTACCTTTTAAATTCTTGTCTTTTTCTTTTATTTCTTTTCTAATAGCTTTCTGTAATTCTTCACCTTTAAGATTGCTAAACTTATTATCAGATAAATACTTAAGTTTTAATTCATTAGGACTTCCTTCTAATCCACTAGTATAGAAAGGACTAACAACAGGATCTGCTAGTTCCCAAATTTTTCCTACTGGATCTTTGAATGCTCCATCTCCATAAACCATAACTTCTATATTTTTGTCGGTTTTTTCTTTTAGCTTTTCTTGAATACTTAAAACCAATTCTTGACCGTTATCTGGGAATAACTTAACTTTTTCTTCAGTTGCTCTATTTGATCCTAAAAGGCCATACTTACTATTATATCCACTTCCATCAATACTTTCAGTCATAATGTCGTCAAGTCCAACTACTTTATTAGCACCATTATCTAATAATTTTTTCTTTGTTTTATACCTAGTATGAATATCAGCTGCAATAACATCTTTAGTATAATTAAGAATAACTTCCGGACGATTGGCAAAAACAAACTCAATCTCACAGTTTTCATTTTTCACCAAGTCACGGTAGAAGTCTACCATATTAACACCAGTAAAAACATGCTTAAAGTCGCCAAAATTTTTAATGTATTCATCCTCATTAATAATATTAGAATAAGGATTAATATTTAATTCTTCCATTCGTTCACTATCTAAGATGTCATTACCAACTTCATCAGATGGATAACTTAATAACATTGTAATCTTATCCATTGCTCTAGCAAATCCTTTTAAACAAAGAGCAAATCTATTTCTACTTAAAATAGGAAATACTATTCCAATATGATTTCCATTAAATTTACTTTTAACATCCTTAGCTATATTATCAATACTAGCATAATTACCAGCACTTATACTAACAACAGCTTCAGTAATAGCTACAACGTCTTTATCATTAAAACTAAATCCTTCACTCTGACTAGCTTCAATTAAAGAGTTAACTACAACATCAACTAAATTGTCTCCTTCTTTAATTATTGGTGTCCTAATACCTCTTACTACTGTTCCAACTTTTCTCATAATAACCTCCTATTATCATTATATCATAGATAATTTAGAATAAGGTATTATTACCTCAAAGTTTCCAAAACTATAAGGTGCTACTTGATACTGTTCAAAAAAAATTATTAATCCATCTTCTGAAAATGCAAAGTTTTTAAAGTTATCATTAATAGGCTTAGTACCATCTTCTATCATTGATTTTATATCATTGTTTGTATCTTTAAATCTTTTATCTTTTTTTAATGCATCTTTACTAAATGTGGATAAGGTATTTAAAATATTAGGATCTTTCTTAACTAAATTGTCTATACTAATTATCTTATTTTTATCTTCATCATAACTAATTGTCCATATAGTGTTATTAGGATGAGCTCCTCCTGTGTAACTACTTATATAAAAAACATATGATACGTAGTTTTTATAGTTGTACTTATCATAATTAATAAACAATGAATAATACTGGTTGGGCCGTACTCCATATTCTTTAATAGTATCTAATAATAAATCTATTTCTGTCTTAATTTTTTTCTTGATAGAACTATTTAATAACTTATAAGAAGTATATGGATAATAAATATTTAACTTATATCTAGGGTTGTTGGAATGCTTTGTAATTTTTCTTTCTATAATTGTCTTGTTATTCGCAATAGCTACTATCTTATCCTCGTTACTATCCTTTATCATACTTCTTAATTTTATGTTTTCTCTAGCTAGCACAATTAAGCTTGTAATTAATATTAAAATGCTAAAAGTAATAAATATTTTTTTCTTCACTTTGATCACCAATACTAATTTATTCACTTATTAATAAATTGATGAATTATGAACAAAATTTAATGATATAATATAAAAAAGATGAATATGCAACCATAAGTTAACAAAAAACAACTTAAAATTGGTAGATTGCTACATGGTTTTATTATAAGATTTTTGCGTGAGGTGAAAGAAATGAAATTTAGTGAAAAACTTCAAAAGTTAAGAAAGGAAAACAAATTATCTCAAGAACAATTAGCAGATAAACTTGATGTATCACGTCAAGCTGTATCGAAGTGGGAGAGTGGTCAAACATATCCAGAAATGGATAAATTACTTACTATGTGTAAGATTTTCAATTGTACTTTAGATGAACTTACCAATGATGAAATAAGTGACTTTGGTACAAAGCAAAAAAATAAGAGTATAGGAAGCAACTTAGTTGACGAAGTATTAGAAATAATAAATAGAACTTGCAAAATATTTAGAAACTTATCATTTGGAACTATTCTTAAGATAGTATTTGAAATGTTCATAGTATTTTTAATAATTAATATATTAAAAGTACCAGTCAATTATATTTATGATTTGGGAACAGATGTGTTTTTAACTTTTGAAAGTCATGTTGGTCAAATATTATCAAGTATTTTTAAATTTATTTTATATACAGCATATTTCATATTAGGATTAATTGTATTTGTATATGTTTATAAAATAAGAGTATTAGATTACTATGAAAGGCTAGTCGATGACAATACAAAAAAGGAAGAACCAAAAGAAGATAAAGAAACTAACAACGAAAAAAATGGAAAAGTTATTAGAAATAATAAATATACTTTCTTTGATACTTTAGGTGAAATTGTCATTGCATGTATTAAAATAATGATAGTATTTATGGCAATTCCTTTTGTATTTAGCTTATTCTTCTTATCAATAGGATTAATACTAAGTATAGTAATTATTTTTAAGGGTGTTTTCTTTCTAGGAATAATACCTGCTATAATAGCTTGTATAGCTATTAATATAACTTTGTTAGAATTAGTGTTTAACTTTGTTTTTAATAAGAAAAATGATTTAAAAAGAATCTTTCTAACATTTATAATTTCTATAGTAGTTTTAGGAATAGGGACAGGGATAACTGCTTGGGACTTTACCAGTATGAATTATATTGAGGGAGTACCCGAAAGAATAAAAGCTAGTGTTTATGAAGTTAATTATCCAGTTGATAATAATACAACAATTATTGATCCATATTATGATAATATTACTTACGTTATAGATGAAAATATGGGTGACAATATCAAAATATCAGTAAAGTATTACAGCGATTACTCTGATGTTACAATTAATCGAGTTAACAATGAAATAAGTATATATGGTAATAGAAAAGCCTATACATTCAAAGACTTTACTACTAGCATACTAAAAGACTTATCTAAAAAAAACTTATATTTATATCGTGGATTATATTCATATGATATAACTGTCTATACAACTTCTAAAAATAAAGAATTACTATTTAGTAATAGAGAAAAATACTATAATAATCAAGCAGAAATTGAATATAATAACGAAATCAAAAATTATGAAAATAAAATTAATGAATATGAAAAGAAAATAAGCGAATTGGAAGATCAAAATGATCAATTATCTATAAAAAATAATGAATTAGAAAGTCAAATAAATGATTATAAAGAAACAATAAAAGAGTATACTGAAAAGATTAATGGATTATTAAAAAACTAATGTTTTAAAACTATATTCATGATATAATTTTCATGGGTGAGAAGATGAAAGAAATATATTCAAACAAAATAAAAGAATCTCTAAAAGTAGGTAATAGAAGGTTAATAATAACGATTATATTAGTACTTATGACCTTAGGTTTTGTGATATGGGCATTTGTAGCTAGCAGAAAAGAATATCCTAATCCTGAATATCTAAACGATGTAATTATGAAAGAAAAAAATAAAGAAGGAATCTATTCTTGCGTAAATGTAACAGCAATCCCTTATGTTTTTGCTGAAACATCTACAAATGAACAAGATAATAAATATTACTTTATTCGTGATGATAATTACTTCTATATAGCATACTTAGATTATAAAACTTTTAGTTATTTGGATCATGAATCAATCGAAGATAATCCAGTAGCAATATGTGGTATGACATCTTTAATTGAAAGTGATATAAAACGTCTTGCAATAGAAGTATATAATAGAGATATGGAAAATGAAGTTGTAAACGATTCTAATTTTAATAATTACTTTGGTGATGTATATCTTGATGTTGTTACAGATGTGAATGATATAACAGTTCAAATATGCCTTGCTATTATAACAGGAGTCTTTGCAATAATAATTGGAGCGATAACAATCGTATTTAAAACAAAAACGAAGAAATTCATAAAAAATGTAACAGTTGAAGAATGGCAACAAATTAATAATGAAATAGAATCTCCAGATACTAAATATTACAAACAAGCTAAAACCTATTTGACTAAAAACTACTTAATAGATTTTTCAAATAGCTTATATGCTGTTAAGTATTCTGATATTGTATGGTTATATCCATATGAAGTAAGGCAAAACGGTATTCCAACTGCAAAGAATCTAATAATTTTTGATAAAGATTTCACTAAACATTCAGTTGTAGGAATGGGCGGTTTAGGAACAAAAAACAAGCAAATATTTGAAGAAATAACTCATGAAATATTAAATAAAAACAAAGATATAATTTGGGGATATGATGGTGATTCAAAACAAGAGTTTAAAGAATTAAAGCAAAGTAAAAGAGGTTAATTAAAACCCCTTTTTTCTTTTGCACTAATTACTTTTTGAAGTATTTTTTCTTTTCCATTTAGGAATGGACTTATAGATTCATGATTATTTAAAGCATTGATTATTTGAGTTATGTGACTAGAACAATCAACTTCATGAAACCAATCTAAATCTTTAGTATCTTGAGGGACATATGATAAATTAGTTGTATATAATTCATCAAATATTTTATCTTCATAAGCTCTTTGGAATAAATCTACGCTTTTAGGACCATCACTGAATAGAGCGAATGATGATATTAAATAAATGTTTTTAGCACCTTTTTCTTTTAAATTTTCAGCAACTTCTAACATCGATTGTCCGGATGATATCATATCATCTACTACAATTGCATCTTTTCCAACTACATCTGTACCAATATATTCATGAGCGATGATTGGATTTTTTCCATTAACCACTTTGGTGTAATCACGTCTTTTATTAAATTGACCAATGTTTGAACCTAAAATGTTTGCATAGTATTCAGCTCTATCAGAAGCCCCAGTATCAGGTGCTACAATAATTAAATTATTAAAGTCGATAGCTTCATTATCTATAAATTGATCCAATATTGTATGAGTAAGATATACATTGTCAAACGAACAATGTAATAAGGCATTTCTAACCCCAGGATCGTGGGCATCACAAGTAATAAGTCTTTTAACCCCTAAGAACTCAAGTTCGTGTAACATTAACGAACAATCTTGTGATTCACGAGCTTTTCTTTTATGCTGTCTAGATTCATATAAGAAAGGCATAATAACCGTGATAGACTCACTAGCTCCATTCATTGCTGAAATAATTCTTTTAATGTCTTGATAATGATCATCTGGACTCTTGTGATTTGTAAATCCATGCATTTGATATGTACAATCATAATTTAAAACATCAGATAAAATATATACGTCTTTTGCTCTTATAGATTCTTCAATAACTGCTTTAGCTTCACCACTTGCAAACCTCGGTAGAGAAGTAGGCACAATAAAACTGAATCGATCATCTTTAATTTCTCTCATCAGTTTCAAATGCCCATCAACTTTTTTTCCAAAGTCATAAAAATTGTCCATTACGATTAAACGTAAATTACTAGATACTAATTCCATAAAAACCTCCATTACTTTCACTTACAATATAATTTTAACATAATAAATAAATTTAAATAACCCCATTTTACATTATTTGATAAATAAAAGTGTGATATAATTAAAAAAGGTGAAATTATGAAAAAAGCAGTAACATTTTTAAAGAAAAATTTAAAGTGGATAATGTGTCTTATAACATTAATATTATTTATTGCTATAATACGAAAAATATATATTCATGATATATCTAATTTTGATAATTTTTATTACAAGCATATTTCAAGATTAATTTCTGATAATATGACATTCTTTGTTAGAGTAATAACTAATTTAGGTAGTGCCTTTTCTTTAATCACATTAACTTTATTAGTAATACTTATTCCTAAGGATAAAATATATGGAATTTTAACTGGAATAAATTTAGTAACAATATTTTTGTTAAACTTTATCCTTAAAATAATATTTGCAAGACCAAGACCAACCGATATAAATATAATTAAAGAAATAGGGTATAGTTTTCCATCAGCTCATGCGATGGTTGGAACTGCCTTTTACGGATTTTTCATTTATTTGATATGGCAATTAAATATAAAGAAATCTCTAAAGTGGTTTTATTCGATACTATTGTCTATTTTAATTTTACTAATATGTATTACTAGAATATATTTAGGAGTACATTTTGCTAGTGATGTATTTGGAGGATTAATGATATCAATATCTTACTTAGTATTATTTACTAGTATTGTTAGCAAATATTTACCAAACAAAAAAAGCTCTACAAATTAGGGCTCTTTTCTTTTGAAGCAGGAGTAGCATGTTCATGACCCCAAGCTCTTATCTTATTAATTTTATCAGGATTTGTCTTTGATAGAGAAACAGTATTATTAAATGCATCAATGAAAGTGTTTTGAGTTAGTGTAATATTATTTGCAACTACTTTATAAGCAATTTCTCTAATACAAGACTCTAAATCGGATCCAGCAAAACCATTTGATAGGTCTACTAGTTTTTTCATGAATTCATCATTAACTTTAACATTTAAATATTTAAGTAAGTATAATTTAATAATTTCAGCACGTTCGTTATCACTAGGTAAGTCTACAAAGAACATTTCATCGAATCGTCCTTTTCTAAGTAACTCAGCAGGAAGTGAATCAATATTATTAGCTGTAGCTACAACAAATACTTCTTTTTTACATTCCTGTAACCAAAATAAGAATTGTCCAATCATACGATTTGTAACACCAGAGTCGCTAGATGTACCAGATAATCCTTTTTCGATTTCATCTATCCATAAAATACAAGGAGAAACGTGTTCTGCTGTTTCTAATGCTTCCTTTAATTGTTGTTCACTTTGTCCAACGTATCTGCCTTGAACTGTAGCAAAGTCTAATAAATATAAAGGCATTTGCCACTTTGCGGCAATGGCTTTAGCTGACAAACTTTTTCCACAACCAGGAACACCAACAATTAGTATCCCTCTAGGAGGTTTAATTCCTCTTTTAATCATTTCTTCTTTTTTATCAGGAGAAAGTAATTTTTTCTTCTCATCCAACCATTCTTTTAGTCCATCTAAACCACCAAAAGCAATAGTAGGATCAACTTCAATTTTTTCTAATCCATTTATATCAGAAAACATTCCATCCTTAGCAAATTTTAAATCAACTAAATCACTTTTCAATAACGATCCCTTTGCAATTAGAGTTGAAATAACATTTTTAACTTCTATTTCACTTAAGCCAAGTAGAATAGTGCTAGCTTCTTTAAAATTAGCATCATCCCACTCGATAGTTATTATATCTTGATAAGGAGTAGTACAACTCTTTATTAATGTATATAGTTCTTTTTCATCAGGTAATGATAATTCAATACTCATTCCCATACGTTGCAAATTAGTCCAAATAGGTGAAGAAGTAATAACTATAATAGAACCGCTCTTTTCCTCAGCAGTTGATACTATATCATTTAAGTATCTTGATACAGTATTTTCAGTTTCCAGCTCTGATGCATCAGTTAATACAAAAGTAGAATTTTCTTTTACTTTTATTTCATTACCGATGAAGTCAAGTGATCCCATAATTGTTTTTTCATCACTGATTAATTCATTATTAGAAATAGAAGTAATACCTTTAGACATTGAGAAAATATTGATAGGCAAGTTAAGTTCATTAGCAAGTTCTTCTAATATAGCTAATGCACGATTTTTTTCAATTGTTTTAATAGCTATAAAAGGTATTCTAGCTAAAAGATATTGTTTCATTATTGCTTTTGTTTCTTCATAGTTCATAATTAATCCTCCAAAACATTGATTTTACTATTTTTTATTAAAGTAATAATTTCACCAGTAGTATCTATATTTTCTGCATTAACTTCAATCGCTTCATTTATTTCATTAGCAAATTTCTGTAATGTTTCACTAAATTTCTTTTTGTTTTCAGAAGGTATTACAGGTAAATTAATTATTCGTTTAGCAAATGCTAATTCTTTTTTAATGTTTATTATTTCAAGAGATAATATGTTAATATCGTTAGTATTAGATATTTTGTGTAACATATCTTCTAAAGCATTTTTAAGTCTTGTTCTAATAAGATTATTAATATGCCTTATAAAGCGATAAAGCATATTTCCATCTAATTCAATTGTACTGTTATAAAGATTATCTAGTAGTAGATCATTTCTTGGTCCTTGCTTCAACGAATCAAAATTATTTATCCATTCATAATAAGTCATTATCTAATCACTCTCCTTACTACTTCGTAAGGAGGAGTTAAATCCCAATCAGGTAGTCCTGTTACGAATGCTTGTGTTTGTTCTTCTAAATTGTTCTGTTCATTAATAACTTTGTTTTCTTCGTCTTTGGTATTAAGTTCTTCTTTATTATCCTCAACATAAGTAAAAGTGTTATCCTTATCCATTGTTACCTCCATTTACGATTATATTTCTGCTACCAGAAGTATCAACTTTGACATAATCCTTATAGTTGAATGAATTAATATAATTAATAAATTTTTCTCTATCTTTCATACTATCTTTATAGATAAAGTAATAATCTACTACTTCTGCGATAATATTTGATAAAAGTATTTTATGTTGTTTTTTTAAATCATTTAATTGTTCTATTTTATTTTCACGTTTAGAATAAGCTTTAATAAATTCAACCATATTAAATATCAAAACTATACAAAAAATTATTGCTGCTATAATAGGTTGTTTTAATGTTAAAAATATTCCCAAAAGCCCAATAATAACTGATATTAACATTTTCACATTAAATAGGCGTTCACCATATATTTCATTATGAAACTTATCGTCAAGGAATTTATCTAAATCTCTTTGAAGTTCTAATTCGTTACTTCCATTTTTAGTTATACCAACCCAATCATTAATAACTATGTTAACATCAGGTAATAAATCAATTGAATTATATTTGTATACATTAGTGCACCCTTTAATAATAAAGTCTTTAGATAAAGAGATAGCTAACTTTTTAGTATTAATACTAGCATCAATATTATTATTAAGAGCAATATTAGTAATATGACTATAAAAATTATTCGTTTCTTCTAAAGCAATACTGGTTTTTTCAAACTTTTCCAAAGCCTTAGTAATATCACCATTTTCTTCAATGATATGTTTATTTTTTTGAATATCGCGTTTAAGTTCTAATTCCTCTTTATCATAATTAAATACTAACATGTGTAGTAAGTTATCTATTTTGTTAGTAGTAGAGATATTTTTATACTGAATATCATTCATAGTAGTTTTAAATTCGTCATATATGTTTTTATGAATTTCAGAAGAAGAGACAATATCATGAATAATCTTACTTTCCTGTACATATTTATCAATATATGGAAATTCATTATCATCTATAGTTACTAACTTTTCTCTAAAATATTCTTCCCAGCGTTTTATTTCAGTTTTCTTTATCTCATTAAAACTATTTAGTTCTAAAATCCATTCATTAACTTTTTCTAAACACATTTTTTTAGCTTCAGCACCAAACACACCACTAGTAATAGCATCTAGTACTGTTATGATTTTACTTTCCATCTTAGTTGGATCCTGCATATTTAAATATCTATTTAACCATTTCATAGAGGTATCAATTCTATTTGCTCTTAAATGTACTAAACAGAATAATAGTGAAGTTTTTTCATCATCTCTAGCCATAGCTTCTTTTAAAGCTTTATAAGCAAGCTCTTTATTATTAGTGTACCAAGAACAAAGTGCTACCATGGCAGGTGATAGCCAATAATCAGGAGTATTAACAATAGTTTCTTCACTAATATTTTCTACAGTACTTTTTTTAATTGCATTAATATCTACTGATTGAAGTAATCCATTAACACGTCTTCTAACTTCGTCTCTATGACTGAATTTTTTATTGAATTCCGATTGATCCATCAAAATGGTTTGTCTAGCATTAGAAACTATAGTTCCTTCTTTGATTTCTACCATAAACTTTTTGATTTCTTCTTCTAAACTTTTAACATCATTTTTAACATTGTTTACTTGCCCTTCAACTTCATTGATATGACCATTAACAGTGTTTACATTATTAGATACCGTACCAATGTTATTAGCTAAAACTTGTAAGTTGTTTTCTAAAGTTTCCAAATTAGCGGCACTAATTGCTAAAGTACTCATATAAACACCTTCCTATTCTATAAAAATTATAACACATTAAAGAAGAAAGCAAAATAAAAAAGAACCAAAGTTCTAATTATTTTGCGAATAATAAATATAGCCAATTATCTCAATAATAGAGTATATCATTATACAAAGACCTATCATTTGAAAAACAAGATTATTTCTTAGGATCATATATATTCCACCTGCAATCATTAATACAGATAAAACGATTAATGCCCCATATGATTTATCATTATTTTTCTTTCCTTTAATTGAGTTAACAAGAAGATTAATACCATTAAACAATATCCATGCTCCAGTAAGTATTCTAATTAAAACTTCAACAGCATTAGAGAAAATTACCAAAATTAAACCTGATATTAAAGCTACAATACCGATACTTAAATCCCTTATAAAAACTTCTTGTTCCTTTTTTCTAGCAATGCTATAACTAATGATTTTAAATAATCCAACGACTATAAAACATCCACCTAAAACATAAGCAATAAACTTAACAGTACTATTTGGGTTAGTAAAAATAACACTACCTATAATAAAAAATATAATAGCACTTATTAAACTAGTAACATTAGAATAATTTTTATCTTTTAATTTATTTAACTCCATAATTATCCTCCTAAAACTAAACATATTATATAATAAAATAGGGATAATTGGTAGATAAAATATTTAAATATGATATACTACTAGTGAAAGAGGAGGTGTCCTATGAAAAGTGATATTGAAATTTCAAATAGTTGTATAAAAGAAAAAATTATAGATGTAGCAAAGAAAATAGGAATTAAAGAAGAAGATCTAACTCTTTATGGAAATTACAAGGCAAAAGTAGATTATAAAAAATATAAGAATAACAGTAAAGGAAAATTGGTTCTTGTAACTTCAATAAATCCTACTCCTTATGGCGAAGGTAAAACAACTGTAAGTATTGGACTAGGTGATGCTCTTAATTTAATTAATAAAAAAACAATGATTGTTTTAAGAGAACCATCACTAGGACCAGTATTTGGTATAAAAGGTGGTGCTACTGGAGGAGGATATGCTCAGGTAGTACCAATGGATGATATTAACCTACATTTTACGGGTGACTTACACGCAATTACAAGTTGTAATAATTTGATTAGTGCTACAATTGATAATCATTTATATTTTGGTAATAAATTAAATATAGATCCAAAAAGAATTGTTTTTAATAGATGTATGGATATGAATGATAGAGCATTAAGAAATATTACAATAAATAGCAAAGTGGTACGTAACGATTCGTTTAATATTACGGCCGCTAGTGAAATAATGAGTATCTTTTGTCTATCTAAAGATCTAATGGATTTAAAGAAAAATCTAGGTAATATATTAATAGGTTATACTTATGATAATAAGGAAGTATTTGCTAAGGATTTGAAATTAGAAGGTTCCCTTGCAACATTATTGAAGGATGCAATTAAACCTAATTTAGTCCAAACATTAGAGAATAATCCAGTTTTAATTCATGGTGGACCTTTTGCTAATATTGCTCATGGTTGCAATAGCATTATTGCTACTAATTTAGGACTAGATTTAGCAGATTACGTAGTAACGGAAGCGGGATTTGGTTCAGACTTAGGTGCTGAAAAATTCTTTGATATAAAATGTAGAAGAGCAGATTTAAAACCAAGTTGTGTTGTTTTAGTAGTAACATTAAAGGCGCTTAAATATAATGCAAAAGTAGAAAAAGAGGACATATTAACACCTTCTGTGGAAAAAGTAAAAGAAGGATTACCAAATTTAATAGTTCATGTGGAAAATTTAAAAAAATACACAAATAATTTAGTAGTGTGTTTAAATAAATACGCAACTGATACTGATGAAGAAATAAAGGTAATTGAAGATTACTGTAAAAGTATTAATATTGCGTTTGTTACAGAAGATAGTTATGTAACAGGTGGAAAAGGATCAATTACTTTAGCGAAAAAAGTAGTTGAGTTATCAAATAGAGAAGAAGATTTTAAATTATTATATGGCGATGATTTATCTATTAAAGAAAAGATAGCAGTAATTGTTAAGGAAATATATCATGCTGGTAAAATAGAATATACTGATACTGCCAATCAAAAAATTAGTGAATTGAAAAACTATGAACACTTACCAGTATGTATTGCTAAAACACAATATTCTATAAGTGATAATCCTAGTCTTTTAGGTTATCCAAAAGATTACACAGTAACAGTTAAAGATGTTAGATTATATAGAGGTGCTTCTTTTATAACTGTTTTATTAGGTGATATATTGACAATGCCTGGATTATCTAGAGTACCAAATCTAGAAAAAATTGATATAGACGAGAATGAAGAAATAACAGGTTTATTTTAATAAAAACGATCCATAATACTAATGGTGATATTATGGATTTTTTTTATGTATTTATAAAAGCAATAGCATCAATAATAGTTCTTTTTCTTTTTACCAAGGCAATGGGAAGAAAGCAATTATCACAACTTAGTTTATATGATTATGTAGTAGGTATTACAATTGGTAGTGTGGCTGCTGATATTTCAATTGATTTGGAATCACATTTTTGGTATGGAGTAATAGTAATGGCTGTCTATACCATAGTGTCAATTTTAATATCGCACTTTACAGCTAAAAGTATTAAATTTAGAAGATTTGCAACGGGAGTACCAATTATCATTATAGAAGATGGAAAAATAATTGAAGATAATGTCGAAAAATCAAAGTTGGATATTAATGATTTATTGCAAGAAGCTAGGACTAATGGGTATTTTGATATAGGTGAGATAGAGTTTGCTATTATGGAAGCAAACGGTAAAATAAGCTTCTTACCAAAGAGTAAATATGCTCCATTAACACCATCAGATGCTAAGATAAAAGTAGACTATAAGGGACTATGCTCTAATTTAATAATTGACGGTCGTATAATGTCAAATAATTTAAAAGTTATAAAAAAAGATGACAAGTGGTTGTTAACTAGACTTAAGAAGGAAGGGTATGAAAATCCAAAGGATCTATTGCTAGTAACATGTGATGCTAAAGAAAAATTAACTATTTATAAAAAAGGAGAGAATAGTCTTAAGAGCGGTTGCTTTGAATAAAAGAAATATGTTAAACTTCTTATAGGGTAGGTGTAATTATGAAGAAGTTTAATTGGAAACTATATTTAATTTTTGCAGGAATATTATTACTTGCACTATTCAGTTTTGGTTTTGGCAATGATTATTATTGGCACGTTAAAGCAGGAGAATATATAGTACGTAATTTGAAAATTCCTTACCATGACATTTTTTCTTGGTACGGTATCAGTAAAAATCTCTACTGGATGAGTCATGAATGGTTAAGTGAAGTGGTGCTTTATATTTATAAATACCTTTTTAAAGGATTGGGACCTATCTTATTTAATTTGAGTATGTATCTATTACTAATAACGGTTCTTTTCAAGCATAATAAAGAAAGTTTAGAAAAAAATAAAATATTTACTTTTGGTTGGGCTATAGTAGGTTTCCTAATATTTTCTAAAGTGATGTTACCTAGACCTCACATGATTAGTTATACTTTATTAGCATTTACTGTTTACATTCTATATGATAATTTTCATAATAAAAATTCTAAAAAGATTTATTTTTTACCACTTATAAGTATGCTGTGGGCTAACTTCCATGGAGGATCATCAAACTTGCCATATATCTTGTGCTTTATATTTTTGCTTTGCGGATTACTTAGTTTTAAGTTTCAAAAAATAGAAGCTAAGAAAATAGGTAAAAACCAAATAAAAAAATATCTTATTTGTGGAATATTAAGTATATGTGCTATAGCAATTAATCCCCATGGGCTTAAAATGATAACTTATCCATACATTAACATGGGAGATAAATTAATGCTTGAAAATATTATGGAATGGGCAGGACCTAATTTAAATGACTTTGGAGATATTGCAGCTTTTGCTGTTATAGGGATGGTTGTTATTACAATGATTCTATCCAAAAAGAAGATATCATTTATAGATTTTGCTGTTTTAGGTTCATTTTTATTTCTAGGATTCAAAAGTGTAAGATTTGTTCCGCTTTTATATATTGCATCAACTTATGTTATCTTTAATATGGTTCAAGAATTTGAAATAAAGGTACCTAATGTTAACTTTCTAGTAATCTTATCAGCTATTATCATTTGCTATGGCATTTTAACTCCAAAACTAATAAGAAATTATAATAAGAGGCCAATATCTAGTGATGCTATTCAATATATTAAAGACTCTGAGCCAAAGAGATTGTTTAACTATTATGATTATGGTGGTTACCTAATATATAATGACATAAAAGTATTTATCGATGGTAGAGCAGATATGTATTCTAAATATAATTTTAAAGATGCGGTAGATTTACAAGATAGGGGATATGATTATTTAATCAATGGATATGATTTTGATATGTTTATTATTCCACACAATATCGCATTAAATATTCATTTATCAAATAATGATAAATACACTGTAGTATATCAAGATGATAATACTGTGATTTACGAAAAGAAGACAAAATAAAAAAAGCACTAAGTGCTTTTTTATTTTATGTATTCATTTAGTGGTTTAGTTCTATACTTTAATTCATCCATTTTTTCAGTAGTAACAAATCCTGATTTAGCATTGATTACATCAGGTATTCTATTAACTACAGTAGCACAAGTAAGTTCTACCGTACTAGGACGAGCAACAACTATAGTAGTATCAGGTTCACCAAATACTGACCATTCATTCTTATCATAATCAGTATCAGCATATACTTTACCAATACATTCAGTCTCTAATGTAATTCCTTCTTCAGTTTCAGTAGTAACTACAGCACTCATGCCAGTAGCATCTCCTGCTTTAACAGTCATTCCTAAAGTTGAAGAATTAATATCACTTGTATGAGTTTGTGGAACACATTTTTGAGTTTGACTTATAACAGTTAATCCTAGTTTAGATGCCAACCAACCATTAACGTTCCACATATATGATGGGGCATAATCACCATTCATAATAAGTTTATTACGTTCTTCTGTAGGCATTCTATCATTAGCAGCAACTTCTTTATCAAATTCCTCTAGTGTTAATCCAGCTCCATGTGCTTTAGCTAAAGCTATACCATAATCTTCCACATTATAACTAGAGCTTCCTTTTATTTTAGTGATTTTATTACTAGATGCAGCAATAGCGCTAATTAGTTCTCCCCAATAAATATCTTGGTAACCACTACCTGTTATTGTACAACCAGTACGTTTTGCAATAATATCAATAGCTTTTGTAGCTTCAGGATTAGAGTTCCATGAGAAGAAAGCTTCTTCACATGTAGTAATAGCATTAATTCCTAATTTAGCACAAAGCATTAATGCATCATATACATCGTTTAATAAACTCATAGTAGTAACAATACAGATATCAGGTTTAATTGCTTGTAACATATCTCCTGCATCTTTAAGAGCAGTAACCTTTACTCCAGTATTATCAATACCCATGATTTCACCGATATCTTTACCAATAACACTTGGATTAATGTCAATGGCTCCAACTACTTCACAACCATGTTCTATAGCATATCTCATTGTGTACACAGCCATTTTACCAGTACCAAATTGAGCAACTCTAATTTTTCTATTCATTTTTATTATCCTCCTATGATATAAATATACACTATATTTCATAAAAATACAATAAAATAACGTTCCTTGACATAAATTAAACAAGGTATTATTATATATAACTAAAAGAGGAGAAATTGGTATGGAAGAAAAGAAAAGAGATTGTGATAATCATGAAAAAAATTACTATAAAAAACTAACTATTCCTAATATTTTAACTGTATTTAGAATGATTTCATCAGTAGCACTTTGTGGATATATAGCAATGCATGGAATTACTTCTCCATTATTAATTACACTAGCAACAATAGGTATAGCTTCAACAGATGCAATAGATGGATTTTTAGCTAGAAATTACGGAATGTCTTCACAATTAGGAAGTATTCTAGACCCTATCGCAGATAAAATATTCAATTGGGGACTAGGGATTACTTTAATGGCTACAGGTATTATGCCTTTATGGCCACTTCTAATAGCAGCAAGAGATGCAACAGTATTTACTATATCAAGTTACCAATTTAAGAAAACTGGTAAAGAAATGTTTCCAACAATTCCAGCTAAGTTAAAAATGGCTTTACAGAGTGCCGGTGTAGTATCAACCCTAGCATTTGGTTTTGGAGACAGTGGGTTAGGATTAATTGCCCCAATATGTATGGCATCAGCTATAGCTACAGCAATTCCAGAAGCAATTTGTATAAAGAAAAAATACTTTAGTAAAAATACTTCCTTAGAAACTAATGAAGAAGTTACTGCTACTAAAAAAGATGAAACAGAAGAAATCAAGACAAAAGAAAAGAGTAAAGAATTAGAATACTCTAAAACTACTCCTAACATTAATTATGAAGAAGAATATATAAATAATTCACAAATAGAAAAACCAAAAGTATTACAAAAAAGTATTTATAATAAATCAATCTTTCATAGTAAAAACAATAATAACAAGAACACAAATGAGTAGTAATATACCCAGTAAAAATAATGAAGAAATAGTTTCAGCATCCAGTATCATTTTATCACCTAGTACAATTATATAATAAAAAGAAAAAATTAAAAGTATAAAATTTAAAATAATCGTTCATTATATTAATATCATATGGTGATATATGATTAAGTGCCTAATAACTCGAAAGAGTTATTTTTTTTCTATTCAAATACGCCTATTTTTGGTATAATATATTGGTATTGGAGGTAATTATGGCTGATAGATTAACAAAAGAAGAAGTATTACACGTAGCTCACTTAGCCCGTATTGCAGTAAGTGAAGAAGAAATAGAAAAGTATCAAGTAGAATTAAAAAAAATACTGGATGCGGTTGATAAGATAAAAGAAGTAAATGATTATGATGAAGAATTACTAATCGCACCACATGACCATGACGCTAATTTAAGAGAAGACGTTAAAGGTGAAATGTTAACAAATGATGAAATAATGAAAAATGTACCTAAACATAATGGTAATTTTGTGGAAGTTCCGGTGATGTTAAATGAATAAGTATCTAGATTTAAGTATTAGTGAAATAAATGCATTATTAAAAGACAAAAAAATTAAACCAATCGATTTGGTTAATGAGTGTTTTGATAGAATAGAACAAAATAAAGACTTAAATGCTTTCATAACTTTAAATAAAGAAGAAGCAATAAAGAAAGCTAAAGAATTAGAAAATGTTCCAGTTAATAATATCTTATTTGGAATCCCTATAGCTGTTAAAGATAATATTGTAACTAAAGATTTAAAAACTACTTGTGCATCTCACATATTAGAGAACTTTATTCCTATATACGATGCAACTGTAGTAGAAAAAATAAACTCTAAAAATATGATTATCATTGGTAAATGTAACATGGATGAATTTGCAATGGGGTCAACTAGTAGAACAAGTTATTTTGGAGCACCTAAAAATCCATGGGATAAGACTAGAATATCTGGAGGATCTTCTGGAGGAAGTGCAGTATCAGTTGCAAGTCATTTAGTACCTTTATCACTTGGAACAGATACAGGGGGGTCTATTAGACAACCAGCAAGTTACTGTGGATTGGTAGGAATGAAACCAACTTATGGTAGAGTATCTCGTTATGGATTAGTTGCTTTCGCTTCCAGTCTTGACCAAATTGGTCCAATGAGTAGAAATGTTTATGAAAACGCTTTATTACTTAATGTTATAAGCGGTAGTGATGATAAAGATTTAACTTCTTCTAATAGAGAAGTAGAAGACTATACAAGATTAATTGGTAAAGATATAGCTGGTATGAAAATAGCTGTTCCTAATTACTTTATGAGTGAAGTAGTATCATCTGAAGTAAAACAAAAAATAGAAGAAATAATCGAACAATTAAAAGAGTGGGGCGCAACAGTTGAATACATTGACATTGATTATATTGAAAATGCCGTTAACCTATATCAAATAATCGCCATGGGTGAAGCAAGTAGCAATCTAGCAAGATTTGATGGTATTCGTTATGGATACTCTTGTGAAAATCCTAAAAATGTTGAAGATTTATATAAAAGAACTAGACAAGAAGGTTTTGGAGACGAAGTAAAAAGAAGAATAATGGTTGGTTCATACCTATTAAGTGGAGAAAACGCTACTATTTATTATAATAAAGCTCTACAAATAAGAGATGACATCAGAAAAAGCTTTAAAGAAGCATTTAAAAAATATGATTTAATTATTGGACCTACAGCAACTACTGTTGCATATAAATTAACTGATAATTTAGATGACCCACTTCAGAACTATTTAGACGATGTCCTAGTAATTCCAGTTAATATGGCAGGACTTCCTGGTATGAACGTACCTGTTGGATTTAATAAAGATAATATGCCTATTGGATTACATATAATAGGAGACAGTTTTGAAGAAGCTAAAATGTATCAATTAGCAGCGTTCATCGAGAAAAAATTAAACTTAGATTTAAATGCAAAAGAGGTGAAATAATGAGTAATTATAAACCAACTGTAGGAATAGAAGTCCATGCAGAATTAAAAACAGTAACTAAGATATTTTCTAATTCAGTAAATGGATATGCCAATATAGCAAATACTAACGTTAATGTAGTAGATTTAGGATACCCTGGTGTTCTTCCTACATTAAACAAAGAAGTAGTTAACAAAGCCTTAACCGCTGCACTTATTCTTAATTGTAAGATAAATAAAAAAATGCACTTTGATAGAAAAAATTACTTTTATCCAGACTTACCTAAAGGTTACCAGATAACTCAAGCAAGAACTCCTATTGGCGTAGATGGATATGTTGAAATAGAAGTAGATGGAAAACTTAAAAAAATAGGGATTCATGATATCCATATAGAAGAAGATACTTGTAAGAGTATCCACTATAATAATAGCTCATTACTAGACTTCAATAGAGCAGGAGTACCTTTAGTAGAAATAGTTACTAAACCAGATATTTCTAGCAGTAAAGAAGCAATTCTTTATCTAGAAAAATTAAGAGAATTACTTTTATATGCTGATGTTTCTGACTGTAAAATAGAAGAAGGAAGCATGAGATGTGATGTTAATGTATCTATCAGTAAAACAGAAGAATTAGGTACTAAAATAGAAGTTAAAAACATTGGTTCTATTACTAATGTAGGTATTGCGGTAGAAAGTGAAATTAAACGTCAAGAAGAACTGCTTAACGAAGGTAAAACATTGCACGAAGAAACTAGACGTTTCGATGACAAAACAAATTCTACTATTCTGATGAGGGTTAAAGAAACAGGTAATGACTATCGTTATTTCCCTGAAGCGGATATTCCTTTTGTAACATTATCTGATGAACATATAGATGAAATAAAGAAAAAAATTCCTATGTTAGCAGACGAAAGAAGAAAAATATATCTAGAAAATGGGATAAGCCTAATTAATGCTAATAAAATTATTCAAAATAGAGAAGTATCTGAGTACTTAAATAAATACTTAGATAAGAATATTAACTTAGTTATTGCAAGTAATTTATTATTAGGTGATATTGCTGCATATTTAAATAAAAATAATAAAACTATGAAAGATACTTGCTTTAGTGATGAAAAATTCATAAAAGTAGTAAACATGCTTAATAGTGGTGACATGAGTAGCAAAATATTTAAAGAAATATTAAACGACTTATTTGAGACAAATGATGAAATTGAGACACTGTTAAAGAATCACGGAATCAGTAAATTAAGTGATGATGACTTAAGAGTAATTATTAAGAATATAATAGATAGTAATGGTGATAATGTTTCTGCTTATAAAAGCGGAAATGAAAGATTATTTAAATATTTTGTAGGTCAAGTAATGAAAAAGACTAAAGGTAGTGCTAATCCAGAATTAGTAAATAAATTATTTCTAGAAGAATTATCCAAATAATTATATAAATTGATAAAACACAAATGCTGGTGTATAATCATTATGGAGGTATTTATGGAATATATAAAAAAGAATAAATTAACAACGTTAGTAATAGTAATATTTGTAGTTGTTGTATTAATTGGGGCTTATTTATACAATTTATTATTTACAAGCGGTAGACGCCAAGCTTATGGAAATAGACTTGATGGTATTGAAGCAGTAGAAATCACTGATAAACAATATGAAGAAATTAAAGATAAGTTAACTTCAAATGATAATGTTACATCTGTAACAACTGATTTAAAAGGAAAAATAGTTAATATTATAATTACTGTTAAAGATGAGGTTACTAAGGATGATGCAAAATCAATAGCTGCAACAAGTTTGGAAAAGTTTGATGCCGAGCAATTAAAATTCTATGACATACAAATATTTGTAAAAAAGGATAATGAGGCATTAAATGATTTTCCAATTATTGGATATAAGCAAAATGGTAAAGACGGGCTTACATGGACGAAAGATAGACAGGTGACTGAAAATGAAACTGAATAAAAAACTAATTATTCTAGTACCAGTTTTAATTGCTTTAATAGTATTTTTATCACTTTATTTTTACTTTAATAAAGAAGATATTAATTCTCTTACAGTAAATGATAGAAAGTGGATAGAATCTAATGTATCTACAATTTATGATTTCGAATTAATTAGCAATTATCCAGTATATGGTGAAAATGGAGTTTTCTATGAATTTATAGATGATTTTCAAAAAGATACAGGATTAGAGTTTAATGTAATTCCATATCTTAAAACTAGTAAACCAGCTAGTAACGGATTAAGATTTAGAGTTTTAAGAAATGATGAACAACTAAGTGATAAAGATCTTTTACTAGGTGAAGATGTTTATATAGTTATAAGTAAAAGCAATTTAAAAATAAATAGGGTAACTGATTTTAAAGACATAACAGTAGGAGTATTTACTAGTGATGTTGGAGAAATAAGTTATTATTTAAAAACTGGAACTAATGTAACATACAAACCTTATGATACTATTGAAAAAATGACTGAAGCATTAGATGATGGAACAGTTGAATGTATAATTATTCCAAATCTTATGTATTTGGATAAAACCATTGCTAATGATGAATATTTTATAAATTATACTTTAACAGAAATGAATAATAAATTGGTTTTAACATTAAGTGATAATAATGATAAATTAAACCAAATCGTGAAAAAATATTATGAAAATTGGAAAAATAAAAAATATGTTAATTATTATAATGAACATCTTCTAGATTATTACATTTCTAATAATAATATTAATGATAAAACAAAAGCAGATTTATTATCTAAAAACTATGTTTATGGTTATGTAGAAAATTCACCTTATGAAGCAACAATAGATAAAAAATTAGTCGGTATAAGTGGAGAATATATTAATAGAATCGAAAGATTAACAGGAATAGATTTTACATTTAAAAAATACAAATCAATAGAAGAATTAAAAAAAGCAATTGACAAAGGTGAAATAGATATATACTTTAACTATTATAATTATTCAAAAGATAATTATAAAGCAACTAGTTCTACATTTATTGAAGAGTATGTAGTATTATCTAAAACTAAAAATGCTTATGTTATTAACTCTTTTGAAGCTTTAAAAGGAATAAAAACTAGTATTTTAAATAATAATGCTTTATATGATTATTTTAGAGATAACAGTAAAGCAAACTTAACACCATATGATAATATAGACAAGATGCTCTCAAAAACTAAAGATGGTGTTATAGTTATTGACAAAGAAGTATATACCATTAACAAAAATGGTAAATTTAAAAACTATGAAGTTCTTTATAATGGTATTATGACTAATGATTATAATTATATGATAAAGACTGATAATAAGGCATTTTATGATTTATTCAACTATATAATTAACACTAATTCTTATTATCGTTATAGAAATAGTGGATTAAATAGTCTAAATCCATCAATTGTAGATAGAACAACTTTTGAACAACTATATATAATTATCTTAGCAATTATATTTGTACCTCTTATAGTATTAACTATTATGTACGTACTTCTAAAGAAACGTCATAAAGTAAAAACGGTAAAAAAAGAAGAAAGAAAAAAATATACAGACATGCTTACTTCACTAAAAAACCGTAACTATTTGAACTTAAATATAAAAGCTTGGAATGAAACGAATAAATATCCACAAGCTATTGTAATTATTGATTTGAATAACATTAAATATGTTAATGACAACTATGGACATGAAGCAGGAGATAAATTAATTATTAAGGCTGCAAGCATTTTAGTTAATACTCAACTAGAAAACAGTGAAATAGTAAGAACAGATGGAAATGAGTTCTTAATCTATTTAGTTGGATATAGTGAGCAACAAATATCTACTTACACAAATAAGTTAACTAAAGAATTTAAAGGTTTACCATACGGCTTTGGAGCTGCTTTGGGTTACAGTATGATTATGGATGAAATTAAAACTATAGATGATGCTATAAATGAAGCAACATTAGAAATGAGAACTAATAAAGAAGATTATAAATAATAAGGAAAGATAAAAATGAGAAGAAGGATTGAAGTTTTATATAATAGGTTAATTAAAAATATAAGAAAACCAGAAATGCTAATTCTACCAGGTCAATTATCTTTCTTTTTTCTTGTAACTATTGTTCCATTAGCTGCATTATTTATAAGTATCTTTTCACAGTTTAATATCTCTACTGATTTTTCAAAAGACTTAATTATAAGTAATATTCCAGAAGCAATGATAAATATGATTAATACTTTAGCTAGTAGTGCTAAAGCTAATACTAATGCGATAATATTATTTACATCGGCACTAATACTTGCTTCTAATGGAACTAATTCAATGATTATTGCATCAAATAAAATATATAATGTTAAAGATAAATTCTTTGTTACAAGAAGATTAAAATCAATAGTAATGATGGCAGTACTAATTTGTTTATTATTATTTATATTTATAGTACCTGTTTGTGGTGATATGATTATAAAATTACTTCAAAGTGTTACTAGTACTACTTTTGGTAATATAATTAAATTCACATATACTTGTCTTAAATATCCACTATCGTTTCTATTAGTATTTATATCAGTTAAGTTGTTATATATAATGGCACCTGATATTACAATTAATCCCAAAGAGGTTAGTTATGGTGCTATTTTTACTAGTGCCAGTTGGGTAATAGTAACTAGACTCTATTCTATATATGTAGCTAACTTTAGTAATTATAGTAACTTGTATGGTAGTCTATCAAGTATATTAGTACTTATGTGGTGGATATACATTTTGGCATATATATTTGTACTAGGAATGGGTTTAAATGTTACTAAATATCAATTAACTAAGAATGAATAGTTTATCTATTCATTTTTTTATTGTTTTTTTCTTATGCTCTTGTTATAATATAAAAACTGTTTAGGGGTGAAGGTACATGTTAAGCACTAATGATCAAAAAACATGTTTTAAGATATTTGAAGTTACAGATTCTATTAATAAAATGTATAAAATACTTTTTTTAGATGAAATAGGAGATGATTATTTATCACAAGAAAAAAGAATAGAAGCGATAGACGAATTAAGAAGATTAATTGAGTTAGAAGAAGAATTATATGACGAGTTAGAAGTAACGATAGAAAAAGCATCTGATATATATGAAGCAGTAGATGATCGATATACAGAAGAAGTTCTATCATGCTCTTCTAATATTGATACGGCTTTTAATTGCCACAATTTTAGTGCTTTAAGTAAAGAAAGAATTAAAAATAGAGTTTATATTAGAGCCATGGAAGGTGATAGTAGTTTAAAACAGATAGTAGAACTTATAGCACCAAATGCTATTATAATGAGAAGACTTGGTGAAGCAATAACAGGTGATATTGAAAGGGCATTTTTATATTTTAATGAAAAGGATATCAATAGTACTTCAGGAAGAAATAGGCTTTCTAAAGTTAAGTACCAATTAATATTTATTTCAGAAAATGCTGAAAGACATTTTTTGGATAACAAAGATACTGATTATTTGTATTTTTCTTATCCTTTAATTGCTGATTATTATAAAGTTCCACAGGAGGTTATGCTTAACCAAGTGATTTCAATAGGAAGTGATTTTGCTAGAAGAGCTCTCAATACATTGATTTGTAGTAATGATGAGATAGAAGATGATTTGCTTACAAATAAAGATGATAGGAAAATGTTTCATTCCTATCTTAAAGCAAGCATTGCACCAATTCTTAATACTCCATCTTATGATGGGCAGATAGAAGGACTTGAAACTGAATTACAAGAATTAGATGAAGTAAGTATGGGAGCTGTTTCTAAATCAATAGATAGCATTTTTGATACACTTAAAAGCTTAGATAAAGAAAAGGTAAAATGTAAATATATAACTCTTAAAAATTAAAATAATTACTGATTTGTAATTATTTTTTATATTTGTAAAAAAATACATGTAGTGATATAATGTAGTAAGCGAGGTTGGGTTTATGAAAAAAAAGATTAAAAACAATAAGCAGATTAATAAAAAACAAGTTAATAAAAAGCAAGTAATAAAAGATAAAATAGATAAAATAATAGCAAATCCTGGAAAATATATTCTTAGCTTATTAAGCAAATTAAAAAAAGCTTTTTTAGAGAATATTATTTTTTGTGTTTTTGTTATTTTAAACGTAATTAACGCATTTCTTTTAAGAATGTTTACTATGAATAATGTAAGTAATTTTTTTGCATTTCAACCACTTTTAGCAGATTTTGCATTTGTGGTAATTGTAGGATCATTTGGTTTTCTATTTAAAAATAGAGGAAGAAAAATTTATTATCTAACAATAACTATTATATTAACAGCGATATGTATGATAAATTCTTCATATTATACATTTTATACATCGTTTTCATCTATATCATTATTGTCCACTTTAAAGTTTATTGGACAAGTAGGAGATGCAGTTGTTGAAAATGTAATGAAACCAAAAGACTTTATATATTTATTAACACCAATCATTATGATTATTCTATGTTTAAAAAAATCAAAAGAAGAAAAGAAAAATACTAATGATTATATTGACAGACCAAAAGCATTAAAAACTTTAGCTGTTGGTGTTGTTTGTGCCATTGTATTTTCTACTACTTTAACATCAACTGATATAGGACGTTTAGTAAAACAATGGAATCGTGAATACATCGTTATGAAATATGGTATTTATACATATCATTTAAACGATTTATTTAAAAGTATAGAACCAAAAATTACTTCTTTATTTGGATATGATGAAGCAATGCGTACATTTAAAGAATACTTTAAAGAAGAAAAACCAGTTCAAACTAACAAGTATACTGGAATTTATGAGGGAAAAAATATAATTGCAATTCATGCTGAAAGTATGCAAAACTTTGTAATAGGACTAAAATTCAATGGACAAGAAGTAACACCAAATTTAAACAAATTAGCAAATAGCGGATTATATTTTAATAATTTTTATTCACAAGTTAGTGTTGGTACAAGTAGTGATAGCGAATTTACTTATAGCACATCATTAATGCCATCTAATAGTGGTACTGCTTTCGGTAGTTATTATGATAGATATTATATTACTACTCAGAAACTATTGAAAGATAAAGGGTATTACACTTTCTCTATGCATGGAAATAATGCGGATTATTGGAATAGAAGAATTATGTATAAAGCTATAGGATATGATAAATTTTATGCCAAAAGTGATTATGATATAGATGAAGTTATTGGACTAGGTATTTCAGATAAATCATTCTTCCGTCAATCAGCAGAGAAAATTAAAAAAATAAATGAAGAACATGAGCAATTTTATGGAACAGTTATAATGTTAACAAATCATACACCATTTTCAGAAGTTGATAAGTATGGTGAATTTGATCTAGCTTTACATGAGACTGTTTATAATGAAGAAACTGGCCAATATGATCAAGTGGATTATCCATATCTAGAAAACACTAAATTAGGTAGATATTTAAAATCAGTTCATTATGCTGATAGTGCACTTGGAGAATTTATTAATGAATTAGATGAAGCAGGAGTTCTAGAAAATACAGTTATAGTATTATATGGCGATCATGATGCAAGACTTCCTAAAGAAGATTATCAAAAAATGTATAACTATGATAAAACAACCGATGGTATTTTACCATCAACAACTCCCGGATATGTTGAATTTGATAGTTACCAATATGAATTAAATAGAAAAGTTCCATTTATTATTTGGACAAAAGACGGTAAATATCATGGAACAAATTCTAATGTTATGGGAATGTATGACGTATCACCAACTCTTGGAAATATGTTTGGATTTAATAACAAATATGCATTAGGTAATGATATATTTAATATTGGAGAAAACAATATTGTAGTATTCCCTACAGGTAATTGGGTAAGCAATAAAGTATATTATAATAGTCAAAAGAGTGCCTTCATGACTCTAAAAGATACTGTTATTACTGATGAATATATAGAAGAATGTAATAATTATGCAGATAAATTACTTCGTACTTCTAATGCTGTTATCGTATATGACTTAATTAAGAAGAGTAATGAAGAACAAGCTAACGAATCACAAGTAATTGAAAAAACTTCAAAATAGGTATTTAATACCTATTTTTTGATAATAACAAATAAATTTAAGAAAGTAGGACATACTATGGAAAGAGTAATAATGATTAAATATGGTGAATTATCTACTAAAAAAGGAAATATTAACTTTTTTATAGGTACACTATATAAAAATATTAAAAATAAATTAAAAGATAATAATGTTAATATATATAAAGATATTTCTAGAATGTATATAGAATTTGATGGTAAAGAGTTAAATACTATTCTAGATAAAGTAAATAATATATTTGGAATTCATGAATATTTAGTTGCATATAAAATTGATACTGATATTGATTTAATTAAAGAAAATGTAATTAATATTATGTCTAAAGAAAAGTTTAATACTTTTAAAGTAGAAACTAAAAGAAGTGATAAAAATTTTCCAATTCCTAGTTTAGACTTTTCAAGACAAATAGGTGGATTAATCTTAAAGGATATTCAAAATAAAAAAGTAGATGTTCATAATCCAGATATATTATTGCACATCGAAATAAGAGAACATTTTACGTATATATATACTAATGAATACAAAGGTTTAGGTGGATATCCTAATGGGACATTAGGAAAAGGAATGTTAATGTTATCTGGTGGTATTGATTCACCAGTAGCAGGATACCTTGCTTTAAAACGTGGTATGACTATTGATGCAGTATATTTTGAAGCAATTCCCCATACTAGCATTGAAGCAAGAAATAAAGTAATAGAATTAGCTAAAAAACTTTCAAAATATACTAACAAAATAAAATTACATGTAATTCCATTTACTGATATCCAAGAATCTATTTATAAGAATATAGATTCAACATATTGTATTACTATTATGCGCAGAATGATGTATCGTATAATGGAAAAACTTGTAAAAATAAATAAAGCACAAGTAATAGTTAATGGAGAATCAATTGGACAAGTAGCAAGTCAAACATTAACAAGCATGCAAGTAATAAATAATGTTACTAATTTACCAGTAATTCGTCCAGTAGCATGCTTGGATAAATTGGAAATAATAGATATTGCTAAAAAAATAGATACATACGATATAAGTATTTTACCTTACGAAGATTGTTGTACTATATTTGTACCAAAACATCCAGTAATTAATCCTAATTTAAGTGATGCTATAAAATATGAAGAAACATTTAATTATGAAAAAAAAATAGATGAAGCAATAAAGAATAGATTAATAATAGAAATTAATGATGTCCAAAATGATAAGAAATATTCATCGATTCTATAGGTATATTTTACCAATCTAAAAAACGTATGAATTGTTAAATTTTTCACATTCTATAAATGTATAGGAGGTGAAAAAGATGAACGGTAACAAAGATTCAATGAAAATGCACGTTCCTGGTGCAAAACAAGCTATCGATAAAATGAAATATGAAATAGCGAATGAATTTGGTGTTAACTTAGGACCAGATACAACTTCACGTGCTAACGGATCAGTTGGTGGTGAAATTACAAAGAGATTAGTTCGTAGCGGTATGAACCAAATCAGCTCAGGTTATAACAATAACTTCTAATTAATATAAATTAATTAAAAACTATCAATGCTAAATATTGATAGTTTTTGTTTTATGGAAAAAAAGTTGTTCAAATTATAGTTCTATGTTAAAATATTCTTATTAGAAAGAGGGATATTTATGAAGATAATGTCAATTAATGCAGGAAGTAGTTCCTTAAAATTTAGCTTATTCGAAATGGATACTAAAGAAGTACTAGTATCAGGATTATTTGAACGTATTGGTATTGAAGGAAGTCAATATACAATAAAGTATCAAGATTTTAAAATCAAAGAACAAGCTGAACTTAAGGATCACACTGATGCTGTTAAGATATTATTAAACAAACTTATTGAATTAAAAATAATTGATAATTTAGAAGAAATCGATGGAATAGGACATAGAATAGTACATGGCGGTTCTGAGTATACTGAATCAGTTATGGTTACTAATAAAGTAGCAGAAGATATTCTAAAACTTAGTGACTTAGCACCATTACATAATACAGCACACTATTTAGGAATAAAGGCTTTCAAAGAAGTATTACCAAAAACACCTATGGTTGTAGTATTTGATACAGCTTTCCATCAAACAATGGATAAAGAAAATTACTTATATGCATTACCATATGAATGGTATACAAAGTATAAAGTAAGAAAATATGGATTCCATGGTACTTCACATAGATATATAACCAAAAAAATTAGTGAAGAATTGGGAAGAGATGATTTGAAGATTATCAGCTGTCACTTAGGAAACGGTGGAAGTGTAACTGCTATAAAAGATGGTAAATGTGTTAATACATCAATGGGATTTACGCCACTTGCAGGAATTGTTATGGGAACTAGAACTGGTGATGTGGATTGTTCAGTAATTCCATATTTAATGGAAAAAGAAGGTAAAAGTGCTGGTGAAATATTAAACGATTTTAATAAAAAATCAGGTCTTTTAGGAATAAGTCAATTAAGTAGTGATTCAAGAGATATTGAAGATGGTTGTAAAGAAGGAAAAGAAAACTGCGTTTTAGCCCAAGAAATGTTTGTAAGATCAGTTGTTAAATATATTGCTCAATACTATGTTGAATTAGGCGGAGTAGATGTAATATGTTTTACAGCAGGAATTGGTGAAAATAGTGCGGATACTAGAAGAGCAGTAATTGAAAAATTAGGAGTATTAGGAATTAAACTTGACTTAGAAGCAAATAATACTCGTGGAAAACTTGCAAAAATAAGTAGTAAAGACTCTAGCAGTCTAGTATACGTTGTACCTACTAATGAAGAATTAATGATTGCATTAGATACTTTAGAAATTATAAATAGATAGGAAATAATATGTTAAAGGATATTTATAAAGAAATAAAAAAATATGATAATATCGTTATAGCAAGACATATTGGAGTAGATCCAGATGCATTAGCTAGTCAACTTTCATTAAGAGATTCAATTAAGAAAACTTTCCCTCAAAAACATGTTTTAGCAGTAGGTGGAAGTAGTGCAAAGTTTAATTACTTTCCAAAATTAGATAAAATGGAAGAATTAGAAAATGCATTATTAATAGTAGTTGATACTCCTGATAAAAGAAGAATCGATATTAGCAAATTTGATGGATTTGATAACTATATTAAAATAGATCATCATCCTTTTATTGAAAAATATGCCAACGTAGAATACATTGATGATACGGCAAGTAGTGCATCAGAATTAATATATAGATTAATAAAACATACTCCATTAAAATTAGATATTGATATAGCAAGAACAATAATATTAGGAATAGTGTCAGATACAAATAGATTTTTATTTAATTCCGGAACTGAAACTTTTGGAACTATGTCTGAATTATTAAAAGAATATCCTATCAATATGCCAGACTTATACAAAGATATATTTATGAGACCACTAAGTGAAATAAGATTACAAGGATATATTGCTGAAAACTTTAAAGTAACTGATAATGGCCTAGCTAGTGTGAAAATTACTAATGATACTATGAATAAATATGGGGTTGATTCTGGTTCAGCAGGAAATTTAATTAATAATTTTAACTATATTGAGGAAGTTTTGGTGTGGGTAACAATATCTGAGGATGTTAAAAACAATTTGATTAAATTAAATATTAGATCGAGAGGGCCTATTATTAATCATATAGCTGAAAAATATAATGGTGGTGGTCATCATTTAGCAAGTGGTGCTAGAGTATCTAGTATGGAAGAAGCCGATTCTTTATTAGAAGAGTTAGATGAAGCTTGTAAAATTTATATAGAAAACATGGGTGATATAAATGAAAATTAATAGTGTTGATTTATTTATCAGTGCAGTTAGAAGAAGTCAGTATCCAACTGAGGGAAAACCGGAATTTTTACTTGTTGGAAGAAGTAATGTAGGAAAAAGTAGCTTTATAAATACTATTGTTAATAGAAAGAATTTAGCAAGAGTATCAGCTACTCCTGGTAAGACTCAAACTTTAAACTTTTATAATGTTAATAATGCATTTTATTTAGTTGATGTTCCTGGATATGGATATGCACTAACAAGTAAAGAACAACAAAAGAAATTTGGTTTAATGATAGAAGAATACTTAGAAAAGAGAAATGAATTAAAAAGAGTATTCATGTTAGTAGATTTTAGACATAAACCAACCGAAGATGATTTATTAATGTATAATTTTCTTAAGTATTACCATGTACCAGTAACAATTGTAGCAACTAAAGTTGATAAAGTTAATTCAAGTAAAAAAGATGCTAATTATAAACAACTTACAGATTCGCTAGATTTAGTAATGGGTGATGACATAGTGTTATTTTCAAGTGTTACTAAGCTAGGTAGAGATGAAATTGTTAAGAAAATTGAAGATTTAACAATTGAAGTAATGTAGAGCAACAAAAATGTTGCTTTTTTCTTGTCATTTTATAGATAAAGAGGGTATAATAATTATATGGTAGATTATACGGAGTTGATATTATGAATAGAAAGAAGAGCTTAATTATATTAGTTATGTGTATAGCAATATTATTTATGGCAATAGGATATGCCGCTTTTTCAACTACTTTGAAGATAAATGGTTCGGTAGGAATAAGTGGTAAATGGAATGTTCATTTCACTAATATTACTACAGGCACAATAGTTGGTAGTGCTAGTGTTAATGCAGAGCCTACTTATACGGATACAACCGCAACAATGGATACAAATTTACAATTGCCAGGAGATTCTATTACATATACATTAACTTTAAAAAACGATGGAAATATTGATGCAATAATTAGCGCAATAGATGCTACAGCAGATGGTTCTAATGCAATTATATATACAATTAATGGAATAAAAAAAGGGGATAAATTAGCTGCTGGTGATACTAAAACAATAACAATCAAAATAGAATATGATAGTAATTTTACTAGTCAGCCTACTGATACATCAAAACTTCTAACAATAGATGTTACCTGTGTACAAGATACTGGACAAACTATAACATCAGAAGACATTGATTTTAAAACAACACGTTTAAGTGGATTAATATTAAAAAATAATACTCCTAAGGCTGATACAAACATTAATTTTGCACTTATAAATGAGGCGGGGCTATATTATACAAACACTAATACACAAAATAATCGTCCAACATATTACTTTAGTGGAGCTGTAACTAACAACTATGTAAGTTTTGCTGGATTAACATGGCGAATAGTAAGAATAAATGAAGATGGGTCAATAAGATTAATTACGCAGGATACTCTGATAGGATCAAAATTTAATACTTCATCTAATGATAATGCATATGTAGGATATATGTATGGAACGGCTGCATCAACTACATATGATTTAACACATGCAAATACTAATTCAAGTACTGTTAAGACAACAGTTGATTCGATGTTTAAAACTTTAATAAGTGCTGCAAATAGAAATTATTTAGTTGATTCGGGATTCTGCGGAGATAGATCAATTGCCGATATTTTTGGTACTGGTATTAAAAATACAGGATTAGGTACTGATAATACGCATTATGGATTTGTATCTAGGAGTATTGGTAATAAGATGCCACAGTTTAATTGTCCAAACTCAAATGATTTATATACAACAAGTACTGGTACAACGGGAAACAAAGCGCTAGCAAATTTAGTTGGCTTAATAACAGCTGATGAAGTAATATATGCAGGTGGTTATACTCCAAATGGTTCATATTATATGGATAATGGAACTGATTTTTGGACAATGACACCAGCTATGTATGATAGCGGTGCTAAGGTATACAAAGCAAATTCCGGTGGTGGAATAAATAGTGCTGATGTAACTGAATCATTAGGTATACGTTTCGTAGTAAATCTAAAAGGCGATATAGAAGTATCTAGTGGTACTGGAACTAGTTCATCACCTTATGTAGTAAAAACATCATAGAACTAATACATTATGTATTAGTTTTTTTATTGCCAATATTTTACTAATACATAATATACAGTAGGTGATAAAATGAAACTTGAGATTTTAGATGAAGATAGTTACAAAATATTTATTAATGATGATTATATTAAACAAATAGATATCAATAATAAAGAAGATTTAAGTAATAATATAAAATCAATTATAGTTAAAATCAAAAAAGTATATGATATAATCTTAGAAGGATTTTATGAAGTACATGTTTATCCAATCAATAATATAGGATTAATTTTAGAAATAAAAAACATAGATAGCTATTTAAGTAAAAGTATTGATTTAAGAATAATTGTTCATAATGAAGAAGAAATGTATATAAAGTTTTCTAGATACGAATTGATAAAGAAATATAATAATATCAAGTACCTAAATAATTATTTCTATTTAAATGTAAACGAAATTAATAAAAAAGATAAATATCACTTAATAGAATTTGCTAATATTATTTATGGCGATGACCTCTTAGAGGTTAAAAGACAGTGGCATAATTTGACATAATAGTGTAAATATGTTATAATTACCACTGTTTATAGGGGGAAGGCATATGAGTAGATTAGGAAAAATAGTATTAGAAAACAATTCTGGAATACCTAAAGTAATAATTGCTGAAGGTGGAAGATTTCCAAGTGGAATAGAACTAGTTCAAGAATGCCCAGATAGATCTTCAATTAAAATATCTGCTAGAGAAATAGAAAAAATTAATTATAGAGGTAAAAAATTAGGAGACTGTAAAGCAAACTTAAACAATGTGATGATATATAATTTAAATTTAAGAGAAATAGGAGCTTTAACTAGTGAATGTTATTGCCGCCTTTTAAGACAATATATTAGTTATCAAGCATCTTTAGGTGGAACTGAACCAAATTATCAAATGATAAGAACAGAAGTTCAAAACCAATTAATAAAATTAATGAAATAAAAATATTACGGTGATAATTCACCGTTTTATTAAGATAAGGAAGTGATAAAATGAAAATACCAGTAGTTGCCTTAGTAGGTAGACCAAATGTAGGTAAAAGTACAATTTTTAATAAAATAGTAGGTAAAAAAATATCAATAATAGAAGATACTCCAGGTGTTACTAGAGATAGAATTTATAGTGAAGCTACTTATAAAAATTATCGTTTTAATGTTATTGATACAGGTGGTATAGATACTTCCTTAGAAAAGTTTAACGATGAAATTAAAATGCAAGCAGAAATTGCTATTAATGAAAGTGATGTTGTTATCTTCGTTGTAGATGGTAAAGAAGGACTTACATCGAATGATTTGGTAGTAAGAGATATCTTAAGAAAAAGTAACAAAAAAGTAATTGTTGCTATTAATAAAGTAGATAATAAAAAAGCTAATGATCATATCTATGATTTTTATGAATTAGGTTTTGATATATATATTCCAATCAGTGGTGAACATGGAATTGGTTTTATGGAACTAATGGATGAAGTAACAAAAGAATTCAATGAAAAAGAAGAAAAAGAAGATAAACGTTTAAAGTTTTCTGTTATTGGTAGGCCAAATGTAGGAAAAAGTAGTCTAATTAATGCAATGTTAAATGAAGAACGTGTAATAGTAAGTAATGTCGCAGGTACTACAAGAGACGCAATAGATACAGTTCTTACTTATCAAAAAGAAGAATTTGTAGTAATAGATACAGCAGGAATGCGTAAAAAAGGAAGAATTTACGAAAACGTAGAAAAATATAGCTTATTAAGAAGTATGAAAGCTATTGATAGAAGTGATATATGTCTATTAGTTATTAATGCCGAAGAAGGTATTATTGAACATGATAAACATATAGCAGGATACGTTCTTGAAAAAGGCAAAGGACTTATAATAGTTGTTAATAAATGGGATACAGTAGAAGATAAGAAAACTATTAAAGATTATTTAAAAGAAGTACGTAGTGAATTTCAATTTTTATCATACGTGCCAGTAATATTCACTTCAGCACTAACTAAAAAAAGAGTACATACAATTATGCCAGAAGTTTTAAAAGTTAGTGAAAATATTAAACGTGAAATTAAGACTAGTGTATTAAATGATGTGGTTCAAGAAGCTTATTTATTAAATCTTCCACCATCATATAAAGGAAGAAGATTAAAAATATATTATGCTAATCAAACAGGAGTAAAACCTCCTAAATTTACTTTCTTTGTTAACAGTAAAAACTTAGTTCATTTCTCATACGAAAGATATTTAGAAAATAAATTAAGAGAGAATTTCGAATTAGAAGGTACTCCAATAATAATCCAATTTAAAAATAGAAATGAATAACCAAAATAGGCCTTTTACATATAATTATGTAGGAGGTTTTTTATGTTTGGAGATTCATTTTTTAATAAGGTAGAAAAAAAGACAAAGGTTAATAAAGAAACAATTATGTCTTTAGCATCAAAAGTTCAAAAATCAGATATGAAAGATGAAAAGGTACTTCGAGATTTAATAAAAGAGATAGGTGGTATAGCAGGAAAAGATGTTAGTGAAGAAAAGACTAATAAGATAATAAATGCAATTGTTCAAGATAAAGTACCTAAAAACTTAGACGGAATGTTATAAATAGTGATATTTCACTATTTTTCTTTTGCATAACTTACAAAAAAACTCATATATTTAATTGAAAATCAAAAAAGAGAGTGGGTAAATATATGGATAAACATGAAATCATTAAAAACATTGCAGAACGTACAGGCGGAGATATTTATCTTGGAGTAGTAGGGGCAGTAAGAACTGGTAAAAGTACTTTTATAAAAAAAGTTATTGAAAGTTTGGTAGTTCCCAATATCAAAGATGAATATGAAAGAAAACGCGCTTTAGATGAAATACCACAAAGTTCTAGTGGTAAAACAATAATGACAATTGAGCCAAAATTTGTTCCTAATACAGCAGCTAAAATAGATATAGATGATTTTAGTTGTAATATTAGACTAATCGACTGTGTAGGTTATGTCATTAATAATGCTAAGGGTGCAGAAGATGAGAATGGACCACGTATGGTAAAATGTCCTTGGTATAATGAAGAAATTCCTTTTGTAGAAGCAGCGGAACTTGGTACTGAAAAAGTTATAAAAGATCATTCAACCATAGGTATAGTAGTTACTACTGATGGATCTATAGGAGAGTTTGCAAGAAGTGATTATTTAGAAGCGGAAACTAGGGTAATTAGCGAATTAAAGGAACTAGGTAAACCGTTTATAGTTGTATTAAATTCCACACATCCAACACTACCAGAAACTGAAAGATTAGCAGAATCTCTAAAAGAAGAATATAATGTACCAGTTATGCCTATAAGTGTAGAGTCTATGACTGAAAAAGATATTTATAATATCTTACGAGAAGCATTATATGAGTTTCCTATTTTAGAAGTAAAAGTAAATATGCCAGAATGGATTGCTATTTTAAATAGTAAAAATCCGATTAAACAAAGCTATATAAATAGTATTAAGGAAAGTATTATTGAAGTAGATAAATTAAGAGATATTGAAAATATTACTAGTCATTTCTTAGACAATGAAAACATAGAAAAAGCATATTTGTCTAATGTAGATCCTTCAACAGGAGAAGTTATTGTATCACTAGAAGCACCATGTGATTTATACAATAAAGTTTTAACGGATATAATAAAAATAGATGTAAAAAATAAAGCTGAATTATTATCTTTGTTCCAAGAATTTAATGAAGCTAAGACAGAATATGATCAAATTAAATATGCTTTAAAAATGGTAAAACAAACCGGTTATGGAGTAGCATCACCTACTTTAGCAGATATGAAATTAGATACTCCTGAAATTATTAAACAAGGCTCACGTTATGGCGTTAAATTAAAAGCAGTAGCTCCATCTATTCACATGATAAGAGTAGATGTTCAGTCAACTTTTGAACCTATAATTGGTAGTGAACTTCAAAGTAAAGAGTTAATTAATTACTTAATGAAAGATTATGAAACTAATCCTTCCAATATATGGAAGAGTGAAATATTTGGACGTAGTTTAGATGTTATAGTCCAGGAGGGTATCCAGTCAAAAATATCTCTAATGCCTGATAATGTTAGATATAAATTAAGTAATATATTAAGCAAAGTAGTTAATAAAGGATCAAACAACTTGATTGCTATTGTAATTTAATAAAAGAGTGTAAAATAGTGAAAAATTCGTTGCTTTTGTATTAAAAACATGATATTTTATATATGTAAGCATATAGTGCTTAAAAAGAAAATACGGAGGTAATAAGATTATGAAAAAAGTTGAATTAGTAGAAGCTGTTGCAACTGCTACAGGATTAACAAAAGCAGATGCTACTAGAGCAATCGATGCTACTTTTGCTACTATTACAGGAGCATTAGCTAAAGGAGATAAAGTACCATTAGTTGGATTTGGAACATTTGCAGTTTCAAAAAGAGCAGCTCGTGAAGGGCGTAATCCTCAAACTGGAGCTACAGTTAAAATTGCAGCTAGAAATGCTGTAACATTTAAAGCTGGATCAGCATTAAAAGACGCAGTTAATTAGTATTTGAAAGCAGAGTTAAAAGCTCTGTTTTTTTTAGTTTTTTTTACCTATTTATGATATAATTATAGGGGAGGAGTTCTATGTTAACAACAGCATTAAAAGTATTAAAAAAAATAGAGGATCATGGGTTTAAAGCTTATATTGTAGGAGGATTTGTAAGAGATTATTTATTAGGTCGTGATTCTACCGATATTGATATAACTACATCAGCTACCCCTATGGATATAAAGAAGATTTTTAAAGATATTTTTATCCCAAAAGTAGAATATGGTTCAGTTACTGTTTTTTATCATAATATTAGATTTGAAATTACAACTTTTAGAAGAGAACTTACTTATTTAAATAATAGAAAGCCTATAGAATTCGAGTATATAAATGATTTAGAAGAAGATTTAAAAAGACGTGACTTTTTAATTAATACTATATGTATGGATAGTAATGGGAAAATAATAGATTTGTTAGATGGAGAAAAGGATTTAAATAATAAAGAAATCAACACGGTAGGAAATAGCTATGAAAAATTTTACGAAGATTCATTAAGAATATTAAGAGCTATTAGATTTGCAACTATCCTAGACTTTAAATTAAGTGACAAAGTTAAAGAAGCAATAAAAAATACTAAGAGTAATTTGGTACATTTATCATATCAAAGAAAAAAAGAAGAACTAGATAAAATATTTTCAAGTAAAAATGCTAAATATGGAGTAGATTTAATAAAAGAACTTGAGTTAGATAAAGAACTTGAAATATATAATATCAATGAAATAAAATTGAATGTTGATATTGTAGGTATATGGTCATCTCTTAAGATAAGTGATAAATATCCTTTCTCTAAGAATGAAAGAGAGTTAATTGCTAAAATAAGAGAAGCTATGACTAAAGACAACTTAAATAACGAAACACTATATAAATATGGTTTATATGTTAATAGTATAGCGGGGTCATTAAAAGGTATAGATAAGAGGAAAATAACTGATAAATATAACAAACTTCCTATAACTAACAAAAACGACATAGCAATATCTAGTAAAGATATAATGAATATTTTAAACAGAGGAAGTGGAAAATATTTAAGAAATATTTATAATGACTTGACTATTATGCTTTTAAATGGAAAAATAGAAAATACAAAAGAAGTTTTATCTAACTATGTGGTAAATAATTACTAATAACAGATAGGGGGAATAATATGAAAAATAAAAAGATTATGGAACTTATAAAATCTAGAGACATTATTATTCCATTATATTTATACAAATATTATCCTAAATTAAATATTGAATTAGAAGAATTTATCTTTTTAATGTACTTATGCAGCTGTGGTGATAATATTTTATTTGATCCTAATATTATAGAAAATGATTTAGGAATTGATATAAAAAAAGTTATGATATTAATAAGCAAGCTTACAGATAACAAACTTATTACACTTGACGTTATTAAGAATGATAAAAACATTATGGAAGAGCACATTTCTTTAGATAATTTTTATCAAAAAATAAATATGATTATAATTGATGAAATGAATGAAAAAGATGATAGTTCTGATATGTCTGTTTTCTCTACTATTGAAAAGGAATTCGGAAGAACATTAAGTCCTATAGAATACGAAATAGTAAAAGCATGGATAGATAGCGGAATATCAGACGAACTTATAAAAGAAGCATTAAAAGAAGCAATTTTTAATGGAGTTAATAATTTGCGTTATATTGATAAAATTCTTTATGAGTGGGGTAAAAAAGGAATAAAAACAATTAAGGATGTAGAAAAAAATCGCACTAATCACAAAGAACAAAAGAAAGAAAAATTAGAAGTCTTTGAATATAACTGGTTAGAGGACGAAGATGAATAAAATAGAAAAGTATTTAGACGAATTGTTTCCAGATCCTAAATGCGAATTAAACTATAATAAAGATTATGAATTATTAATTGCAGTAGTATTAAGTGCACAAACTACTGATAAAAGGGTAAATAGTGTTACTAGCATACTATTTAAAAAATATCCAACAATTATTGATTTAGCTAATGCTGATGTTAATAGTATTGCTGAAATAATAAAGCCTATTGGTACCTATCATAAAAAAGCTATATTTGTTAAAGAAATAGCTAATATTTTAGTAAATAATTATGATTGTAAGGTACCAAATGATAGAAAAAAACTAGAAAGTATGCCTGGGGTTGGAAGAAAAACTACAAATGTGGTTTTGAGTAATTTATTTTTGGTTCCTACAATAGCTGTTGATACACATGTATCTAGAGTTAGTAAGAGATTGGGCTTAGCAGATAATAGTGACGATGTATCAGAAATAGAATTAAAATTAATGAAAAAGTTTGCAAAAAAGAATTGGAGTAAAAGACATCATCAAATGGTATTATTCGGTAGATATTATTGCAAAGCAGTGGCTCCATTATGCATCACTTGTAAACTTAAAAATATTTGTAATAATAATAAATAGTATAGTACAATGTATTTGATTATAGTATGGAGGGCATATGAGTTGTGATTATGTTACATTAAGAGCGGTTTATTTTTGCAAAGAAATGTTTGAATACTTTGGCATAATTGTTCCAATTCTTTTAATAATTCTAGTAAGTGTAGACTTAGGAAGAATGGTCTTATCAGGTGATGCTGATACAAAAAAACCATTAAAGAGTATAATGGGACGTGTAATAGCCGCCATAGCATGTTATTTTGTTCCAATAATAGTAACGCTATTGGTTAGTATTTTAGCTGAAAGCGATGACAAGATGAAGAATAATGGCGGTATATTTTGTTGGAGAGAAGCAACTGAAGAAAACGTTAATAAATTAAAAGCCGCATACGAAGCTGAAAAGAAAGCTGAAGAACAAAAAAGGGCAGCCGAAAAGAAGAAAAGAGAAGATGAAAAAGCAGCTTTAAGGAAAGCGGCAAGAGATGCTAAAAAAACAGTTGATCAAATTGTACCTACTGCTGAAAGTACAGTAAGAGGAGCAACGGTAGTACATCCTTATATAAATGGTGAAGAAGTATCTAGAGTTCCAAATGGTGCTTGTATGACATGGGAAGAAAATTGTGCTTGTCCAACATTGCTGGATGGAAAAATTCCAGGATTTAGATTTATTTTGAAAAGTGAGACAGGTAGAGAATTCGCCGATATTCAAGAAGTTGACGGCGGTGCTCCATATGTTACATTAAAAGTTAAGTGTTCTAACGGAGTAACTTATCAAGGCCAAGTGCATCAAACAGTAATTGATAAGTTTAACAAAGCATTTGAAAAAGTCTGTCAACTACAGACAACGGGTATAAATGGTGTTAAACTTAGTACTAAAGATATTAATGAAGGTGGTACTAGAGTCAAAAGATTAAACGCAGCTAGAAATGTATGTAGTCCTCATGTTTATGGACTAGCGGTTGATTTTAATTATGGCTTATCAATAAATGTAAATGGAACTTCTTATTTACCATTTGCTGGTCAAGGAAGCGCTACGAAACAAAAATACGACCAATTTGTAGCAGCTTTAGGTGGAAATGAAGCTAATGTAAAAAACATTAATTATATATTGTGGAAATATGCATTTGAACCAAGTGGATTTGAATGGGGTGGAACATGGGATGCTGGCTCATTTGACCCTATGCACTATGAAGTAAGGTTAAGGTGATGATATGAAAAAAATACAAATACTATTGCTGATGCTTACAGTCCTAGTTTTAACAGGATGTAGTGTTGATTATAATTTGAAATTCAATAACGATACAATAGATGAAGAAATAGTTACAGTATTTGATGGCAACATATATAAGTTAGCCGAAGAGTTTACTGGTGATGGATTATATCCAGAAGCAGAAGCTGTATATAATGATATTTCATCATTAAAAAATGGAAAAGACAACTATAAAAAAACAATAATACTTGGTAATAATACTTCAACAGTAACACTTAAATATACATATACATATGATAACTTAGAAGAATCTTACTTGGCAGATCAATGCTTTGAAAATGCATTATTCTTAAATGAAAAAGATTCTTACTACATCAAATTAAGCGGAGTATTTACTTGCGCTAGTAACAATACAATAAACTTTAAAATAACAACGGACAAAGAAGTAATGAACCATAATGCTGAAAAGGTTGAAGGAAATACTTATATATGGACTTTAGGAGATGAAGGAAATAATAACGAAGTTTTATTTCAAATGTCAAAAGTAAAAGAAAGTAGTACTAATGATTCGAGTACTAAAGTATCAACTGTTTCAGTGTTACGAATTATCACTTTATTGGTATTAATAGGAGCTGGAGTAGCTGTGTTCTTAATAAGAAAAAAGATGAATAATAATTTAGACTAAAAATAAAAATCCATTTTTATGGATTTTTTCTTTTGCATTATAATTCTTTATTAACATAGATTTAAATAGGTGATAATAGATGAGTAATATAGAATATAGTTTTCTTATAACATCATTTGCTGGATTATCTACAATGATAGGTGCTGTTTTAATATTTTTTAAATATAAAGATACTGATAAAGTAATATGTTCTTCACTAGCATTTGCTTCTGGAGTTATGTTAATGATAAGTATAACTGATTTAATTCCTTCTTCTATTAAAGGATTATTAGATACATATTATTTTATACCGGCAGTTTTAATTGCGTTAATTTCAATTATATCTGGAATAGCAATATCATGTTTAATTAATAAATATGTTCCAGATATTAATTCTGAAGTTGAGAATAAAAAAGGACTTTATAAAGTAGGAATTATATCAATGATTGCAATCATATTGCATAATATTCCGGAAGGTGTAGCTACTTTTATGACTTCAACTAAAAATATCCAATTAGGACTATCCTTAGCAATAGCAATAGCATTACACAATATTCCAGAGGGAATAAGTATATCAATTCCTATTTTCTATAGTACTAAAAGTAAGTTTAAAGCATTGTTATATACTTTTATATCAGGCATATCAGAACCCGTTGGAGCTCTTATTGCTTATTTATTTTTAGCTCCATATATGAATGATTTAATAATGAGCATATTGCTCGCTAATATAGGCGGAATTATGATATCTATATCAGTTTATGAATTAATACCAGCTTCATTAAAATACAATAATATAAAAAGAAGCATCATATATTTTATAATTGGTGGAATATTTATGTTAGTATGTCATTTATATTTATAAAAAAAATAGAGTAATTAAATTACTCTATTATTACTTTTCTAGTTATTGTAACTACTTCTTTTGAGTCATAACTAATTTTATATGTTAACGTGTATTCTTCTTTAGCATTTGTTGTTATATTACCAACAGTTTCTGAAGAAGAGTTTTTAATTGTAATAACTGTTTTGAATTTTGATACTTCATCCTTATTCTTATACAATTTAACATCGCTAGAAGAAGGAGCTCTATCCCAACTATCTAACGTATCTCCAACCGAATAAACTCTACTAGTAGGTACTAAGAATTCGGCTGTGAAGGTGGATGAATCTTTTAATTCATAAGTAGCACCGCTACTATCCATACCAGCATATTTTTCATAAGTAGTTACTACTTTATAAGTTGCATAAGGATCTTCTACATCAGAAATTGTAAAGTAGTTTTTCTCAGTAAATCCTAAATAAGTACCATCTTTATAAACTTTATATCCGAAATTACCATAAGAATCTTGAGCATTTTGTTTAGTTGCTTTAGACCATGATATTGAAACATTTAAAGTAGATGGATTATATTTAACTGATAGGTTAGTAACATTTTTTAATTTTTGATATTTAGTAGAAACTTCATTTGGTTCAGTTCCAACCTTGAAGTAATCGTATCCTATTTGGTCTTCTGGAGTACTTTCACTAGGAAGTAGGAAAGGATCACTGCTTCCTTTTTCATAAGCGCTATTTACAACACTACTTGGCATTTTAAAATCTTGACCATTTTTAGCAAATACTACTTCACCAGCTGCTCTGAATAAACGTCCACGTTGAACTCCAGCAACTGATTGCTTTAAGTTATATGTTGGATCTAATTTAGGGTAACCATACCACATACCAATTGAGTACTCTGGGTCATATCCAACAATCCATGAATCACTAATTATATCACTAGGGTATCCTTTAGAACTTAACATACTTTCTGGATAGTTTGTAGTACCTGTTTTAGCGGCTACATTAACACCATCAACACGAGCGGCATTACTTAATCCATAGGTTACAGCAGACTTTAATACATCTGTTATCATAAATGCAGTTGAATCGCTCATAGCTACAACTGGCTCAGGCTTAAATGTTTCTTCTCTACTAGTACTTCTAAATACAACTTTATTTACTGTATATGGTTCATAATATGTACCACCGTTAGCAAATGCAGCATAAGCCGCAGCCATCTCTAATGCATTAGAACCAGTAAACGCACCAATTGAGTGAGCCTCGTGAATATTACCATATTTATCAATTTCAGGAGTAATACCTAATTTAGTAACAAATTCAGTAATTTTTTTATTATCTACACTTTGGAATGCTTGAAGTGCCGGAACATTTCTAGAATATGCTAAAGCATTTCTCAAAGTGATTGGGCCCCAATACTTACGGTCAGAGTTTCTTATTGGTTGACCAGATGAGTAATAGTATTCTTTATCATCAAATAATGTAGCAGGGGACCAGTTATTGTATTCGATACCAGGACCGTAATCAAATAAAGGCTTAGCGGTAGAACCAATTTGTCGTTTATTACCAGAAGCATAATTCCATTGATTAACACCTGTTTTATTTCTACCAGTACCAATCGCCACAATTTTTCCTGTATCAACATCAATTACAGCAATACCTGCTTGAACTACATCATCAACCCAAGTATAAGTAGTACCGTTAAATATATTATCAATACCAGTTTGTTTATTAGGGTCCATATTTGTATAGATTAACATAGGAGTGCTATAAATATTTACTCCATATCTTGATTTGACTTCAGTTGCAACTTGGTCAATATAAGATTGATATTTGTTGCTAGTACCTGAATTTTCTACTAATAAACTTTCTATTGGTATTGCATTAGCCATATCTCTTTCTTCTTTTGTAATATATCCATGCATAACCATTAAGTTTAATACTGTAGTACGTCTTTTGGTAGCAGCTTCTAGATTCTTAAATGGATTATAAGCATTAGGGGATTTGAATAATCCTGCTAGAAGAGAAGATTCAGCTAAATTTAATTCACTAGCGTGTTTTCCAAAATAAGTTTGAGCAGCCTGTTCAACACCATAGGCATTTCCTCCCATGTTGTGAACATTTACATAAAATTCAATTATTTCTTGTTTACTATAAGTTTTTTCTAATTTGAATACCGCTAAATATATATCAGTAAATTTACGAACTATACCTTCAAAACCTTCATCTAAGTTCGCATCAGTAAAACTATTTTTAATAACTTGCATTGATAAAGTTGAAGCGCCACCAGCTCCTTTAAAACCAACTGCTTGACCTAATGAAGCTTTTAGGAAACGAGCCGCATCAAATCCGTTATGTTGGAAAAATCTAGAATCTTCTGTAGCAACTAAAGCATCAATAAATGATTGACTCATTTCATCATATGTAATTTTTTCTCTTTTCTCAGTACCTAATTCTGCAAAAGCATTGTTGTTAATATCATAAAGAATTGTTGATTCTGAACGTTCAAGTTGGCTTACATCGAAATCAGGTGCTTTTTTAATTACATATCCCATGAAAGCTATAGCAGCTACACATCCTACAATACATATTATAAGAAAGATTATTAAGATGATATTAACGATTATCCTAGTTCTTTTCTTTTTACGTAATTTTTTAATCCATTTAGATAACAGTAATATTAGTGCTATACCTACAATCATAATAATTGTAAACAGTGGACCAATAAATTTAAGTAGTAGTACCAATATAACCAATAGAACAACTAAAAGAGCAATAGTTTTAGGTTCGAATTTAAATTCATTTATTTTATCTTTTCTTTTTTTTGTCCTTTGTTTAGTATAATTTACCCCTTTGTTACTTGCCTTTTTCATTTATACCTCCATACGTCAAGTCTATAATTTTTAAATAATCGACTCTAGGAATATATTTTTCCTCTATTAAATATGCTTTTTCGTTGAAATAATCTAAAGGAATAGATTTTCTCGAATTGTTTTTGATGAAACTTATTAAGTCACATCCCCATAATAGAAATGTTTTATTAAGTTTATTAAATCTAACAATTAAGAAACCTAATCCACCATTATTTACAATGTTTTTTATGTGTTCAATTTGATGATTATGAATATTATTTAATGGAAATGATGTAGAATTTTCTGTTTCCTTCGCTTCGAAATCTATATATTTACCTTTATATAATCCATTGTAATCAGTAGTAGAAGGTTCCTTAAAATATGCTTCTTTAATTACAGCGTTTTTATTAGAATAATCTACTTTAGTTACTTGAATTGGAGTAGGTTTTTTATAGATAAAAGCAATGTTATTATCAATGTAATATTTATTTGTAAGATTAATGTCTCCTTCTAAGTTCATACCTCTATTGTCATAAGTTATGTTCTTAGTTGTACTTAATTTTATTCCATTAGGGTATTTCATAAAACCACCTATACTAAATTATACTATATAATGCATTTTTTTTCTATATATTTTAATTAAATAGTACGTGTAAAAAAATAGCTAGTTTTGTCGAATTTAAGACAGAATAAAAAATATAATGTATTCTGATATTAGGAGGAAATATGGAAATAGAAAATGTAATTGATGCGATGAATAGAATAAGTGAAAATATTGTACTGTCAAAATTAATTTATAGAAATAAAACTAGAAGAAAAGAATTGACTACCCAAAGATGTGATTCTATAATAGAATTATAGTAGTAAAATAAAGGGAGTGGATAGTTTGGAAAACAATGAAAATTCTAGGGGAAATAAAATGATCCTAGGAATCATTTTAGGAGTAGTAATTAGTGCTATCTTATTTGGTGGCGTATACTATCTTAATATGAGCAATAAAAATAAGGAAAATAGTGGCGAACCAGCAACTAGTGACAAAGATAACAACACTGATGATAACGTTAAAGATGAAAATAATAATAAAGATAATAATCAAGAAGATAATAAAACAGATACAACAAAACCTAGTAACACTACTAAATCTAAAGTGTTGTCAGGAAATTATTTTAAGTCAACAATAACAGCTGTATTAAGTAAAGGTGAAGTATATGTTGAAATAGACAAATGCTCTAACGACAGCGATTGGGAAAAAGATTTTTGCTCACAAGTAGATAACTTATTTAATAGTTATAAAGAATATACTTTTGATGATGTTGATTATGAAACAATAGATCCTAAAATAACTTGGGAAAATGGTGGAGGAGCAACAGTTAAATCAAAATTATTTGGAGTTAAATTAAATATTAACGGAGTAAAGAACATTTATTCAGTTTCTCAAGGCCAAGCTGCATCTCCAAAAAATCAAGGACTTGCCATTGTTAAGGATGATGGTAGTTTATTTGTAATATCTTATTTGAATATTGCCAATAATAACTTGACTCCAAAATCAACAGGATTATCAAATATTGTTAAAATTGAAAATTTTATGGATAGTGATGCTATTGGTACTAAAGCAACTGACAAAAATGGAAAAACATATACTTTATACGATTATTTTAAATAAAGCGGGACTTCTCGCTTTTTTCTTTTGAACAATAGACTATTTATTGACAAATATCACATATTTTGTGATAATATAAGCATAAGGGATTGGTGATAATATGTATCAAAATAAAGTAACTTTAACACCGCAAGATATACTAGAAAAAGAATTTAAAATTGATACTAGAGGGTATCGATTAAAAGAAGTAGATCAATTTCTAGATGTTATTATTGGTGATTATGAACAATTCTTATCATTATTAAAAGATAGTGAAAAAGAAAAAGAAGAATTACTAGAAGAAATTATGAATCTAAAACAAGAAATTCGTAATTTAAAAATGAGTATTGAAATTGCTAAAAGTGGTGATAACAAAGAAGTTACTAATGTTGATGTAATGCGTAGACTATCACAACTTGAAAAAATTGTATATGGAAAAGATGAAGAATAATACTTTGACAAACGCTGTATATTTTATATAGAGGAAAGTCCATGCTCGCAAGAACTGAGATGTTCTTAGTGATCGCGCTAAGGGAAAAAATAACCTTAGGTAGTTTATACTAACGGAGACGAAATAATCTAAGTCATTGATATGATTAAAGTAGTTGTAAAGGGCCATAGAGACGATGATTCTAGAAATAGATGAAGTGGAACGCGGTAACCCCCACGAGCGAGAAACCCAAAATTGGTAGGGGAGCTTTAACAAAGGAACCAAACGGAGTTAAGGACCACACAGTGGTAGATAAATGTTTGTCGCCTAGTAATAGGAACAGAACATGGCTTATAAAGTATTATTTTTTTTCTATTGAAGAGGTGTTATCTTGAAAGAATTAGGAGAATATTTAAAAGAACATAGAGAATCTAATGGAGTAGGTCTTGAAGAAGCAAGCGAAGATTTAGATATTTCTATTGATGATTTAGAAAACATAGAAGTTGGAAATATTAGAGCTTTTAAAGATGTATTAGGACTTAAAAATAAAATCAAGACTTATGCTAAATATTTAGGACTTGATCCTGAAAAAGTAGCAGATGAATTTAATGATTTTATGTTTGAACATACATCTAAGATATCGTTAAAGGATATTTTGGAAGCTGAAAAAAAAGCAAACGAACAAGTTCCAAAACAAATGCATTCACCATATACAAAAATAAGAAAGAAAAAAGCAAATATAAAAGGAATACTAATTTTTGCAGGAGCAGTATTAATTGTAATTATATTACTAGTGATACTTATGCAATTATTAAAACCCAAGGCCCCAGTCATTAATCAAGAGTTAAAAGGAGAAATGAATTATGAATTTACCTACTAAATTAACTGTATCAAGAATAGTAATGTCTATATTAGTAATAATTATAATGTTATTTCCATTTTATGCAGTTAATGTTAATTTTCCACAATTTTATATTGGCGATATTTTAGTTGATTCTAGATATTTAATAGCAGGAGGACTATTTATTATTGCAAGTATTACTGATTTCTTAGACGGTTATATAGCAAGAAAATATGGACTTATAACTAATACTGGAAAAATGTTAGATGCTATAGCTGATAAAATATTAGTTAATTCTGTTTTGATTATTTTAGCATCTACTGGATTTATAAATGCTATTATTCCAGTTGTTATTGTATTAAGAGATATAATTGTTAATGCAATAAAAATGGAAGCTGCAAGTCGTGGTAAAGTAGTAGCAGCTATCAAATCCGGTAAATTAAAAACAGCTGCACTTATGGTTGGAGTTGCTTTGACATTCTTTTATAATTTACCTTTTGAATTAATAAATATAAGAGTAAGTGATTTCCTATTATATTTTGCAACTATTATGTCTATTATTTCGATGATTGAATATTACAATATGAATAAAAAGTTGATTTTCGACAAAAAAGATAGTGAAAAATAAGATTTTCTTAATTGAAAATCTTTTTTTTATGTTTATAAAACAAGGATAAAATCAAAAAACAAACATTTGTTTGAAAAACTCTTGCAATTGCCAAAAAAATAGTGTATGATAAAAATGTAGTAAAGATTATGGAGGTAATATAAATGAGTAAAATGGCAGATAAAGACAAAACATTGGAACAAGTTTTAAGTGACATTGAAAAACAATTTGGTAAAGGTTCAATAATGAAACTAGGAGATAGTAAACATATGGAAATTGATGTATGTCCTAGTGGTTCGTTATCTCTTGATATAGCATTAGGAATAGGTGGATATCCTAAAGGAAGAATTATAGAAATATATGGTCCTGAGTCAAGTGGTAAAACGACTTTTGCTCTTCATGCAATTGCAGAGGCCCAAAAATTAGGAGGACGTGCAGCATTTATTGATGCAGAGCATGCACTTGATCCTAACTATGCTAAAAATTTAGGAGTAGATATAAATGAGCTGTTATTATCGCAACCAGATACAGGTGAGCAAGCATTAGAAATATGTGAAGCACTAGTTAGAAGTGAAGCAGTTAGTATAATTGTAATTGACTCAGTAGCAGCACTAGTACCACAAGCAGAAATTGATGGTGAAATGGGTGACTCACATGTAGGGCTTCAAGCAAGATTAATGTCACAAGCATTGAGAAAACTTTCAGGTACAATTAATAAAACTAATACAATAGCAATTTTTATAAATCAATTACGTGAAAAAGTAGGAGTTATGTTCGGAAACCCTGAAACTACAACTGGTGGTAGAGCATTGAAATTCTATTCATCAATAAGACTTGATGTAAGACGTAGTGAACAATTAAAAGTAGGGGATAGTGTAATAGGAAATAAAACAACAGTTAAAGTTGTTAAAAATAAAGTTGCTCCTCCATTTAAAACAGCTGTTGTAGATATTATGTATGGTGAAGGAGTAAGCCATGAAGGTGAAATAGTTGACCTAGGAGTTAATGCTAACATTATTGAAAAAAGTGGTGCTTGGTTCTCTTATAACGGTGAAAAACTAGGACAAGGTAAAGAAAATGTTAAACTTTTATTAAAAGAAAAGAAAGATTTGTGTAATGAAATAGAAACAAAGATAAGAGATTATTATGGAGTATCTTTAAAAAAGAGTAAATAATACTCTTTTTCTTTTTCTTGACTTATTATTGAATAAAAATTACAATAGAATTAGATGTTAAACGTATAATATAAATTTAACATATATAGAAATGGAGGAAGAAATATGGATATAATATTCTCCATTTTGCTAGTCGTAATTGGATTATCAACGGGAATTGCTGGAAGTTTTTTAATAAATAATATGAAGGAAAAAAACTCTAGTAAAAAAGCAGAAGAAATAATTGAAAAAGCTAAAAAAGATGCTGAAAAAGCAAAAAGAGATTCTTTATTAGAAGCAAAAGAAGAAATGCATAAGTTAAAAATAGAAACAGATAAAGAAATAAAAGAGAGAAAAAATGAATTAAAACTTTCTGAGGATCGCCTTATTCAACGTGAAAACAATATGGATAAGAGAGAAGAATTATATCAAAAAAGAGATATTGCTTTAGATGAAAGAGAAAATAATTTGTTAGCAAAACAAACAGAGATCCAAAACGAACGTGCAAAAGTGGAAGACTTAAAACAAGAACAACTAGATTTATTAAGTAAAATTTCAGGGCTTAGTAAAGATAAAGCTCATGACTTAATGATGAAAAAAGTTGAAGAACAAATGTCAAATGAAATAGCAGCTTATATCAAAGAACAAGAAAATGAAGCAAAAATAGTTGCTGATAAGAAAGCAAAAGATTTGATAGTATTATCTATGCAAAGATATGCATCAGATCTTGCTAATGAACAAACAGTTACAGTAGTAGCACTACCTAACGATGAAATGAAAGGTAGAATTATTGGTAGAGAAGGACGTAATATTAGAACTATCGAAGCCATAACAGGAGTAGATTTAATAATTGATGATACTCCGGAAGCAGTAGTGTTATCAAGCTTTGATCCACTTCGTAGAGAAATGGCTAGAGTAACACTAGAAACTTTGATTAAAGATGGAAGAATTCATCCTACAAGAATTGAAGAATTGTATGATAAAGTAAGTAAAGAAATGAAAGCAAAGATAATTGAATATGGTAATGATGCTTTATTTGAGTTAGGTATTACTAAAGTAGATCCAGCTCTTATTGAAATAATTGGTAGATTATATTTCAGAACAAGCTATGGTCAAAATGCTTTAGAACATTCTAAACAAGTAGCCCATTTATCAGGATTAATTGCTGGTGAATTAGGAGAAAACGTAGCACTTGCTAAAAGAGCAGGATTACTACATGACATTGGTAAAGCGGTTGATCATGAGATCGAAGGAAGCCATGTTGAAATTGGTGTTGACTTAGCAAAAAAATATAATGAGAATGATACAGTTATTAATGCTATTGCATCTCACCACAGTGATACAGAAGCAACATCTATTATTTCAGTAATAGTAGCAATAGCAGATGCTTTATCAGCATCACGTCCTGGTGCTAGAAATGATTCACTAGAAAACTATATTAAACGCTTGGAACAATTAGAAAATGTTGCTAACGAAATAGACGGAATCGAAAAAACATTTGCCGTACAAGCAGGTCGTGAATTAAGAGTAATAGTAAAACCAGAAGAAATAGATGATTTAGGTGCTCATAAGGTAGCAAGAGAAATAAAAGAAAAAATAGAATCAACTATGCAATATCCTGGTACTATTAAAGTAACAGTTGTAAGAGAAACTAGAGCGCAAGAAGAAGCTAAATAATTGGCTTCTTTTTAATTTACACTTTAATTTACATTAGTAAGTATACATGCTATAATAATTATAAGAAATTAGTATTGAAAGAGGTACTGTATAATGAAGAAAAAGATATTGTTTACAGCTTATAGTTTGGATATAGGTGGAATTGAAAGTGCGCTTGTTAATATGCTTAAAATATTAGATTATAGTAAATATGATGTAACTTTATTGTTAGAAAAAAAAGAAGGTATTTTCTTAGACGAAATTCCAAAAGAAGTAACAATAGAAGAATATAGAATTAGTGATAATAAGAATGCCATTATTAGAAAAATAAGAAATAGATTAAAATTAATAAAATGGATAATTAAAAATCATAATAAATATGATTTTGCAGGGTGTTTTGCCACTTATTCTATACCAGGAACAATTTTAAGCCGTTATGCATCAGGACATAATGCTTTGTGGATACACAGTAATTATTATTATGTATACCATAAAAATACGGATAAAATGAAAAAATTTTTTGAAGAACGTAAAGTGGAAAAGTTCGAAAATTTAGTATTTGTATCAAACGAAGCTAAAAATGATTTCTTTAAAGTGCTACCTAATGTAAAAGTTAATTCCGTAGTTTTAAATAATATCTTGGATGATAACAAAATAATTGAAAAAAGTAATGAGTCGATAAAAAAAGATAATTTGGTAAAAGAAGGTACACCGATATTTACTTTTGTAGGAAGACTAGAAGAAGAATCCAAACGACTAACCAGATTATTTGAAAGTTTTAAATTATTCTTAGAAAAAAATGATGCAATACTATGGATAATAGGTGACGGGCCTTCTAAAAATGAATATGAGAATAAAGTAAAAGAATTAGATATTTCCCAAAACGTTATATTTTTAGGTAGGAAAAAGAATCCTTATCCATATATTAAGGCTTCAAATCTGATAGTGTTAACATCCGACTATGAAGGCTTTCCAGTTGTATGCGTTGAGTCTATGATCCTAAAAAAACCATTTTTATCAACAATAGATATATCGGACCCGTATATTAAACTATCTGATTATGGAAAAATTGTAGATAAGGATGTAATTGAAATAAAAAATGAATTGGAACACTTTGTTCATGGTGAAAATTTTATAAAAGAAAAGTTTAATTATTCTAAGTATCAAAAAAAGTTAGAAAAAGATTTAATATCATTAATAGAAGGGAAGTAGTTATATGGATAAAATTCGTTATAGTATTCTAATACCGGCATATCAAGCTTCCTCTACAATTGAAAGATGCTTGGATTCAATTTTAAATCAAAAGGCTAATTATGAAGTGATTGTTCTTAATGATGGTTCAAAAGATAACTTGGATGAAGTATTAGATAAATATAAAAGCAAAATTAAATACTACAAACAAGAGAACAAAGGAATAGCTGAAACTAGAAATGAATTAATTAAAAAAGCTAGTGGAGAATATTTAACTTTTGTTGACTCAGATGACTACGTAAAACCAAACTTTTTTGAAATAATTGATAGAGAAATAGATAAAAATCAAAATTTAGATGTTATTAGTTTTGGAATAGAAGTAGTAGACGAAGAAAAAAATGTATTATCATATATGGCAAAACCAGAAGTAAAAAATAATAGTAATGGTGAGAAAGTATTTAAATTGTTTGTTGAAAATAAGGCGACTTTTGATACCCCAGTAGGTTATATATATAGTAAAAAGTATTTTTTATCAAACAAATTTAGCTATGCTAAAGGGCATAATCATGAAGATTTTGGACTAACCCCTTTAGTTATTGTAAAAGCCAAGAATATGATTTCCATAAAAGGTAATTTATATTGCTATGTTCAAACGACAAGCAGTATTACTAGAGGTAATTCTAAAGAAAAAATAAGAAAAAATGCGTATGACATATTATATCACTTTGATAACTTAAAAAATATTATGGATAACGATACAAAAGTTAATAAGGAATGCAAAAAGTATTTTTATGCGTTTTTAGCTAACAGTGCTATTTTACAATTAAATACTTTAACGGGTAATGATTATAAAGAGTTTAAAAGAGAATTGAAAAGAAGAAAAGTAACCAAATATTTACTGGATGATACTTTGAAAAGAAAATTAAAAAAAGTAATATTAAAACTAAAAATATCTATGTGAGAGGAAGTTAAAAATGAAAAAAGTAAGTGTAATCGTTCCGTGCTACAACTCTAGTTCTTACATTGAACGTTCTGTTAATTCACTAGTTAATCAAACATTAAATGAAATAGAAATAATTTTAATAGATGATGGAAGTACTGATGATACTTTAACTAAATTAAAAGAATATCAAAAAAAGTATAAAGATAAAATAGAAGTAGTTGCACTAGAAAAAAATGGTGGACTTGGAAATGCTAGAAACGTTGGATTGAAGAAAGCAACCGGTGAGTATATAGGTTTTGTTGATTCTGATGACTATGTTGATAAAGAAATGTTTGAAGAAATGTATGACAAAGCTAAAAATACAAATAGCGAAATCGTTGAATGTGATTTTATATGGGAATACCCAAATAAAAATAGAGTTGACTATGGTAAGGAATACTCTAAAGGCAAAGATATGCTAATTAATGTAAGGGTAATGGCATGTAATAAAATTTATAAAAGAGAATGGATTAGCAAAATAAATCCTCAGTTTGCTGTAGGCCTAAAATATGAAGATGTCTTATTTACATATCAATATGTTCCTTATGTAACTAAAATAGAATTTATTCACAAAAATTTTTATCACTATATTCAAAGATCAACTTCACTTGCAAATCACCAAACTAAACGTGTAAGAGAAATGTACGAAATTTTAACTCAAGTAGAAAATTATTACAAAAAGAAAAAGATATATGATTGTTACAAAGAAGAATTAGAATACTTGTTTACCCGTTACATATTGGGAAGTTCATATAAAAGAGCATGCAAGATAAAGGATAAAAAAACTAGAAAAGAAGTTTTAAATGAAGGATGGATATTCTTAAATAAAAAATATCCTAATTGGAAGAAAAATCAATATCTAAAGAAAGGTCTAAAAAACAGATATTTTAAAATGTTAAATTACGCATTTTATAATATGAATACAATTTTATTTAGATAGGAATTAGTATGAAACGTTTATGTACTAAAGAAAATTTTCTTTATCTTTTTATTTTTATTAGTCCAGTTTTGGATTTGTGTAGTTCACTTTGTAAACTTGATAATTATTCAATATCATTAATATTAAGACCAATTATTCCTTGCGCTTTACTAACATATATTTACATTACTGATAAGTCGGCAAGAAAAGTATTAACTATTGGTGGAGCTATATATTTAACATATATGGTGATACATCTTCTTTTGTATAGAAATCTAATAACCGATTATTCATATGGCGGAATAAGTTATGAAGCAAGTTATGTTGCCAATTATACTTATTTAATATTTACACTATATTTATTTATATATGTGTTTAAAAAAATAGATACTTCTAACTTAAAAAAATATTTCTTGATTTATGTAATAGTGTACATAACAAGTATTTATCTTGCAATTATAACCAAGACGTCTTTTTTAACTTATATAGAAGGGTATGGTTATCGTGGATGGTTTAATACAGGTGGAGCTGTTGGTTCTATTTTAATTGGATCGTTATTTATAATTCTTCCATATTTATTTAGAAATAGAGACAAACTTATTTGGAAATTTATTTTAATTACAGCAATTGTATTTTATTTGGTTTTCCTAATAGGTACTAGAACAGGAATGTTTGGTTCTTTAATATCACTTGGAAGTTACTTTGGAATTTGGCTAATAAGTTTAATAGTTAATTCTAAAAAAATGAATAAAAAAATGTTTATAATAGGAATATTAATATTTGCTACATTGATATCAGGAATAACAGTATTTGGTTCTAATACTTTAGAAAGAAGAAAACATCTTGAAAGTATAGATGGTAAAGTGCCTGATGGTAGTAGTGATGAGACTATTTATATGGCTTATGACTTAGTTAAATTAAAAGAGCAAATAGAAAATGGTGAAATATCTTCTGATATGATGACAAAAGAAGAAAAAGAAGCCATCTTAAAGCTAGATAATTATAGTAGGAATAATAAATTATCTAGTACTGATCAAAGAAAACAGCAGTTAATATATCACCATTATTTATACAATTTACAAGACAATATTTTATTAAAACTATTTGGTAATGGTTATCTAACTAATATAGGTATGCTTACACTGGAAATGGAAATAATAGCTTTGTTTTATAATTTTGGTATTTTAGGTTTATTATTATTTATAGGTCCATTCTTTGCAATATTTATTTATGGCATTATAAAGGGATTAAAAAATTTGAAAAAAACAGATATTAGTTATTGGATGACAATGCTTGGATGTTTTATGACTTATGTAATATCTGTTTTAGCAGGACACACATATTTTAATGCTTCTGTTATGATTGTTATTATTATTCTACATACATTATTATATATAAATGCATCTCACCTGAAAGGAGAATTTGAAAGTGAAAAAAGTACTGTTTGCGATTACTAATTTAGATATTGGTGGTGCTGAGAAAGTTTTAGTTAATTTAGCAAATGCTTTAAAAGATACATACGATATTACTATTTTAACTTTATATAACAATGGTCAATTAGAGGAAACACTTGATAAAAAAATTAAAATAGAATCGGTTATCAATAAAAAGTATGATGATATGAACTTTGTTCAAAGAAAAATGGTTGCGCTTAAAATAAGAAGTAACACCTTCAAAAAAAGACTATATAAACAAATAAATATTTCATCATACAATACAGTGATTTCTTTTCTAGAAGGCCCTGTAACTGAACTTTTAAAGGATGCGCCTAATAGAAAAATAGCTTGGATTCATACTGATTTAACGGAACATTATAGTAAAAACAAATATAAACATTTAATAAATGTTTATAAGAAATATGATGAACTGGTTTTTGTTAGTCAAAACAGTTTAGATAAGTTTTTAATTATTGATAATCAAAACAAGTGCAGAGAAAATAAACAAATTATTTATAATTACATAGACGAAAAAAGTATATTAAAAAATAGCAAAGAAAAAGTAGATATAGAATTTAGCAAATCTAAGAATTTCGTAGTTGTAGCTCGTCTCGTAGAAGCTAAAGGAATAGATAGGTTAATGAAAGTTCATAAAAAGTTAATTAGTGATGGTTATCCACATAATATATATATAATTGGTGATGGTCCACTTAGAGAAAAGTTAGAGGAACTTCAAAAAGAATACAAAGTTGAAGATACATTTCATTTATTAGGAAAGAAAATGAATCCGTATCCTTATATTGTTGAAGGTGATTACTTTCTATTACCATCATATTACGAAGGATATCCTGTATCTCTGATAGAAGCTGAAATTCTTAATCAGTACATATTAATTACTGATATAGCTAGTAAAGAAGTAGTAAAAGATTATCCTAATAAAGAGATATTTCCAAATACTGAAGAAGGAATATATAATGGTTTAAAAAAGATTATAGAAGAGAAAAAAATAAGAAGTAAAGAACACTATACTGTAACAAATAACGAGAAAATAATAGAAAGTATAAAGCAACTAATAGGTGGTGAAAAATAATGATATCAATAATTACTGCAACTTATAATAGAGCATACATCTTACCTCAATTATATGAAAGTCTACTAAAAAATAAAAAAACATATTCAGATTTTGAATGGGTTATAGTAGATGATGGAAGTACAGATGATACTAAAACACTAGTTGAAAAATGGATAAAGGATAATAAAATAAAAATAAAATATTATAAGAAAAAAAATGGTGGTAAAATGTCTGCTCTTAATTATGGAATTCCTAAGACAAAAGGTGAAATAATAATAGAAGTAGATTCTGATGATTATTTAAACGATATATGTTTTAAGAATGTTAATGACAATTTTTCTAAGGTTGAAAATGATGATGATTTATATGGAATTCTTTTTAGAAGAGCCTTCTCCGATGAAAAGCTTGATGCTAAAAACTCGTTTCCATTTGATGAAAAAGTAAGTACAATGTTTGACTTATATATGAAAAGTAACTTTGATAAAGATGCGTGTATTGTATTTAAAGGTGATATAAGAAGAAAATTTTCTCATAAGTTAGAAAACAATGAAAAGTTTGTAACAGAAGCAAGAATGTATAATGAAATGGATAAAAAATATAAAGGGTTATTATGTATTAATAAACCAATTATTGTAAGTGAATATTTAGAAGACGGATATTCTAAAAACATAGAGAAATTATTTATTAATAATCCGCATGGTTACTACCACTATTTTAAAGAATGCTTAGAAATGAATTTATCAAAAATACCTTTTAAGAAATACTTGTATTTATTAAAACATTATATTTTATTTTCTTACTTAACTAAAAGAAAAAAAGCTGAAGCAATAAAGAACGTAAAAGGTTTAAATAAACTAATGGTTTCAATTTTGATTATACCTGGTTACTATATGAGCAAGAAGAGATTTGGTAAAGTACAATAGTTTATTGTACTTTTTATCTTATATTTGGTATAATAAATATAGTCGAATTAAGAAAGTGTAAGGTGAAGGTTTTGAAGAAAGTCTTATTTATATCAAGCGCAGGGGGACACCTTTCTGAAATGTTAGAATTAAAAGAATTATTTAAAAAGTATGATTATCATATTATTACAGAAAAAACTAAATCAACAGATTATTTAAAAAAGGAATACCCACAAAAAGTCAATTATCTAATCTATGGTACAAAAGATCATATGCTTACATATCCTTTTAAATTATTAGCTAATTGTTTTAAAAGTTTATATTACTATTTTAAACTTAGACCAAAAGTAATAATTACTACAGGTGCTCATACAGCAGGACCAATGTGCTGTATTGGTAAAATATTTGGAAGTAAAATTATTTATATAGAAAGTTTTGCAAATATTCATACTAAAACAATAACAGGTAGATTAATATATCACTTTGCTGATTTATTTATTGTTCAGTGGAAAAGTATGTTAAAGCTTTATCCTAAAGCAGTATATGGAGGGTGGATATATCAATGATTTTAGTATTATTAGGAACACAAGACAAGAGCTTTCATAGGTTGTTAGAACAAATAGATAAATCAATCGAAAAAGGAACGATAAATGAAGAAGTAATTGTACAAGCAGGATATACAAATTATGAAAGTAAAAATATGAAAATATTCGATTTTGTATCAAAAAAGGAATTAGAAAAATATGTTGAAGAAAGTTCTTTTATTATAACTCATGCTGGAGTTGGTTCAATTCTTGATGGAATAAGAAAAGGTAAAAAAATGATAGTAGCTGCAAGGCTAAAAAAATATAAAGAACATACTAATGATCATCAATTACAAATATTAAAAGAATTTGCTTCGCTTGGATATATTCTACCATTGTATGACTTTAATAAATTGGATAAGATGTTAGTTAAAATAAAAACGTTTGAACCTAAAAAATTTAAAAGTGGTAATCAAATAATATCTTTAATTACTGATTATATTGACAAAAATGTAAAGGACGTGAAATGATGAAAAAGCAAAAAAATGAAATAGCAATTGAAGTAAAACACGTAAGTAAAGACTTTAAATTGTTTTATGATAAAGCAAATACGTTAAAAGAAAAATTGCTATTTTGGAATAGAAGTAAAAATGATGTTCTTCATATCTTAAAAGATATAAATCTAGAAATATATAGAGGAGAAACTGTAGGATTAGTAGGAGTTAATGGTAGTGGTAAAAGTACATTATTAAAACTAATGACTAAAATAATTTATCCTAACAAGGGTACAATAAAAACTTATGGTAAATTAACTTCATTATTAGAACTAGGAGCAGGGTTCCATCCTGATTTTTCTGGTCGTGAGAATATTTATTTTAATGCTTCTATTTTTGGACTAACAAAAAAAGAAATAGATGATAGACTTGATAAAATAATTAAGTTTTCTGAGCTTGAAGAATTTATTGATAATCCAGTACGTACTTATTCTTCAGGTATGTATATGCGTCTTGCTTTTGCAGTAGCAATTAATGTTGATGCAGATATTTTATTAATTGATGAAATATTAGCAGTAGGAGATCATCATTTCCAGGAGAAGTGCTATAAAAGACTTGATGAATTAAAAGAAGAAGGAAAAACAATTGTCATTGTTACTCATAATATGAATGTTGTTAAGACTTTTTGTACAAGAGCAATATGGTTAGAAGAAGGACATGTAGTTATGGATACTGATCCAAAAGATGTAGTTGATGAATACATGAAGAAGTGCGGATAGAGGTGGCTTATGATAAACAAAATAAAAGAGATATATAAATATCGTGAATTATTAAAAACTAACGTTCAAAAAGAAATAAGAGGTAAATATAAGGGTGCTTGGCTAGGTGTATTATGGTCATTCTTAAACCCATTATTACAACTACTTGTTTACTCACTTATTTTTCCAATAATTCTAAAAGTACAAATACCTCATTATCCAGTTTTCTTGTTTGTAGCATTAATTCCTTGGACATTCTTCACTAATGCTATAACTCAAGGTGCAACATGTATTATCCAAGATGCTAATATTATTAAAAAAGTTTATTTTCCACGTGAAATATTGCCACTATCAGTAGTAATTGGTGCTGCAGTTAACTTTTTAATTTCATGTGTAATTATAGTTGCAGTTTTATTAATAAGTGGAATGGGTATTTCTTGGCATATTATTTTCTTACCTGTAATAGTACTAGTTCAAACTGTTATTTTGTTAGGAATTGACTTAATACTTTCAGCACTTACAGTTTACTTACAAGATTTACAACATTTAATTAGTGTTGCTATAATGATGTTATTCTATGCAACTCCAATTGTTTATACACTAGAGTCCATTCCTAAAGACTTTATTTGGGTGTTCTATCTAAATCCTATGGCATCAATAATAACAGCATATAGAGATATATTTTATTATCAACAAATGCCTAATTTAACAAGTCTAGGTATTCTATTTATAATAGGAATAGTTTTGATATTAATAGGAATGAAGATATTTGATAAATTACAACGTAATTTTGCAGAAGAGTTATAGGAGGAAAATATGAAACAGATTAAAAATACAGATAATAATAAAATAATAGATTACGAAAAAGAATATAAAAAACAACAAGTAGTACTAGAATCATTAAAAGCCGAAAATATATTTTTAAAAAATAATTTATTAAAATATGAAAGATTCAGTGCAGTAAGCGATAATATCTTTTTCAAAGTCTTACAATTTTTTGTAAAAGTTTGTGCAAAGTTTAATTGGTTTGTTTATCGTGTTTTACGAAAAATTAAAAATATCATATTAAAAATTATCAAAAGAGGTGGAAAACATGACTAAAAAGAAACCTAAAATAGCTTTAATCGTTGACCAAGATAATTGGGCTTTTGCAAATATTTGTAGACAATTCACGCCATATTTAGAAAAAAAATATGACTTTACTGTTATTCCTCTTTCATATGTTGATGAAGGATTAATAAGCGTATTATTAATGACAAAAGATTATGATCTTACTCATTTCTTTTGGAGAGGGCTTTTAACTGAATTAGATTTAGATGATACTAGAAGAAGGTTAAATCAATTAGGAACTACTATTAAAAGATTTAAGAAAAACTATGTAGAAGGAAAAGTAATGACTGCTTCAGTTTATGATCACTTATATTCAGAAAAAAGTGATGTTGACTTTATTGAAGAATACTTAAAATATTTAAAAGCTTATACAACTTCTTCAAATAAATTATTTGATATATATAACAAATTACCAATTTCTAAATTACCTATGATGACAATAACAGATGGAATTGATTTAAAAAGATTCAAACCTAAAAATTTGAAAAGATTCGAAAAAATAGAAAATAGGAATATTGTTATTGGATGGGTAGGTAATAGTGCTTGGGCTGGTACACAAGAGGATTTTAAAGGAGTTAATACTATTTTAAAACCTGCTATTAAAGAGTTACAAGAAGAGGGATATCCTATTGAAACTTATTTTGCTGACCGTCAAGAAAGAATGATACCACATGAAAAAATGCCAGAATATTATTCTAGTATCGATTTATATATTTGTTCATCTAAAATGGAAGGAACTCCTAACCCTGTATTAGAATCAATGGCATGTGGTGTTCCAATAATATCTACTGATGTTGGTATTGTCCCAGATGCGTTTGGTGATAAACAAAAGGAATTTATTCTTGAAGAGCGTACTGTTGAATGTTTAAAAGAAAAAATCAAAAAACTATTAAAAGATAAAACTCAATTTAAAGCTTTATCAGAAGAAAATTTGAAACAAATAAAGTCTTGGTCATGGGAAGAAAAAGCTAAAGACTTTGATAAGTTTTTCACTAAAGTTTTAGAAGAGACAAAAGAAGAGAATAAAAATTAAAATTAAATAAAAGAAGAGATGGTAGCAATATCATCTTTTAATTTGTGTTTTATAATCATTTTATTAATTATATATAGAATGTGAATTAATTTATATGTTATACTATTAGTAGTAGAAATAAGGTGGGTATATGAAGAAATATATTAATTTAATAAGAGTAAAACATTGGATAAAAAATTTATTAGTTTTTATTCCTCTTATATGTGCAAAAAAGTTTGAATTGAATAATATTTTAAGTTGTATAATTGCATTTTTCTCATTTAGTTTTTTATCGTCTTTTATATATGTAGTAAATGACATAAGAGATATAGAAAAAGATAAGTTACATCCTATTAAAAGAAAAAGACCTTTAGCAAGTGGAGAAATAACAAAATCAACAGCAATTATTATTGCAGTATTAATGCTTACCTTGTCATTAGCTGCAAATGTTATAGCTAATGGTAGTCTATTTAATGTATCATTGTACTTCTTACTAGCATATTTTATTGTTAATTTAGGGTATAGTTTTGGACTTAAAAATGTTGCTATTTTAGATGTAGTTTTACTAGCAACAGGATTCATATTAAGAGTATATTATGGTGCTAGTATAATAAATGTAGAAGTATCAGATTGGTTGTTTTTAACTATTCTAAATGCATCATTATTTATGGGGCTTGGTAAACGTAAAAAAGAACTAGTAACAAGTAAAGATTCTCGTAAAGTATTGTCTAATTATACAGAATCATTTCTGGATAAGTTTCAATATATGAATTTAAGTTTAACTGTAGTATTTTACTCACTATGGGCTATTGAACAAACAGCTCAATATTTGTATCTAACCATACCATTAGTTTTAGTTATTTTAATGAGATACTGCCTAATCATTGAAAGTAGTGCTGAAGGTGATCCTACAACAGTACTTTATAAAGATAAGACATTATTATTACTATGTATTGTATATGGTATAAGTATGATAATATTTTTTGGAGTACTATAAAAGTTCGAGGTGAATGATCATGAAAAAAATTATAGATAAATATAAAAAAGAAACAATTCTATTTTTGTCATTTTTCATATTATATTTTGTTATAGGAACAGTATTTTCATACTACTTAGATACTTATAAATATTGGAATGTAGCTTTTGATATGGATACTCCTAGAGTATTTGGTGATTTGGCTTTGATTGATTATTATCATTATAGAGCATCTGTTCATCCATTATTTATTATCTTATTTCAACCTATTATACTATTAATTAACTTGATTTTAAAGAACAAAATCTTAGCTATTATATTATTACAGAGTATAGTTGCTGGAATATCTGTAGTTGGATTTAATAAAATCCTAAATAAAATAAATGTAAAAGAAAAATTAAGAATTGTATTAACTTTATTATTTGGACTTAGTTTAGGTCAGATAATTTTCTCTTCAAATGTTGAAACATATATCTTTGCTCAAGTGTTTTTGATCTTATTATGGTTATTTGTATCAAACCGCTTAGATAAAAAACTTAGTTATTGTGATTATGCTATTTTAATATTATTAGGAATAGGTAGTATAGCTGTTACTATAACAAACTTTTTTCAATTCATCATTGCTGTATTCTTTCTAATATTTCTAAATGAAAAAGAGAAACACAAATTATTAAATAGTTTTGTTGTTATATTTTTAGCTGTATCAATATCTGTTTTGTTAGCTGATATCCAACAAATAGTCTGGCCAAGTGCTCCAAACTTCTTTACTAAAAACGTAAATGATTTCTTATATCATACTAGTGAAGAAAGTTCATATATGGATTTTGGCTTATCCTTAACAAAAATTTTAAATGTTATAAATTCTAATTTTGGATATTCATTTAATATTGCTAGTTTTTCAAATTTGGCAACTGAACGATATTTATCATTTAAGTCATCCATGGTCACTAATATATTTTCTATAATATCTTTTATTGCCTTTGTTGTAATAAATATAATATTTATTATTAAATCATGGAAAGAGAAGAAAAAACATAAATTATATTATTCAATGGCTTGCGTATATGCATTTAATTTTTTATTACATTTGATATATGGAAATAGTATTGCATTTTTATATGTATGTCATTATAATTTTGTTATTTTGATTATTTTAGCATATATTTTAAAATATTTTAATAAAGATGAAATTAAGAATAAACTTGTATACTATATAACACTGTTATTAATTGTATTATTATCATTTAGATCAATTATAGGGTTATATTTAAATCTAGCACCAAATTATAATGTAATAGAACATTTTAGTTTTAAACCCCTAATAATACTAGGAATAGCATCAATACTTTTATGTTTATTAATAATTAAAAAAAGATATTTAAAAATAATTTCTATCTTAATCTTAATTGCAATCTTGATAATTTTCTATAAAAGAATTAATTATGTTGCACCGAGTTGTACTAATTGTAGTGTGTTTGAAACATATGAAAAATCACTTGATAAATACGAAAAACAACTAAAAGATATGAAAAATTCTTTCTCGGTTCAAGCATATAGTGAAATAGATAAACCAATAGGAATATTCTATTTTGGAATGGCTGATAGAAGTAAAATCTTATATAAAGATGGAAAATTAATTGATATTAAGACAAATGAAGTTATAAGAGAATTTGATTATAGTGAAGAATTAATTGTTCCTAACGAATATACAGTCATCTTAAAAGATAAGGAAAATAATATTTATAGAATTCAAGAAAATGAAGAAGGCGTATATTTATATATGAACGAAGAAAAAGAGTTGGTAACATCCGGTATAAAAGCAATTAATTTACCAGAGTTTGATAAATATGAATACTCAGAAATTCTTAAGGTATTACACCAAGAAATACTTTTCAATATAGACGGAGATATACCTAAACCAAATATCTTTGGTTACAATAATGCTTGGTATAGAGATACGATGTTAGCTACTATGGTACTTGAAAATACTAATAACACTTCATTATTAGAAAATTGGGTTAGAAGTATTAACAAAATATATGATAATTCACGAAGAAGTGATTTAAATGAAGTTGATAATTTAGGTGAATTGTTATACATAATAGGTGCAGTAGGAGTGGATAGACCTGATCTAGTTAATTCTATATTAGAGGAAATAAAAAATTTACAAGGCGATGGAAATACAATTGAAGGAATAGTAGATGGAACTAATCGTATATATTATCCAACTGTTTTGGCACTATATGGAGCTCAAAAGAATAATATAACTTTAAACTTGACAGTACCTGAAGAAGATGATGGATATGCTAAATTAACATGGTATGATAGAAAAATAAATACTTTAACTAAAGAAGAATCAAAACTTTATCCATATTTAAATTGGGCATTTTATCATTATGGAAATTATGGAGATGTATATATGTTGAATGAAATATATCCATTGAGCTATGAAATAGGAAGTGAAGGAGAAAGTGGAAAAGTAGAAAACGAATGCTTTGTATCGCAATTCTATTGTAATAAAAATCTATATCTTTCACATATGTGGCATGCTTCTGAAATGTTTTTAGTTCTAATAGAACATTAAATTTATGAATAAAAGTGGGTAAGTAAAATGAAAAAGAAAATAATAATTGGTATTACAATAATAGGATTTATCTTAATAATAGCAGGATTTGGATTTAGTACCCTGTCAAAAAGTAAAATTTCAAAACCAGATACTGATAAAGATACTATAAATCTTTCTAAGGTCAAGGAAAAATATCAACCATATGTTAAATCAACAAAAGAGGTAACTTTATATAAAAATGTAAATGGAAAATATGAAAAAAGAGGTAGTTTGAATAAGGACCAAACCATCGCATTAAATACTGAAAGAGAACTACCTTTAACAGAAGATGCATACTATTTTCAACTAAAAGATATGGAATACTATGTATACTATGAAGATATTGAATCTTCTTCTCCATTAACAGAAGATTACCAATACAAGAATTATATTCCATTTAATGAAAACGCTACTACTCAAGAAAAAACAAACTTTTATCGAGATAATGATTTAGTGTTTAGTATAGAAGAATCAATTAATCTCCCAATAATAATAAAAGATAATGAGTACTATTATGTTGAATATGCTAATCAATTATTAGCAGTCAAAAAAAATGAAGTGGAAGTAGAACAAGCAAGTAACAGCAGTGAAGAAATAGCAAATGGTATTGCAGTCTTAAACTATCATTTCTTTTATGATAACAGTAATAGAAATGAGTGCCAACAAATTATATGTCATAGTGTTAATCAATTTAGAAGTCATCTTGATTATATGAAATCTAACAATTATTACACATTAAAAATGAAAGACATGGAATTGTTTGTTGATGGTAAAATTAATCTTCCTAAAAAATCAGTGCTTATCACTATAGATGATGGATGGCTAGCTGAAAAGGGAATAGAACTATTAAATGAATATAAAATGAATGCTACTGTATTTTTGATTACTTCATCATACTTACCAGAAGGTTTTACTTCTGAGTATGTTGAAGCTCATTCTCATGGTGATAATCTTCACTTTACTGGTGCATGTCCTGGTGGACAGGGTGGTGCAATCAAATGCTATGAAGAGGAGATACTGTTAAAAGATTTAGAGACAAGTCGTAATAAATTGCATGGTAGTACAGTGTTCTGTTATCCATTCTATGAATATAATGACTATTCTATATCAGTTTTACAAAAAGCTGGATTTACAATGGCTTTTATTGGAGGTAATCGCAAAGTAAGAGTAGGCGATAACAAAATGAAATTAACAAGATATCCAATTGTATCAAGTACTACGGTTGATGGTCTAGCAAGGATGCTTAATTCTTAAAGTTACACATTGTGTAACTTTTTTTATAAAAAAAAGAGGAATATTTTCCTCTTAACTATTTCTTTTAATATCTAATATTACAGGTAATATAATTGGTTTTCTACCTGTTGTTTCATATATAAATGGGAATAAATCTGTTGTAATTTGACTTTTAATATCATTGAAATTAGCAGTAGGTTCTTGTAATTTCTTTTGAATAGCAGCAGCAGCAATTGATTCGATTCTTTTTATTAGTTCTTCATTTTCATTTATTAGAATGAATCCACGAGTAGTTATATTTGGTTTTATTAATAATGTTCTATTTCTCATATCAATATTAGCAATAACTACTAAAATACCATCACTAGCCATTATTTTTCTATCTCTTAAAACAGCTCCATTTATTTCGCCTAATCTATTACCATCTACATAAATATCACTTGCAACTACAGGTTCACCTTTAGTAATTACATGATCTTTTAATATCAATACATCACCATTTTGTAATACGAAAGTATTTTCTTTAGGAATCCCACATTCAATACCTATATTAGCATGATTTTTAAGCATTCTATAGTCACCGTGGAAAGGCATTAAATACTTAGGCATAATTAATCTAATCATTAATTTCAATTCTTCCATATTAGCATGTCCAGATGTATGTATATCATTTAAAGAAGTATTAGTATAGACTTTAACACCTTGTAAATATAGTTTATTAATTGTTCTTCCAATTGCTAAAGCATTTCCAGGAATAGCTGAAGAAGAGAATACAACTACATCATCAGGTCTTAGTTTTATTTGTTTATGAGTATTATTAGCAATTCTAGATAAAGCAGCTAAAGGTTCTCCTTGTGAGCCAGTACATAAGATTGCTACTTCTTTAGGCTTTAAACTATTAGCTTCTTCAGGAGTTACTAATATCTCTTTATGATTAATGTATCCACCTTTAATAGATATCTCAATGTTGTTTTCCATGCTTCTACCAAACACACAAAGTTTTCTACCATGATTGTAACAAGTTTCAATAATATGTTTTAATCTATAAATATTTGATGCAAAAGTAGCAATAATAATACGATTATTCTCATGCTTATCAAATATCTCATTTAAAGCATTATCAACTTTAGTCTCACTAGTAGATATTCCTTCATTTAAAGCATTAGTAGAATCACTTATAAGTAAATCAACCCCTCTTTTACCAATTTCAGCCATTTTATGTAAATCAGCCATTGGTCCAATAGGAGTAAAATCAAACTTAAAGTCTCCTGTAGTTACTATTCTACCATTTGGGGTAGATACTACTATTCCATGTGAATCAGGAATAGAGTGGGTAGTTCTAAAGAATTCTACCTCTATGTTTTTAAATTTTAATACATCTTTATCTGTGTAAACAAATAAATTATCATATCTAATATTACGGTCTTCTAATTTTAATGCAATAAGTTCTTTGGCTTGATTAGGTGCATATATGGCCGGAACATTAACAGATTGTAATAGGAAAGGAATACCACCAATATGGTCTTCATGTCCATGCGTTATAATTAAAGCTTTAATTTTATCTTGATTTTGTTTTAAAAAAGTATAATCTGGAAATACATAATCGATTCCCAACATACCACCGTCTGGGAAAGAAATACCCGAATCAATAATAATAATCTCGTCTTCATGCATTACACAATACATGTTTTTTCCGACTTCACCTAAACCACCTAAAACTATTATTTTAGTTTCACTTTGGTTTTTATTCATAATTTCTCCTTTCATAATATTAAAGAACTAACTAAGAAATTATACTATAAAATTGCCTTTTTGTCTATATTATGGAATTAATTAACAATTGCTTTACACTAAAAAAGAGATTAGTCTTCATTATTAATCTCTTGTTCTTTGTCTTCTTTAATGTCTTCCTCATCTTTAACTTCTTCAACTTCCGTTCTAGATTTAGACATTTTTTTCATTTTTTCTTTCTTTTTTTTATTGCTATTTTTGATAATTACTATCAGTAATATGAAGTATGTAACTATAAGTAGGGAACCTAGACCAATAATTATATATTGATATAGTTCTTCTTTTTCGTTATAATTATTTGCTATTTCATCACCATTATATCTTTGAATAGTTTCTTCTTTACTATCATATACATATAAGTTTTTTTCGCCAGTTTCAACATTTATTCCGTAAACTAAATAGAACTTTGATGATTTATCTAATTTATAAGCAGTTACTTGTTTTTGGTTGATTTTTAATGTTGTTTCTGTATATCCTTCAGGTATTTTACTTTTATCATCTAGTATACATATAATTGATGATTTGAAGTTATATTCTCTATATAATGTATAAGATTTATCTTTTTCGTTATATACATATAATTCTATCTTAGCATCACTATCTTTAAGTCCCACTAATGTATAACCTAGTTTTTTATTTTCAAATGCTGGTACTTCTAAGTCATTAATTTTAATTATCTTTTCAGTATAAGTAGGGTTAGGAGCAGTTATTTGTTCTTTTTTTCTAACTACATTGTATTCTTTGCCATCTACCTTAACTACTATAGGATCTAACTCTTTAACTGTAACATTAAGAATATAAGTTTTTAATGACCCATTTTGTGCGGTAACTTTTACTTCGATTCTATTAAGTCCTTCAATTACTGCTACATCTCTAGCTCCTTGAACATTAGCTTTATTATCTTCTTTGGTAGCTATTACTTTAATAGAAGTAACACCATTAGGTAACTCAACACTATATTCTAAAGTATTTTTATTAAAAGCAGGGGATAGTTGATACCCTTCAATTGATAATCCAGATAAGTTGTTATTTTTACTATAACTAGCTTCTAATTGAGCTTGAGTAATAAGATTAACAGTAACACTTTTACTTCTAGTTCCACCCATTTCTGATATATTAGGATCATTATAATCTGGAAGGCTGTGAACTGTAAAAGTACAAGTACCAGATCCACTAGATTTAGTTTTATATGTGAAAGTAAATCTTTGAGATGTTATTGCTCCGTTAGTACTAGTTCCTGCTGCTTCATAAGGCTTACTACCACTTTGCCATACCAGATTAGAGCTACAATTCATTGAATAACTCCAAGCTGACATTTTACCTCCGTTAGAAGCGGATAAGTCAACTGTATATGTAACATTGTTGCCAACCACAGCAGTAGAAGTATTAGCCCACATTGAAATATTCATTACACCAACAGCATCTACTTTAGTAATTGTAAAAAATAAAACCGTTATAACAAACCCAAACAATAAATTTATTCTTTTTTTCATAATTTTACTCCTTTTATTGTGAAATAATAATATCTTTCCATAAGTGTTTTTGTATCATAACTATATCATTAAGTTTGACAACCCCATCTTTATTAGCATCAGCTGCTTTAAGACGAGCTCCTGAAAGATTAGAGGAATTCCATAAATGTTTTTGAAGGAAAACTATATCTACTAGAGTTATTTGACCATCACCACTTATATCTCCATAAATTACTATTTCATAAGTTTTAGTTTCTCCACTACTAGTTATTGTAACTTTATCACCAGTTCCTAAAGCACCAGTTGTCTTAGTAGTACCATTATTAGAAGATATTTGAATAACAGCAAGATTATTAGTAGCGAGTAGGTTTTTAGTTAATGTATCAGCACCCATTCCAAATGTAATACCCGCAACATATTTGTCATCTATTCTAAGTTTTGCATTTTGTATCATTTCTTCAACAGAAGGCTGTTCTCCAGCTTCTTGTGTTTCCTTATTTACTTTTAAAGTATAAGTTTTAACATCACCGTTTCCGGCAGTTACTACTATATTAAAAGTATTTTCCCCATCTTTTAACGATACCTGTTTAGATGTTGTCTTAATAACAGCATTACTTCCATCTATAGAAACATATGAAGTTTTAGCAACAGTAGTACTATTAATTGTTATATTGTTAATGTTACTAGCAACATTTAATTGATAATCCGTTTTGCTACCATCAAAGTTTGATACAGAGTTAGTAACGTCGCCAACTTTAACAGTCAATGATGTTAACCAGTTATTTGGGTTACCTAGCTTTGGCAATTTAGTTTCACTAGGCATATTATTGTATATTGGAATATAAAATACAAAATCTGTTCTTAATAAGTTATTACTAGAGTATATTTTTTGAATTAATGCACCTTGTGATTTAGGATCTTCTATATTAGTCATATATTGATGCCATAACGCAGTATTAGGATTAGCAGTATTAAATTTTTGAAAATAATTTGTATATTGACTACCATTAACATAATTACTAGCAATCCACTTAGTTCCACCTTCAATAGCTCTATCGGTTGTATTCCAAGGAAGTAGGTAATTTTCATTAGTAGTTCCTGCATAACATAATCCATTTAAATCAGCATTTTTAGGACTTGTATAAGCACCTATATTAAAGAAATTATAAAGTGGTGCATATCTTGTAGCAACTATTTGACTTGAATCAGTTGTATAACCATTTTTAGAATTACAAGTAACAGTTATATTACCAAGAGTAGGTCTATTATTTAAAGTTCCTTCTTGTCTTATCTTAGCTGCTATAGCAAGAGGAGAGTAATTATATTTCTGACCAGAAGCAAAAATAATATCACTATATACACCAGTACCTAAAATAGGAGCTATTTTATCTTTAGTTTGAAAAGATGCTTCATACTTTAAACTTTCAAACATAAATATTGAAGATTCGTTTAAGAAGTTCCTTGGATCGAGGAAATATGCAACAGTAGGTTCATTGGCGAGGAAAAACATTCCGTCATAACCAGTGTATAAATTAGTGTACCAGTTATAATGACTAGTAGTACTTAGATAAGCTTCTTGGCCTGCTGATTCTCTCAATGAATCAATATAATATGTACTTCTTCCTTCTTGACTTTCTTCCTTTAGTGTTGCATTCCAATCACGCTCAGTTTTAATTCCTTTAAATACCCAATTAGGATATCTTTTATGTAATTCTTTCAATTTAGTTTTATAAGTATCATCAAATCCTTGTGATGTTAAGTAAGCATCAAATTCTTCATCGGTCATATTAGACATCTCGTTATCAGGATTATCAATAACCTGTGAACTAACTACTTGAGTCCATGTTTTACATATGTAACCATTCTTACTTGAAACATATATCCATTCATTACATGATTCATTATCTGTTTTGATTACATCACTATCAGTATATTTAAATTGTTCTCCATAAGGGAGTGTAGTAACTATGCTCGAGTTAGTGGTTGCACTAGAGCGAACGTTTAGTCCGGCAGTTGCAGTAACTGTTGCAGTATACTCAGTATAGCTAACAGCATTAACAGTAATAAGAGTAGAAGCAATAAGTAATAACATAATTACAAAAAAGTTAATTATCTTTGGTATTTTTTCTCTTTGCATTTCTATTCACTTCCTCTATTATCTAGTAATAATATTATACAATATATATGGAACATTTTGAAATTAAAAGTCGAAATTTGAAGGCAATATACAAAAGTTTACATGCTGCTTTTTCTATAATAAAGTATAAAAACACCAATAAAATAATAAGAAACATTTATATTTGATATGCCTCATGTTATAATTAAGTTAGATTCTATAGAGGTGGATTATGGAAAAAAAGAAAAAAGATAAAATATCAGTTATTGTTCCTTGCTATAACGAAGAATTATCACTTGACTATTTTTATGACGAAATAGATAGAATATCTAAAAAAATGAAAAAGTTAGACTTTGAATTTTTGTTCATTAATGATGGCTCTAAGGACAACACCTTAGGTAAAATAAAAGAATTAAGTAAAAAAGATAAAAGAGTAGTGTATATATCGTTTTCTAGAAATTTTGGTAAAGAAGCGGCCATGATGGCAGGACTTGAACACGCTAAAGGAGATTATGTTACTTTAATGGATGCTGATTTACAAGATCCACCAGAACTTTTAGAAGAAATGTATCGTTTAATAAAAGAAGAAAATTATGACTGTGTAGCAACTAGAAGAGTTACTAGAAAAGGTGAACCTGTAATAAGAAGCTTTTGTGCTAGACAATTCTATAAGATAATTAATCAAATGTCTGATATAGAAATGGTAGATGGTGCAAGAGATTATAGATTAATGACAAGGCAAGTAGCTGATTCAATTATTTCTATGAAAGAATATAATAGATATTCAAAGGGAATATTTAGCTTTGTTGGATTTGAAACTAAGTGGTTAGAATATGAAAACATAGAAAGAGTAGCAGGTGAGACTAAGTGGTCGTTTTGGAAATTATTTAAATATGCTTTGGAAGGAATAACGGCATTTTCAACTGTTCCATTATTAATGTCTGCTATTTTAGGATTTTTGTTTTGCTTATTATCATTTGTTATGATTTTTGTAATAATATTTAAAACATTAATATTTGGTGATCATGTATCTGGATGGCCTTCATTAGTATGTATAATTTTCTTGTTAAGTGGAATACAATTGTTTTCAATAGGGGTTATTGGACAATACTTATCAAAGACATATTTAGAATCAAAAAGAAGACCTATTTATATAATTAAAGAAACTAACCAAGATAAATAATAGTTGTAAACATTTGTCTAATTAAGACGGATTTGTTGAAAAGAAATGTAAAGAGGTGTATCCTAATAATAGGGAGTGTGATAAAGTGATATATCCATCAATCGATAAACTTTTAAATATTGTTGATTCAAAATATCAATTAGTACATATTGCTGCAAGACGTAGTAAGGATATGACTAGAACTGATTATTATCAAATGCCGATTAATAAATATGTTTCTTCTAAAAATATTGGTAGAGCGTTAGAAGAAGTAGCCGAAGGGTTGATAATTGTTAAAGAAGAATCTAAGTAGATTCTTTTTCTTTGTCTAAAATTATTATATAATTGTAAGGGGTGCATATTATGAAGATAGTTAAATATACTAAGTTGAAAAATGGTCAATATAAATTAACTTTTGATAATGATACAAATGCTTTATTACATGAAGATTTAATTTTAAAATATGCTTTGTTAATTAACAAAGAGTTGAATAATAAAGAACTTGAAAGAATGTTAGAAGAAAATAATTTATATGTTGCGTATGATCTAGCACTTAAATATTTGAAGACTAAAATGCGTAGTACAAAGGAAATAAGAGAATACCTAATAAAAAAGGATTTTAAAACCGAATATATTGATAAAGCTATAGAACTTTTAGAAAAGCAAAAATATTTAAATGATGATTTTTATTGTGAGGCTTATATAAATGATAGAATTAATTTAAGTAGTGATGGGCCTTATAAGATAATGGAAAGTTTAAAAAAAATAGGAATATCTAACGATATTATTCAAAGTCATATTATTGTCTTCGAAAAAAAGTTAGAAATTAGTCGTATCGAAAAAATAGTTACTAAACAAGTAAAACAAAATCATAATAAGAGCCTTTATTTTTTAAAAAAGAAACTAGTAGAGTATTTAACAAATTTAGGATACACCAAAGAGTTAGTTATTAGATATGTTAACGAAATAAAGATAGATGATACAGATATATTAAAAAAAGAATATGATAAGATATATTCTAAGTTATCTAGAAAGTATTCTGGAAAAGAATTAGAGTATAAAGTAAGACAAAGAATGTATCAAAAAGGCTTTTTTCAAGATTAGATTTGACTTTTTCTGAAATTTGTGTTAAAATGTCCTTACTTTTTAAAGGGGGAAGAAAAATGGAAAGAAAAGAAGAACAATCTTCTAATAAAACAATATATAGAAGAACAGTTTCGGTAGGTGTTGTATCACATATACAAGAAATTGGTAGAGGAGATGTGCCTACTCAAAAAGGTGGTTTTGAAGTATTAGATGAAAGTGCCACTAGACAAATTGTTGCACTTAATTTAAGAAAAATAGTTTTTGCAAAAGAAGACGGTTTAGGTAGAGATATATTTTATAAATTAGGAAGAAATAATCCATATTGTTATGAAGTTATGGATTATAGAGATAGTGAAAATTCAAAACATAATTCAATTGTTATTAGATATGCAGCACGTATGGATGAACTTCTAGCTTATGCAGGTTATGGTATAAAATTATCATCATTAGATTTAAGAGAATTAAGAAAATTATTTTTAACTCAAGACAAAACATTACATGTTATACCACACGATGTTAAATTACCAGAATTAATTAATCCTACTGCAATAGAAGCTATAAATAAAGAAGCTAGTAACTTAAGCGATTTTAAAACACTTGAATTACCAACTAGACCACTTTCAAAAGAAAAAGCATATGCTAAATATTTCAAATAAAAATGTGAACAAAAAAAATTCACATTTTTTTTGTGAATTTTTTTATTTGTTAATTACTAATGCTTTCAATATAGTTTTTGTATTGTTTCTTTAAAGTATCGTCTTCTATTTCAACTTTCTTTTCTTTTCTTAAATTAATTAATGCTTTGTTTTGTAAACTTGAGTCAGCGCTTTTCTTTTCTTCAGCTAAAGTATCAATAACGTCTTCTTTAACATCTTTTAATGCTGGTTTTTCTTTTTGATCTGTTTTTAAGATTATATGATAACCAAATTTAGTTTTAACAGGTTCTGTTGTATATTTACCTTTTTCTAGTTTTATAGCAGCTTCTTCGAATTCACTAACCATATCACCACGATTGAACCATCCTAAATCTCCGCCATCATCCTTTGTACCATCTTGTGAATATTCTTTAGCTAAATCTTCAAACTTTTTACCGTTTTTAAGTTTAGTTAAAACCTCATTAGCTTTCTTTAATGCTTCTTCATAAGCTTTGTTTTTCTCTTCATCAGTAGCGTTATCATCATAATCAGCCTTGATTAAGATATGACTAGCTTTAATATCACCGATTACTTTATCATTGTAGTAAGATTCAATTTCCTTGTCAGTAACTAAGCTTTTAGCATAATCATCTAAATAAGCTTCTTTTTTATATTGTAGTGCTAAAGCTTTATTAACTGCATCCATATCTGATACTCCAAAATAAGCAACAGCAAATGCGTTAAAACTAGAATAATAATTTACATAGTAACTATTTTTGTAAGTATATTCTAATTGTTCTAATTGAGCTTTGATGTATTCTTTTTCTTCATCACCACTAGGGTAATCCTTCTCTAATATTTTAGTATCAATCATATTTATAAGAGTAGTTAAAGCATAAGTATTCTTCATTTCTTCATATAAATCATCAACAGATATTTCACCATCACTAGAAGTAACTACAGCATCTTTTCCATTTTCTAATTTTGGTACCTTACCACAACTAGTAACTAATAGTAAAACTACGCACATACAAAGTAATAATTTTTTCTTCATATATTTTCTCCTCTCCTTTAAACGTACATATTTATAATAACAAATATGATTTTAAAATACAATTGTTTTGACTATTTTTTACAATAAGTCCGAACACTTTTTAGGTTTTTCCATAAAATACTGTGAGTAAACAAAAAAGGAGGATTAAAATATGGGAAATTATGTATCATCTTCAGCAATTGTTTTAGTGTTATTCATTTTACTAGTTATCATACTAGGTGCTTATATCTAGTTTAAGGAGGTGTAATTATGTCTTGCCAAAATAATAATCCAACACAAACTTGTGGAGGAAATAATGGCTTCGTAATAGTAATAGTATTATATATTTTACTTGCTATTATTTTAGGAGCATGGGTTTCATGCTAGAGAAAGAATAGAACAATATGTTCTTTTTTTCTTGCTATAAATACCTATTAATAGTTATAATTAAGATAGGTGATATGATGAAGAAAGTTTTAATATTATTAGGAATGTTAGTTTTAATTACTGCTTGTGGTAAAGAAGTTGATTTAGTTGGTAGTTGGGTATCTAGTGATAATGCTACTTACCAATTCAACAGTGATGGAACCTGTCTTAAAACCAATAGTGTAAATATGTATTCTTGTACTTATACTAAAGAAAACGGAGTAGTTAATATCTATTTAAAAGATAAGCCTAACGAAGTTTATGAATCAGGTCAAATAAATCCTGATCGAATTATTATTGGAAGCGATGTGTACAAAAAAGGAGAGTAGTAATTACTCTCCTTTAATAGTTTTAAAAACATCTTCAATTGGTTTAAGCATTTCTTTGTTATACTCGTGACTTAATAAATCGTTATTGTATCTTGGAGTTAGATGTACATGATAATGTTTTACTTCTTGGCCATAGTCATTATTTTGAATAATTGTTAATCCATCACACTCTAACTTTTCTTTTAATAGTTTATACATTTCTTTAGATATTTTATTAATATGATTAAGTGTATCTAAATCAATATCAACTAAATTTGTATAATGTTTTTTGGGAATAATTAAAAGATCTCCATTAGTTTTAGGATCTATATCCAAAAATACTTTAACAATATCATCTTCATATACAGTATAACTTGGTATTTCATTATTGATTATTTTACAAAATATGCAATCCATTTTATCATCTCCTAAATTTATTTTAACAAAAAAATAAAATAGCATAAAGATTTTTTATTTAAAAACAAAAAACTTACCATTAAGGTAAGTTAGTGGAAGATATATTTTCCACGTATTGTGAATACAGCAATATTCATTAATATTGTGATATATCTTCAAAAGTTTTATACATAATAAGTATATTTTTCGATTAAATATATATACGGTTGTGGTATAATAAAAATATCTCATGGAGGAATATATATGCTAGAAATAAAAGATTTAACAGTTAAAGTTCAAGATAGAACGATTTTAAATAAATTAAGTATAAATATAAAAGATGGAGAAATCCATGCTATTATGGGGCCAAACGGAACTGGTAAGAGTACATTATCAAAAGTTATTATGGGAAGTCCTGAATATAAGGTAATAGATGGAAACATAAGATTTTTAGATAAAGAAATAAAAGATTTAACTCCAGATGAAAGAGCAAGAATGGGAATATTTTTATCATTCCAAAGCCCAATAAGTATAGAAGGAGTTACTAATAGTGAGTTTTTAAGAACAGCTATAAACTCTAGGAATTCATCTCCAATAGGTCTTTATGAATTTATTAAAGCGTTAGATAACGGTGTGGAAAATTTAAAAATGAGTAATGATATGTTACATAGAGCGGTAAATGTTGGAGCATCAGGTGGAGAACGAAAAAAGAATGAAATATTGCAAATGAAACTATTAAAACCAAAATTTATTATTTTAGATGAATTGGATTCTGGCCTTGATGTTGATAGCTTAAAAATAGTTTGTGATAATATCAACGAATATTTAAAAGAAAATCCTAAAACTTCTGTTTTAATAATTACTCATTATCCAAGAATATTAGAATATATTAAACCAAATTATGTGCATGTTCTAAATCACGGAAATATTGTATCTACAGGTGGCTATGAACTAGCATTTGAAATTGAAAAAAATGGATATAATGAGATAAATAATATAGGTGGTTCTGATAATAATGAATAAACTAGTAATAGATAATGTAGATGAATTAGGAGATCTTATAATAACTGAAGATACATCACTTTTAATAAACTTAAAAGATGAATCTAGTTTTGTTCATATAGATGTAATGGACGACATGTGTTTATACGTATTGGAGTTTGGTAGCAATACTAAAAATAAAATAGAGTATAACCTAAGAAGAAATAGCAAAGTGATAATTAATAAAATTTCTTATAATACAAGTGATAATATTACAATTAATTTAAATGATACGGATGCAAATATAGTTTACAATAGCAGTATTATTAATGATGTTACTAATTCTTACTATCAAAGAATAAATCATAATGCATCTAATACATTTAGCAAAATAACAAATCATGCTATTAATTTAAAGGATAACAGTTTTACTTTTGATGTAGATGCTAAAGTATTTAATAATAGTAATGATTGCAATACTACCCAAGATAATAAGATTATTAATATAGGTGGAGGAAAGTGCGAGATAAAACCTAATCTACTTGTTGATAATAATTTGATAGTAGCAAATCATTCGGCATATATAGGAGGATTTGATCCAAATATCATTTTCTACTTGCAAACTAGAGGAATTAATGAAACAAACATTAAAGAATTATTAACATCAGGATTTTTAATTGGGAAAATGGATATTACAAAAGAAGAAATAGAAAAGATAGATGCATTTATCAAAAACTATATATAGGAGGTGACAAAATGAATAGAGACGACTTTGAAATGTTAAATAGCAATATTATTTATTTTGATAATGGTGCTACAACACTAAAGCCTAAATGTGTAGTTAAAGAAGTTATTGATTACTACACTAAATACACTTCTAATGCTCATAGAGGTGACTATAATATAAGTCAAATAGTTGATCAAAAATATGAAAATGTAAGAGACTTGGTAAAAACATTTATTAAAGCAGCAAAGCGTGATGAAATAATTTTTACTAAAGGTACTACTGAATCACTAAATACAGTTGTATTTGGATTCATGAATAATAACTTACATGAAGGTGACGAAGTACTAATTACTAAAAGTGAACATGCTTCTAACGTTTTGCCATGGCTTGAATTAGCTAAAAGAATAGGTATAGTAGTTAAATTCATTCCATTAGATGAAAATCATGAATTGACTATTCCAAATCTATTAAAAGTAATAACTTCTAAAACTAAAGTTATTTCAATTGCACACGTAACTAATGCCATAGGAGATGTAAGACCTATTTATGAAATAGGAAAAATATGTAATGATAACAATATTTATTTTGTTGTAGATGCAGCTCAAAGTATAGGACATATTCCTATTGATGTAGAGAAAGCTAATATTGATTTTTTAGGCTTTTCTGCTCATAAAATGTTAGGACCAACAGGAATAGGAGTACTATATGGTAAATATAATTTATTAAACGAGCTAGTTCCTATGGAATATGGTGGCGGTATGAACTCTTATTTCGAAAGCAATGGAGAGTTAGAGTATAAAATGCTACCAGAAAGATTAGAAGCAGGAACACAAAATATTGCAGGGGTTCTAGGAATGGGAAAAGCAATTGAATATATTCAAAGTATAGGATTAGAAAATATTCATAAACATGAACTAGAATTAAAAGAATATGCAGTGAAAAGATTAAGCGAAGTTCCTAATATCAATATATATAATAAAAATTCAAAATCTGGTATTGTAATATTTAATTTAGATAAAATATTTAGCCAAGATACAGCAGTTTTCCTTAATCACTTTAACATATGTGTAAGAGCAGGTAATCACTGTGCAAAAATAGTAAAGGATGAAATAAACGTTTCTAATACCTGCAGGGCTAGCTTTTATCTCTATAATACAAAAAGCGAAATAGATTTATTAGTTGAAGCACTAAAGAAACAGAAAGATATATTTAATATAATTTTATAAAAAGAGGTGTAATAATGGACGAAAAATTAAAACGAGATATCATTTTAGACAATTATCAAAATCCTGTTAATAGAGGATTAACAGATAGTAAGGGATATATTAAAGTAAATACTAGGAATTCTTCTTGCGTTGATAATATTGACGTTATGGCAAAATTAGAAAACGGTATATTTATAGATATAAGATTTGATGGAGAAGCATGTGCAATTTCTACATCTGCAACATCTATTATGATAAGAACATTAATAGGGAAATCCGTTGATGAAGTAAAAAGAATAATTGACAATTATGAGAAAATGATCAATGAAGAAGATTATGACAAAAGCGTATTAGGTGATTTAATTGTATATGATACAATATCTAAACAACCTAGTAGAAAGAAATGCGCAACATTACCTTTTGAATCTATTAAACATATTATAGAGGAAATAAATAAATAGGAGGAGTTTATATGAAATATAGGGGAGTAGAGGAAGTTACTGCGTTATCTATAAGAGAATACTTGGGGTTTTTTGATGGTAGCGACATGTGGATACATAATGGTTACGCTATAGGAATTAAAAAGGATGGTGTTATGTGTGATTACATCACAGGGTTACCATATAATTTTATTGACCGTGATAGTAATGGTAATCTTTTAGCAGATAGAAATAATGCTGTTATAGGTGAAATATATGCTGTTCGTGATGGTATAATACAATTTAAAGGAGATAAAAAATATAGTGATAAAGAAATAGATAAGATTATTAAGACATCAGGACGTTTTAATGAGAGTTATATTAATAGTGGGGTAAATCCAAAAATAAAAATTATTGAAGACTAGTAAGGAGGCAACATGGAAATTGTAGGAATTAATGAAGAAAATGTAAGAGCAATATCCAAAATAAAACAAGAAGACGAATGGATTTTAAATTATCGAATTGACAGTTATAAAAAATTCTGCAATTTAGCAATGCCTTCTTTTGGACCTAAATATGATATTGATTTTAACAAAATAATATATTACAAAAATGATAAGGAAAAATTAGAAAATAGTTGGGATAATGTAGACTCTAATATAAAATGTGAATTCAGTAACTTAGGAGTTATCGATAGTGAAAAAAAAGTAGATGGTATAGGCGTTCAATATGAAAGTGAAGTAATATACCACAATATGATAGATGAACTTGAAAAGAAACATGTAATATTTACATCAATTGAAGACGCAATGAAGAAATATCCTGATTTAGTAAAGAAATATTTTTCAACTATCGTAAAAAATGATGAAAATAAGTTTGCTGCTTTAAATAGTGCTGTATTTAGTGGAGGTAGTTTTATTTATATACCAAAAAATACTAAATTAGATAGGCCACTACATAGTTATTTTAGAATTAACTCTAGAAGTATGGGACAATTTGAAAGGACATTAATTATTGTTGATGATAATAGTGAATTACACTACATAGAAGGTTGTACTGCTCCTAATTATAGTGACTCATCACTTCATGCAGCAGTAGTAGAAATATATGTTGGGAAAAATAGTAAATGCCGTTACAGTACTATACAAAACTGGGCTCATAATGTTTTGAATCTGGTTACTAAAAGAGCTCTAGTAGAAGAAAATGGTACTATGGAATGGATTGATGGTAATATTGGCTCTAAAGTTACTATGAAGTATCCTGCTTGTATCTTAAAAGGAGATTATTCTAATGGAACGTGTATTACTATAAGTGTTGCTACTAATAATCAACAACAAGATAGTGGGGCAAGAATGATTCATATAGGGAAAAATACTAAGAGTACAATTATATCTAAAAGTATTGCAAGAAGTGGAGGCAATGCTAGTTATAGAGGGAAAGTTGATATTAAAAAGAGTGCTTTAAATAGTGAAGCAATGGTAAAATGTGATACCCTTATATTAGATGAATTATCAAAAAGTGATACTTTTCCAACCAATATATGTTCTAATGCAACAAGTAGTTTAGAACATGAAGCAACAGTCTCAAAAATTAGCGATGAAAAACTTTTCTATTTTGCAACAAGAGGTATTGAAAAAGAAAAAGCAATAGAACTAATTGTTTTAGGATTTATAGAAAAGTTTAGGGAAGAATTACCTATGGAATATGCTGTTGAATTGAATCAATTATTAAAACAAAATTTGTAACTTTTAATATTTTGAATTATTAAATATTTATCTTTCAAAGAATATTATATTTTCTATTAAAGGAAATTTAATATTCTTTTTTTATTATCCATCAAATCTGTAATTATGTCATTTGTTATCGAAAATATAATGTGCTAAATTATGGATGAAAGGAGGAATAATATGTTAAATCAGGTGGTTTTGGTAGGAAGACTAACAAAGGATCCAGAAGTAAATAAAACTGAAGGAAATAAACATTATTCATATATTACTTTAGCTGTACCAAGAAGTTTTAAAAATATTAACGGTGACTATGATACAGATTTTATTGATTGCATCTTGTGGGATAGTGTAGCTAAATCTACTGCAGAGTACTGTCATAAAGGTGATATTGTTGGTATCAAAGGTAGAATTCAAAGTAGAGTAATAGAAAAAGAAGACGGAAGTAAAAAATATTGTCTTGATGTAATAGCAGAACGTACAACATTTCTATCTAGTAATAATAAAAATATTAATCAATGAATTAAAAAGTAGATTTAGTAAATAATAATAAAAGTTTCTATTTAGTTAACTTTGGCCTAATGGCATAAGTAATTCATTATAATGATGGTACTAGGAGTGATGGTATGAATATTATAGGTCAACGAATTAAAAATCTACGAAAAACTTATAATATGACTCAACAGGAATTAGGCGAAAAACTAAACGTTACTAAGGTGAGTATTTGCTGTTATGAAAAGGGTACTAGATCACCATCACTAGAAACTTTAACAGACTTATCTAATCTTTTTCATGTAAGTCTAGATTATTTTGTTGGAAATGATTCGTTCGTAGTTACTGATAATGATGCTAATTACGGAATGAAGATGTCTAATGAAGAAATTAATATCATAAGAGAATTAAGAAAAAATACTTATGATAGTTTGTATAATAAATTAATAACCGATCCTAAAAGGACAATAGAATTAATTAATAAAAAATTAAGATAAAGATACTTTATGTATCTTTTTTTTGATATAATTAAAGTGGTGATAATATGAATTATAAGAAGATATGTGAACATCTTTTAGAAAGAGGCATTACTATTATTGATATAAATAATACTTATATTGATGAAGAAGTAGTAATAGAAGAGGGAACTATTATATATCCTAATACCTCAATAAGAGGTAATAGTCATATTGGAAAAAATAATATAATAGATATGAATTCTATTATTATTGATAGTACAATAGGAAATAATAATAAGATTATCTCATCTCATATAGAAAATACAGAAATAGGAGATAATAATGTTATTGGACCTTTTGCTAGATTAAGAGGTAATGCTGTTATAAAAAATAGTGTAGTAATAGGTAACTTTGTTGAAGTAAAAAATAGCATTATTAATGATGGAGTTAAATCAAAGCATTTAAGTTATTTAGGTGATGCTAATATTGGATATAATGTAAATATAGGTGGAGGAACAATTACTGCTAACTTAAATGGTAAAGATAAAATAAAAAATAAAACAACTATATGTGATTACGCTTATATAGGGGCTAATAGTGTATTAGTAGCACCAGTTACTATAAATAAAAAAGGTTTAATAGCAGCAGGATCAATAATTACTAAAGATGTAGAAGAATACTCATTAGCAATAGCAAGATCAAGACAAATCAATAAACTAAATTATAATAAGAAGGAAGGCAATGTATGAATATAGTTGATATTATTAATAAAAAAAGATTAGGTGAAGAACTAAATTGGGAAGAATTAGAATATAGTTTCCTAGGATATTTAAATGATAAAATAGAAAGTTATCAGATGTCTGCACTTTTAATGGCTATTTGTCTAAAAGGAATGACTGATGATGAAATAGTTAATTTAACTAAGATCTTTATTAATAGTGGTGAAGTATTAGATTTAAGTAATATTGAAGGAGTAAAAGTTGATAAACATTCAACTGGTGGAATTGGGGATAAAACAACATTGATTATTGCTCCAATGGTTGCAAGTTGCGGTATTAAAGTTGCTAAAATGTCAGGTAGAGGGTTAGGTTATACTGGGGGTACTATCGATAAATTAGAAAGTATTCCGGGTTTTAAAACTAATCTAGAAATAGAAGAATTTTTAGATGAATTAAAAACTATAAATATGGTGGTATCAGGTCAAACTAAAGAGTTAGCACCTCTTGATAAGAAAATATATGCACTAAGAGATGTTACTGGAACGGTTGAATCATATCCTTTAATAGCGTCATCTATAATGAGTAAGAAAATAGCAAGTGGTGCTGATAAAATACTAATTGACTTAAAACTAGGAACAGGAGCTTTAATTCATAAAGAAGAAGATGCTCTTAAATTAAAAGAGATACTAATAAAAATAGGAGAGAGTTTTAATAAAGAAACAAGAGTATTAATTACTAAAATGGATGCTCCTTTAGGAAGATGCATTGGTAATAGTTTAGAAGTATTAGAAGCGATTGATGTTTTAAAGGGTCACATCGATAATGACTTAGGTAACTTATGTATTGAATTAGCTGCTAATATGATTAGTATGGGTAAAGATATATCTATAGAAGAAGCAAAGAATGAAGCTATAGAATCTATAAAAAGTGGCAAAGCTTATAAAAAATTCTTAGAATTTGTCTCTTTCCAACATGGAGATTTAGCACATCTTTCAATAAGCGATCAAGTAATAAAAATTAAAAGTGACAAAGATGGTGTAATAACTAGAATAGATGCTAAAACAGTTGGCGAAGTATCAATGCATTTAGGAGCCGGAAGAATTACTAAAGATGATAAAATTGATCCTACCGTAGGCATTGTTTTACATAAAAAAATAGGCGACGAAGTAAAAATAGGTGATATTCTTTGCACACTTCATGTGAATAAAGTTAAAGAATCATTTAATATAAAAGAAGCATTCACAATAGAATAGTGAGTGCTTTTTATTTTGCTATATATTTAAAATAATATTCTTCATATGATAAGTTGTTCTCATGAATTAATGATGCTATTTCAATACCAACATATCTATAATGCCAAGGTTCATAAATGTAACCTGTTATATTTTCTTTATCTTTAGGATATCTCAATATAAAACCATATTTATAAGCGTTATCAAGCATCCACTTATATTCTTTGGTGTTTTCAAAATCATTAAAACTAGTACTAAAATTATCCACATCCACTGCAAGACCTGTTTGATGTTCTGAAAAGCCTGCTCTAGCAGAATATTTATCAGCCTTTTCTACACCATCTTTTGCTACATAATTATTATATAGACCTTCTTGATATGAGAAACTTCTATATGTAGAGACTGCTCTAATACGATAACCCTCACTTAAAGCTTTTTTAGCTAAATACTCAAATGATATTCTAGCAACGTTTACCATTTTTTTGCCGGGAGCAGAATAATTAGAATCGATTGTTTCAAGGTTCTTAGGAATGTAGTTTTCATCCAAGTAATAGAATTTATTTACTAAAACATAAGTAGTATCAATATCCAAAGCTCTTTTTATGTTTGTATAAAATTCTTGATCCAATCCAATATTAACTTGTAATACAATATCTGAATTTTTCATATTCCTATTATTTTCTTTGTACTTTAAATATCTATCAATATAATTTGAATTAAAATAGTTGACTCTTTTATTTACATTACCTAATTTTTTTAATTTTTCTTCAAGTGTCATGTTATTTTTGTTTGCTTCCAAATTATTCTCTTTTTTTAATCTTTCTTTATTAATAAAAATAATACCTACAACAACTGCTATTACTACTAAAACGATAGTAATTTTCTTTGTCATTAGATAACCTCCAAAAACATTATATTATCACTAAATTATATGTCAATCGATCTACTTTAATCTTACAAAATAAGACATTGAATAAAAAAGAAATATAATTATATTTAATTACATAATAATTTAATAGAGGTGAAATAGTGTTAAAGAGATTGTTAATTATTTTTATAATAACTGTTTTAATTTTTCCAATAAGTATTAGGGCTGAGGAATTATTACCAAATGCTAAAAGTGGCTTATTAATTGAAGCTAGTACTGGTGAAATAATTTACGAAAAAAATAAGGATGAAAAAGTACCAGTTGCATCAATGACTAAAATGGTTGCACAAATTATAATATTAGAAAACATTGAAAAAGGGACTTTAACTTGGAATGAAAAAATAAGAGTAAGTAGTAACGCGGCTGGAATGGGCGGCTCTCAGATATGGTTACAACCAGGTGAGGAAATGACTGTAAGAGACTTAATGAAAGGTATTACTATGGCAAGTGCCAATGATGCAACAGTTGCACTAGCAGAACGAATTGCAGGAACAGAGGAAGCTTTTGTTAGACAGATGAATGAAAAAGTAAAAGAACTAGGATTAAAAAGCACGCATTTTGTAAATCCAACAGGACTAGATGAAGAAAATCATTATTCAAGTGCCTATGATATGGGACTAATTGCTAAGGAATTATTAAAACATGAACAAATATTAGAATTTTCTAAAGTATATGAAGATTACATAAGACAAGATACTCCCAATAAATACTGGGTTGTTAATACTAATAAATTAGTAAGATTCTATGAAGGTGCTGATGGATTAAAAACAGGTTTTACTGATAATGCTGGATATTGTATGGCTGTTACTGCTAAAAGGGATGGAATGCGTTTAATTGCAATAGTACTAGGTGAAACATCTGGAAAAGTAAGAAACCAAGAAACTTCAGAATTATTGGATTATGGATTTAACTTATATAAGGCAGATATAGTAAAAACTAAAAAAGATATCATTACAGAAATAAAAATAAATAAAGGAACTAAAGATAAAGTAACAATATCTCCGAATGAAGATATTATAGTTTTAAAGAAAAAATCGGAATTAAGTAAAAAATATGATTTAGAAACAAATTTAAATGATATTAAACTTCCTATAAAAAAAGGTGATGTATTAGGAAAATTATTAGTAAAAGATGGAAACAATATATTAAGAAAAGTTGATTTGATAGCAAATAATAATGTAAATAAACTTGGGTATTTTAAAATGATTTTTGAAACTTTAAAAGATATTTTAACAGGAAGCATGATATAAATTAAAGAAATTATTACTTTTTGTAGGAAATTGCTATATTAATAGTCTATATATTAATGAGGTGATTTTATGAAGAGAGTATTATATTTCTTTTTTCTTTTGTCAATATGTTTAATTCCAAATTATGTAAAAGCCGAAACTTATTATTTTGACTATAGTGATTATTACTATTCAGATACTGAAATTATTGAAAGTGATGAAGTAGAAGTAGAATATGTATATGAAAATGATAAGTTAATATATAAATATAGAACTAGGAATTATTTAACTATACCTAATGAAATAATCATTTGGTCTAAATATTTTAAAATAATTGATAATATAGTAACTAATATTCCATTAAATGAAATAACAATTAAGGAATACTATAATCTTGATACAATGAATCATTGTGATGCATCAATAGACTTTGTATATAAAGATATAATTATACCTAAAAAAGTAAAAATAGAAATAGATAATTATATAAAGATTCCAAGTGAAATAATAGTTAATAGTTATGACTTTAATCTTTTTGATTACATAGAAACAGATATTTATAATAAAGAAGAGATTAAAATAATAGGTGAATATAACTTGATGAAGAATGGTAAATATGAACTCACTTTATCTTATAACAGCATAGAAGAGAAAACTACTTTAATAGTTGATATAGAGGATAATAATCAAAAAATTAATGATCAGCCTATATTAACTAATAATTATATTGAAAATAAATTTATTAGTTATTGTGAAGAAGAAAGTAAAACAGTAGAGGAAAAAATAAAAATAGTACCTATAAAGGAAGAAAACACAATCAAAAAGTATTATATTAACAATAACAAAGTATTTCTCTATGTAACGTATGGCTTTTATAGTTATATTTCTATTCTCTTGTCGATTTTTGTCGTACGAAAAAAATAATGTGTTTTGTCGAAATGGTATAAAATAAAACAAAAATAAACTATATTTAATTGCGAGGAGATAATATGCTGAAAATAGAATTCGAATACAAAAAAGGTATTTTATTTGTAAGACTAATTGGTGAGTTAAATAAAAGTACAAAAACTAAATTAGAGTTAGTTGATGACATGATAAAAAAGGCTGGTATAAAATATTTACTAATAAATTTAGAAAAAACAATTATTATAAATGATGTGGAATTAAATAATATGATTAGAAAATATAAAAATTTAATTGGAAATGATGGAAGATTATTAATATGTGGATATTATAATAGATTAAATATAAAACTAAAAAAAGATGAACTTGATGAGATATGGTTAGCTAATAAAGAAGTAAATGCATTTAAAATAATTAATATTTAAAGGAGAAAATATGACTGGACAAGATTATGAAAAAATGATTTACAGTATTGCACATAAATATAGTTTTGGAAATGACTTTGAGGATTTATGCCAAGTAGGTAGAATGGGATTGTTAAAAGCAGTAGAAAAATATGATTCATCAAAAGGGACAAAAGCATTTTCTTCTTATGTTTATTTATATATAAAAGGTGAAATGTTAAAATATATAAAGGAAAATAAAGTAATAAAAGTAAGTAGAGACTTACTAGCATTGAATAGTTCGATAAATAATGCCAAAGAAGTATTAACACAAAAATTAATGCATGCGCCTAGCAACGAAGAATTATCAATATTTTTAGAAATACCTATAGAAAAGATAATTGAAGCAGAACAAGCTACGGATTATGTTAGAAGTCTTGACTATGAACTAAACGAAGAAGGTAAGGAACTTACTTTATATGATTCATTAAGCTACGATGAAGAAGGATATAATGGCGATATCCTAGATTTAAGAGAAGAAATAAATAGGTTAACTGAACCAGAGAGAAAATTAATAAGAGCAAGATATTATGAAGATAAAAGTCAACAGGAAACATCCAAATTACTGGGAATGAGCCAAGTTCAAGTATCACGAAATGAAACAAAAATACTAACAAAGCTAAGAAGTAAACTAGCTAGTTAGTATTTTTTTGTATAAAAACTATTAATAATAGGAACAATATTGATAGGTGATAATATGGAAAAAAGAGAATATCAAAAAATAGTTGATAGACACAAACCAAAAGAAAATAGAGTACAGAATGCTATTATTAGTTTTCTAACAGGAGGACTAATAGGAATAATCGGTCAAGGTCTAATAGATTTTTATTCAGCTTGGCTAGAAATATCTACAAAAGATGCTTCGGTTTTTATGATTGTTACATTAGTATTTTTTGCATCGCTATTTACTGCATTAGGTTTCTTTGACAAATGGGTAACATTTGCAAGGTGTGGATTAATTATTCCTATTACAGGATTTGCTCATTCTATGACAAGTGCTGGTATTGAATATAGAAAAGAAGGACCTATATATGGACTTGGTATGAATATTTTTAAACTAGCAGGTTCAGTAATACTATATGGAATAGTAGCAGCATGGATATTTGGAACACTAAGGTATTTATTATTGGGAGGACTATAACATGACATACGAATATAACAATGTATATATAGGTGGATATTCTACTGTAACAGGGCCCTATGAAAAAGATGGACCATTATCAAGTGGCTTTGATAAATGCTATGACAATTTATATGCTAAAGAAGAAACTTGGGAACAAGCAGAGGTAAGATTACTTACTGATAGTATTGATATTTTATTAAAAAAAATAAAAAATGATAAGAAAAATATAGATGTATTGATATCAGGTGACTTATTAAATCAAGTAACTTCATCGAGTTATGCGGCTTTAAAGTTCGACATTCCATTCTTTGGAATATATAGTGCTTGTGCATCGAGTGCTGAAGGAATAATTCTAGGTGCAAGTTTAATAGATGGTGGCAAAATAAAAAACTGTATAGCAGCAACATCATCTCATAATATGTCAAGTGAAAAACAATTTAGAAATCCTACTGAATATGGAGCTCCTAAACCCAAAACAGCTACTTTTACAGCTACTGGTGGAGCAAGTATTTATCTAACTGGTGAACAAGGTAAAATAAAAATAGAATCTTCAACAATAGGAAAAGTAGCAGATATGGGGCAAACAGATCCATTTAATATGGGAGCAGTTATGGCAGTAGCAGCAGGTGATACAATAGCAGAACATTTAAAAGCTTTAAAAAGAGAACCAAACTACTACGACTTGATAATTACAGGAGATTTAGGTGTGTATGGTAGAGAAATATTAATTGATTATATGCATAGTGAATATGGAATAGATATCAGTAATAATTACGATGATGCCGGAACAATGCTTTATGATTTATCTAAACAAGAAGAAGTAATGGCAGGAGGATCGGGCCCTGTTTGTAGCGCTTTAGTAAACTATTCAAAAATATTACCTAAAATGGAAAAAGGAGAACTTGATAGAGTTTTATTTGTAGCAACTGGGGCATTATTCTCTCCAACATTTGTATATCAACATGAACACATAAATTCAATTGCTCATGCAATTAGTTTGGAGGCGATAAGATGATTTATGTTTACTCATTTCTTTTTGCAGGATTAGTATCTATGGCTGGTCAAATAATACTTGATAACATTAAATTAACTGCAGGTCACATTACAAGTTTATTTGTAGTTATAGGAGCTGCTTTAGATACTTTTAGTATTTATGATAAAATTATTATGTGTGTAGGTGGCGGAGCAATGGTACCAATTACTAGTTTTGGACATTCTCTAATTCATGGAGCATTAGCTAAAGCAAGTGAATATGGTATTATTGGAATATTAATGGGAATGTTTGATTTAACTGCATCTGGAATTACGGCTGCTATTATATTTACATTTGTATTTTCACTTTTCTGTCGTCCACAAAATTAAAAGTTCGCAAGAACTTTTTTCTTTTGAATAAAAACAAGTTATGGTATAATTGTATTAACAATTGGATGTGGTAAGATGAATATAGAAATAAAAATCAATGAATTTGAAGGTCCATTAGACTTATTATTACACTTAATAAAAGAGTCAAAAATGGATATTTTTGATTTAAAAATAGAAGTAATTACAGATCAGTATTTAGAGTATATAAATAAGATGGAAGAGATGAACTTAAATATTGCAAGTAGTTACTTAGTAATGGCTGCAGAACTTATTGAAATGAAATCGAGAATGCTCTTACCAAGACATGAAGAAGCTGAAGAACAAGAAGAAGATCCACAAGAACAATTGGTAAATAGACTTATTGAATATCAAAGGTATAAGGATTTGACTTTGGAATTTAAAGATTTAGAAGAAGAACGACACAAGGTATATACTAAATCACCAGAAAACATTAAAGAATATCTACCAGAAGTAGAAGTTATTAGTAATACAGATGTGACTTTAGATGATTTAATTAAGGCTTTCCAAAAGTTTTTAGAAAGGCAAAAAGAAAACGAACCTTTATCTACAAAAGTTACAAAAAAAGAAATGTCAGTAGAAGATAGAAGAAAATCTATAAGAAATATTTTAAAGAAAAAGCATAAATTTAATTTTCTAGAATTATTTGATGTATTAACCAAAGAGTATGTAGTGGTAACATTTTTAGCTATTTTAGAAATGGCAAGACAAAATGAATTAATTATTGTACAAGAATCTAACTTTGGTGAAATTATGTGTGAGGGGATATAGATGAATTTAGAAGCAGTTTTAGAAGGACTTTTATTTGTAGTAGGTGATGACGGATTAACTATGCAACAGATAAAAGATATAATGTCACTAAATGATGATGAAGCAAAAGAATTAATAATGTCATTAAAAGAAAAATATGAAAAAGATGATAGGGGAATTAGAATTAATTTCTTAGGTAATACATTTAAACTTACTACTAAGAAGGAACATAAGGAGTATTATCAAAAACTAATTGAAAACCCAGAAACTAATGTTTTATCTCAGTCAGCATTAGAAACTCTAGCAATTATTGCTTATAATGAACCAATTACACGTTTAATGGTTGATGAGATAAGAGGGGTAAGTAGTAGGGAAATGATAAAAAAATTAGTTGCTAAAGGACTAGTTAAAGAAGTAGGTAGAAGTGAACTTCCAGGTAGACCAATACTATATCAAACTACTAGCGAATTTTTAGATTATTTTGGATTAGCATCAAAAGATGAATTACCGAAATTTGATAATATTGTAGAAGAAGTTACTATTGATTCTGTTGATTTATATGATTCAAAGTATAAAGAAGAAATTGACGATGCGAATTAATTATTGTATAATAATATTCGTACTTGCCTGAATGGTGGAATGGTAGACGCGTCGGACTCAAAATCCGATGGTAGCAATACTGTGTGGGTTCAAGTCCCACTTCAGGCACCAGATTGATTTTAAAACGACTTGTAAAAGAGTCGTTTTTATGTTATTATGTATCTAGCAAGAAAGTTTGCATAAAATAAAAAAAGGGGAACATTCGATATTGCAGTGTTGAGTGTTGCCATAAATTATGACTCCACCTAAATCAGTACTGAGTTAGGTGGATTTCTTTTATATTGATACTATAAATAGTAATAATAAAAGAAAGATAATTATTACTAGAGATAAAATTAAAAAATCCTTCTTATTTATAATATTACCTCCCTCTTTTTGAAGGTTTGCTCCACCCAACTTATCAAATGTTCCTAAAAAGATTGCATCAAACGTTTTTTAAGTATAATGATTTGTATTAAAGATTTAATAATTAAAATGAAAGAAAGTGAAGGAGATATTATGATATTAAACGTAAGTGGCAGAACGGATATAATTGCTTTTTACTCTAATTGGTTCATGAATAGATTGGATGAAGGATTTGTTGATGTAAGAAATCCCTTTAATCCCAAATTGGTTAGTAGAATATACTTTGAAGACGTTGATTTGATCTTATTCTGTACTAAGAATCCTATTCCTATTTTAGATAAAATAAAAAAGATAAATAAACCAATATTATTTCATGTGACTATAACTCCTTATAATAAAGATATAGAGCCTTATGTACCATCTAAAAAGGAAATAATAGAAGCAGTCAAAAGCTTGTCTAATATTATTGGAAAAGAAAACTTATGTATAAGGTATGACCCAATATTATTAAGCAATAAATATAGTGCAGATTATCATATTAAAGCTTTTGATAAATTGTGTTCTTTATTAGATGGATATGTAAACACTATAATAGTATCTTTTATTGATGATTATAAAAACGTTAGGAATAATAGAAAAAGTTTAAATTATAGAGAATTTAATGAAGAAGATTGCAAAATAATAGGAGAAAATTTTAGTAGAATAGCAAAACTTCATAATATGACAATTCAAACATGTTTTGAAGATAGAAATTTATTGGAATATGGTTTTACTAAAGGTGAATGTTTATCACATGAGTTAGCATACAAACTTACCGGCAAAACTTATAAAAATTGGGCAGCAAGAAAAGAGAAAAAATGTAATTGTGTTCAAATGGTAGATATCGGAGCATATAATTCGTGTATGCATTTTTGTAAATATTGTTATGCTAATTACGATGAAAAACAGATAAAAAATAACTTTAAAAATCATAGCCCTAAATCAAGTCTATTAATTGGCAAACTAGAAAGTAATGATATCATTAAAAGAAGAATTAAATAATTCCTTGTAAAAGATAGTCAACAATGTTATACTTTTCTTATAGTAAAGGAGAGTAAGCAAATGAGAAAAAATATTTCAAAAACTATTTTTATAACAGTATTTTTATTAATGCTAGTACCTAATTGTGTCCTAGCAGAAACAGCTGAAGAATTATACAACAGAATAGTAAAAGATGGCAAAATTTATTTGGACACAGTAAAACCACAAAATAGAGATGATTCAGAAGGCCTTTTAACTTATGCTTGTGGCAAATATAGTACAGATGAGTTTACAGTTTATTGTACTGCAACTGATGAAACATACAATAAGGGAGAAATTAATTTTTTCGACAAGAAAGATGAAGATAATCCAGCGGTAATAAAAAGCGTAGAATTCGTTTATGGAAATTACAATAAAGATATTTATGAGAGAATAAAAAAGTATAAAGAAAAATTTCCTACAGAAGGTACTATTGAAGAAAATTTATTTAGATTAGATGATTTAGAAATAATCAACTATATCAATAATGGCGGTTATGGTAAAACTTTCTCTATAGAAATGACAAACAAAGTAATTAATTATTCTGGTGATTTTAACAAAATACTTGGCAATAGTAACATCAAAGCAATTTTAGATGCTAGAGCTGGTTGGGATGAAATGTTCACTCATGGAGGATTTGGTTTTTTAGTATTAACATATAATGGATTTGCTTATAATATTGTAAATACTGCAGGTGTAAAAGGAAATAAAGTATTGTATATTCCTTCTAGTACTGAAAATACAAGGGAAGCATTTATTCAAGCAGCAAAGAAAAGAGTAAAAGATTATCTTGGAAAAGATATTGAAATTACTTATGGTGGACAAATAGCAGATATAGATGAAGATAACAACTGGCAATGCATTCCAATGGAAGAAGTAGTAAATGTAAATAACACACTTGGAGAATATTATATATTTACTATTAATGGCGAAGATTATGAATTCTTTATAGAGAAAAATGATAGTAAGATGAAAAATGATGTATTATTAACTACAAAAGATTTTATCACAGGATCGTCTATAACAACCGCTTCATCATCTGTGCCATTAGATTCTAAGATTCAATATAATTTGCTTGATAAAAATTCAGATGAATATAAAGATTTAATCAAAAAATTAGGATTAAAAATGGGATTAGTTGCTGATATCAAATTATTCTCAAACGTTAAAGATTCATACATAACTAAATTAGATAATGGAACTTTTAAAGTTTATATAGCAATTGATAATAATATGAACTTAGCTGATTTAAAAGCATATTATCTTAAAGATGATGGTACTAAAGAAGTACATGAAGTTACAATTGAAAATGGATATGCAGTTTTTGAAACAGATCATTTTAGTACTTACGTTTTAGGTTCAACTACTGGAATTAATAATCCGAGCACATTAGATAATTTATCTTTATATATAGGAATACTATTAATTTCTATGATTGGTGCAACTGGTACTGTTTTATGCTTAAAAAAAGCAAAAATTAATTAATTACTAAAGCCTTTAAAGGCTTTTTTTGTTGCAATTTTACAAGATTGTGCTATAATAACATTCCTCAAAGGGGATTGGTTTATGAATGTATTAAGAGAATATAATAAATATGTATTGAAACATTGTTATAGTTTTACAAAAGAACAGGATTTAGCAACACCGTTACTAGTATCTTCTTCTCAAGAGTATTTAAATGGGTTAAATAGAAAAATTTTGTATATAGGTCAAGAAACAAATGGATGGTTAAATTATAGTGATAAAAATTTTATGCCAGAAGTTGAAGAAGTTGAACAAGGTTATTTAAGATTCCTAGATGAACGTGGAGCTAATAATAAAGACTTTTGGATGTTTATTAGAAAATGTTTAGAAATATCAAAAGAAGAATTATCTAATAATATTATTTGGAATAATACAATAATAGCAAGCAAACGAGTTGGCTTAGGGCATCCTGTTATGACTGATGAATTAAGACAAACAAGTGTCGATTATTTAACATATTTACGTAACTATTTTAAACCTGAGTATACAATATTTGTAAATGGTCCATGTAATCCTTATTATAGTATGACAACTGAATTATTAGAAACTTTTGATTCTAGCTTAGTAGGAGATTATCCAACTAAAAGTAATCCAGTTTTAATAGATGATCAGAAAGGAATAATATGGACTTATCATCCTAATTACTTGAATAAGAGTCATTTGAAGGATGACGTAATAGGTAAAATTAAGAAAAAAATTTTATAAAAGTTTCTACGTTTTAGAGACTTTTTTATTTTATAAAAATATACTTGATTTTGAATTTAGTAAGTGATAATATGTAAGTATATAGATGATTATCTATATAGATTGGAGAAATATGACTAATAGTGAAGTAATTGAACTGTTAAAAGTATTATCAGATGAAAATAGGCTGAAGATAATAAAGCTATTAGCTAAACACAATATCTGTGCTTGTAATATTTTAAAAGAATTAAAAGTTACTCAACCAACTTTGTCTCATCATATGAAAGTGCTGAGTTCAATTCATTTAGTTACGCCAATCAAAAAAGGAAACAAAGTTGTATATCAACTAGAAAAAAGTAAACTTAATAAAATAAGTTTGTATATGAAAGAAATAATTGGAGGTGAAAATATGAAAAAAGAGGAAATGTGTGATAAAAAATGTACATGTGGTTGTCACGAAGGAAAAGAATGTACTTGTGATGATAAATGTAATTGTGGCCCAGAATGTACTTGCGGTTGTAACAGCAACAAAGAAAAATGTGATGAAAGCTGTTCTTGTGGCTGTAACGAAGGCAAAGAATGTAATTGTGAATAAGCAACTTATGTTGCTTTTTTTATGTAAAAAAATAAGGGTGAAATGCAAAAAATATTAAATAATTTATCGAAAAATGCATTTTCCTATCGATAATTGACATTTTACCTCAAATTCAAAATTTTATTATATCGCCATGTTAAAATGTACAATGAGATGAAGGTGTAATAAAATGGTGAATTTTGTTTTGTATGAAGATGCAAAAGCAATGAGAGAAAAATACAAAAAAGTTATTTTTAAATTGATTGGTAATAACAATAATAATTATAAGATTATTGAAATTGATAAATATGATTTGGAAACTGAAGAAAAACTAAATAGTATTGATGGTAACAAAATATATTTACTAGACGTTGAAGTTCCAGGAAAATCAGGGCTTGATTTGGCAAGACAAATAAGAAATTCTGGTGATTGGTCAAGTCAAATAATTGTTATTACTAGTCATGAACAATATAGTAATATTGGATATACTAGTAAATTATTAATGCTGGACTTTATATCGAAATACTCTGATATTGATAAAGAATTACGTGAAGCCCTAGAAGTTGCTCTAGGAATTTTTAATACACAAAAATCATTAAGTTTTTCACTCAATGGAGAATTATATCAAATTCCTTATAGTCAAATACTATATATAGAAAAAAGTTTAAACAATAATAATTGTAAAATTATTACTAGTGATGGTGAATATTTTGCAAGAGATACAATACAACACTTAGAAAAGACACTAGCAAATGATCAAAGATTTATGAAAACTCATAGAAGCTGTATTGTTAACTTAAATAATGTAACAAGCGTTGATTTAGTTAATAATACTATATTTTTTCCAAATAAACAAACAGAATTACTCGCACGAAATAAGAAAAAAGAATTAAAAGAGAGGTTGTAGTATTTATGCAGGAATTTATTTTGAGTGTAATTAATGCTATTGTATTTGCAAGCACTATTTTTTTTAAGAGTAAAATAATTTATCCAGATCAAAAAATAGACACTAAAGATACTATTGTTGCATTTGTAATATATATTGTATCATTCATTATAAATGTATACAATTTTACACCGCTGTTCACAATATTTTTTTACTATATTTCAATAGTAATTTTTCAAAAGATTGTGTTTAAACAGCAACTAACTAAGACGCTATTAACATCACTAATTATTTATTGTATAAGAATGTTAGTGGAAATGCTGTTAATAGGATTAGGATTTTTTCATCCGCATGTTATTTATACTATTAACTATTTACCTATGGAAAAATTTTTGTCAAACATATGCTCTGGAATGCTTTCAGTATTAGCATTTATATTGATGAGAAAATTAGTTAATAAGCTAATTAAAAGGGTAAATAATAAACCTAATTATAGTTTTGTTATATTTACACTTATTTATTTCTCTTTAATAATTGTTTTTATGATTAGAATGCCATACATAAAACGTGACTTTGATTTAGTTTATGATATAGTCATAATTGTTTTAATAACCATTATAATTGGCATTATTATTGATAAAGAAAATCAAATGGAAATGATGTCTAAGATGTACATAGAAATGGCGAATTATGCTAAATTAAATGCTAAGTTAATGGATGAGTATCGTGCCACACTTAATGAAAGAGAAGAGTCGTTAACTAAAATTATGACATTATTAAATAAAGACAAAAAACAAGCGCAAAAATATGTGGAAGAGTTAATTAATCAAAAGGAGAGTATCACATCTGAATGGTTAAAAGAATTTAATAACATTCCTATTTTGGGAATGAAAGGTTTTATTAATTTTAAAATGATCGAGATGAAAAATGTAGGAATAAGACCGGAAATACTTGTTAGTCAATCAATAAAAGATTTGAAAAAAGTTAACAAAAAAGATATTAATGAATTATATACTATTTTAGGTATTCTTTTAGACAACGCTATTGATGAGGCCAAAAATAGCAGAGATAAAATGATAAGTATTCAAATGTATGAAGAAAAAGGGAAAATTCATATTACTATTGCTAATAGCTTTAAAAGAGAAATAACTATCAACAAAATAGGTAAAATTATATCTAGAATTAATAATAAAAATGATATGGGATTAATTATAGTAAAAAATATCATAATCAATAATGAAATATATAAAATGCATACAGAAATTTTTCAAAATTTCTTTGTACACGATGTAATAATTTCCATTTAACTAAAAAAAACGACGTTTTATCACAAAAAGTTACAAAAAGTAATTTTATTTGTTAATATATAGAAGCAAGATAGAGGAACTTGTAATATAAAAGTGGAGGATAAAAATGCAAAAGTCAAATATTTTTATGAACACAACGAATAAAATTAATACGGTGAGATACCTAACTGATGAAGACTTATTAAAACTAGATGCATCATATTATGCTATCAAAAGAAAAAAGTATTTAAGAAGTGAATGTGTAAATGTTGAACTCATGCATATGCAATATGATATGCCAAACGAATATGACAAAGCAATGGGTCATATAGAATTTTAAAAGCCTAATAAGCTCTTTTTTTCTATCAAAATAATTCTTTGTACTTACCATGAATATGTTATATACTATTATTAGATTATGGAGTTAATTATGGAACAGCAAAAAAGATTTAAAATGATAGACGAAAGTTTTATATGTGATGTTTGTGGTAAAAAAATAGAACCATTGGGTTATACAGCAAGGGATCATTGTCCTTATTGCTTATCATCAAAGCATTTGGATATTAATCCCGGTGATAGGCTATCAGAATGCCATGGCATTTTAGAACCAATAGGTATAGAAAATGCTAAAAAAGGAAAATATAAAATCGTTTATAAATGCAATAAATGTGGTGCAACAAAAAGAAACATTATGGCTTATGATGATAATATGGATTTAGTTATTAAGATAATGGCTAATCCATTCTAATATTATTTACGTAAATAGAAGAAGTTTAATAATACAATATTCTTTTGGTATTGTATTTTTTTTGTTGTAGCGTATAATATAATATATGAACGAGCGTTCATACGTAGGAGGATAAATGGAAAATCAAATAGAGTGCCAAGAAGAAAAAATTCATAACGAAAGCATTGAATTTGTAAGAGAAAATATGATCGATAATTATTATTCTTTAAAATTATCTTTATTATTTAAAGTCTTTGGAGATGATACAAGAGTAAGAATACTTTTATCGCTTTTAAATAAAGAACTTTGTGTATGTGATATATCGAATTTACTTAATATGACTCATTCTGCAATAAGTCATCAATTAAAAGTATTAAGAGACATGGATTTGGTTAAAACAAGAAAAGAAGGCAAAGAAGTGTATTACTCATTAGGTGATAGTCACGTAGAAGTAATACTAAATATTGGAATAGAACATATAATGGAGGAAAAAAATGTTTAAATTTATTAATAAAGATTTAATTCGTATAATTATCAGTTTAATATTATATATAATTAGTTTCTTTCTAGACGAAAAATTATCTTTAATTGTATTAATAATTACATATATCATAATTGGATATGAAACATTTATAAGAGTTATTGAAAACTTTAAAAAAGGTGAATTTTTCGAAGAAAACTTTTTAATGACTCTAGCAACAATAGGTGCTTTCTTTATTAAAGAATATAAAGAAGGTGTTGCTGTTATGCTTTTCTATGAGATAGGTGAATATATTAATGACCTAGGAATAGATAAATCAAAAGATTCAATTAAAAACTTAGTTGATTTAAGAAGTGACAAAGCAACTTTATTAAAAGATGGTAAAGAAGAAGTGATAAAACCAGAAAATTTAAATATTGGTGACATCATAATAGTAAGACCAGGAGAAAGAGTACCAATCGATGGAATAGTTGTAAAAGGCAACAGTAGTGTTGATACCTCTAGTATTACTGGAGAGTCTATCCCAAGAGATGTATCAAAAGATAAAGAAGTTTATTCCGGTTATATAAATTTAAATGGAATTATAGAAGTGAAAGTTACAACACTATTTAAAGAGTCAACCGCTTCAAGAATATTAAAAGTTATTGAAGAGTCAGATGTAAAAAAGTCTAAAACTCAAAAATTTATTAATAAATTCGCTAGTAAATATACACCGTTTGTAGTAATATCATCACTTTTAATCTTCCTTGTTCCAGTAATATTTTTTAATGGAGAATTAAATACTTGGCTTTATCGAGCGCTAATCTTTTTAGTAGCATCTTGTCCATGTGCATTAATATTATCAGTACCTTTAGGATACTTCTGTGGAATAGGGCTAGCATCACGTCATGGAATTTTAATTAAAAGTAGTAGTGTCTTAGAACAACTAGCAAAAATAGATACTTTTGTTTTTGATAAGACAGGTACTATTACCGAAGGAAACTTTGAAGTTAAAAAGATAAATGTTAAAGAAGGAACAAAAGAAAAAGTAATTAAACTAGCAGCATATAGTGAATATCACTCTAATCATCCAATCGCAAACTCTATTAAATCTTACTACAACAAAAAAATAGATAATAAAAAAATAACTGATTTTAAAGAACAAGATGGTGGTATTAAAGTAAAAATAGATGATGAAGATGTTTTAATTGGTAACTATAATTACTTGAAAAAGAACAAAATTAAAGTAGATGAATGTAGTGATGTTGGCACTATTGTATATGTAGTAAAAAACAATAAATATATAGGAAACATTATAATTGGTGACGTTATTAAAACAGAAACTAAAGAATTCTTTAAACAAATGAAAGATTTAAATAAAAATAATATAGTTGTTTTATCTGGAGATAACGAATCAATTGTTAAAGACGTTTGTAATACTCTTAATATTAATAACTATAAATCTGGATTAAAACCAATCGATAAAAAAGATGTAGTTAATGAATTAAGATGCGATAGTAAAGTATGCTTTGTTGGTGATGGAATCAATGATGCTATTGTACTGTTAAATTCTGACCTTGGAATATCAATGGGAAGTATCGGAAGCGATGCTGCAATTGAAGCAAGTGATATTGTAGTAATGAATGATAACTTATTAAATATAACTAAAGCTATCAAAATTAGTAATTACACAAATAAAATTGTTTGGGAAAATATTATTTTTGCTCTAATAATAAAGTTTGTAGTTCTAGTTCTAGGAGCATTCGGATTATCGTCAATCATTATGGCAGTATTTGCAGACATCGGTGTAACCGTAATAACAGTACTAAATGCTACTAGAATATTCTATAAAGGGAAAAAATTGTAAAAAATATTGTCAAAAAAATGTATATGTGTAAAATTCATATATATTTTTTTTACGCTATGATATAATTTTCTTGGATGTGAATATAATGAAAAGTATATATAATAAGAGCTTTAATGACTTAGAAGAATATTTTGTATCAATGAATGAAAAGAAATTCAAAGCATCTCAAGTATACGAATGGTTATACAAAAAAAGAGTTACCAGCTTTGATGATATGAGTAATCTAAAGAAAGAAGTTATAGAAAAACTAAAAGAAGATTTTTGTATTGATGAATTAACTATTAAAAAGACTGAAAAAGATGTTGAAGTAAACAAATATTTATTTGAACTTAAAGATGGAAACCTAATAGAAGCTGTACTAATGATGCATGACTATGGAAAAAGCTTATGCATATCTAGTCAAGTAGGATGCAACATGGGTTGTAAATTCTGCGAAAGTGGTAGATTAAAAAAAGTACGAAATCTAGAAGCCAGTGAAATGGTTTTACAAGTATTACAAATAGAAAAAGAAATAAATGATAGAATTAGTCACATTGTTATAATGGGAATAGGTGAACCTTTTGATAACTATGATAACATTGTAAAATTTATCGAAATAGTTAATCATGCAAAAGGATTACAAATAGGATCACGTCACATAACAGTATCAACATGTGGCCTTGTACCTAAAATATTAGAGTTTGCATCTCTTCCATATCAAGTTAACTTAGCCATATCCCTTCATGCACCTACTAATGAAAAAAGGAACTTAATAATGCCAATTAATAAGGCTTATCCAATTGAGTTATTAATAGATGCTATAAAGAAGTATATCGCTAAAACTAATAGACGGGTAACTTTTGAGTATATAATGTTAAAAGGCGTAAATGATACTAAGGAAGATGCTATTAATTTATGCGAACTATTAAAGGGAATGAATTGTTACGTTAATTTAATTCCTTATAATGAGACTAATAACATTGAATTTAAAAGGAGTAAAAAAGATACCATTTTAGAATTTTATGATATAATAAAGAAAAGAAACATAGGGGTTACAATAAGAAGAGAATTTGGCAGCAAGATAAGTGCTGCATGTGGACAACTTAGATCTAAGAAGGAGGATTTATGAAATCGTTTTATTTAACTGATGCTGGTAAAGTAAGAACTCATAATGAAGACAGTGTCATTATAGTTAAAAATAAAGATGGAGATTATTTAATGGCAGTAGCTGATGGAATGGGTGGACATTCAGCAGGTGAAGTTGCATCAAGCATCGCTATTAGTTATTTAGGAAAAAGTTTTAATGAAACATTTTCTAATATGGAAAAAGTAAAAGCAGTTAATTGGTTACGTGATAGCGTATTAGATATTAATGAATTAATATTTAGCTATGTAAAAGATCATCCAGAATCTCGTGGAATGGGCTCAACTCTAGTAGTAGCTATTGTAACTAAAGATTATATTTTATTCGGTAATATAGGGGATTCCTCTGGATTTGTTATTAAAGATAGCCGTTTACATAAAGTTACATACGATCATACTTTAGTAAACTTACTATTAAAAGCAGGAGAATTAACTGAAGAAGAAGCTAAAGATCATCCAAAGAAAAACGTTTTAATGAAAGCTTTAGGAGCAAATGATCCAATTGATATTGACATATTCGATTGTGATTTAAATATTTCATCAATCTTACTATGCAGTGATGGACTAACTAATATGTTAGATCATGAACAAATAGAAAAAGTATTATTAAGTGATTTAGATATAGAAGATAAAGTAATTAAATTAATTAGAAAGAGCAATAACCGAGGGGGAACGGACAATATATCAGTAGCTTACTTAAGCTTGGAAGAAAGTGGTGAATAATATTGATAACAAAGGGGCAAAAAATTAATGATAGATATGAAATAATTAAAAGTATTGGCGAAGGTGGTATGGCAAATGTTTATCTAGCAAGAGATGTTATCTTAGATAGACGTGTTGCAATAAAAATATTAAGAGGCGATTTGGCAAATGACGAAAAATTTATCCGTCGTTTTCAACGCGAAGCTTTGTCTGCTTCATCACTATCACATCCTAATATTGTGGAGATGTATGATGTTGGTGAAGATAATGGAAACTATTATATCGTTATGGAATATGTAGAAGGAAAAACCTTAAAGCAATATTTAAAGAAAAGAGCAAATGGGCGTTTAACTGTTAGCGAAGCAGTAGATATTATGCTACAACTTACTGATGGTATAGCACACGCTCATGATAGTTACATTATTCACAGAGATTTAAAACCTCAAAATATAATGATTCAAGATGATGGTAAAATTAAAATAACTGACTTTGGAATAGCAATGGCACTAAATTCAACTCAACTAACTCAAACTAATTCCGTTATGGGTAGTGTTCATTACTTACCGCCAGAACAAGCAACAGGTAAGGGGTCAACTATCAAATGCGATATATATTCGATGGGAATATTGTTCTATGAATTATTAACAGGAACATTGCCATTTAAGGGTGATAATGCTGTAGAAATAGCACTAAAACATATGAAAGAACCACTTCCTAGTGTTAGAAGACAAGTTCCTAGCGTGCCACAAAGTATAGAAAACATCATACTAAAGGCAACAGCAAAAAATCCTAAGAATAGATATAATGATGTTAAAGAGATGCATAACGATTTAAAACGTGCATTAGATCCAGATGTAATGAATCAAGAACGTTATGTTTATCCTTATCCTGAACATGAACTTGATGATACTAAAGTTATATCACCAATAAAAAAGGATAAGAAAGAGAAAAAAGTAAAAGAAGAAGATGACGATGTTGAAGATACTGGTGACTTTGTCCAAGAAGTTCCAACTAAAAGTGAAAAGAAATTTAATCTAGTATTATGGATTCTAGCAGGGATTTTCCTTATCATCTTAATTGTTATGGCTTTGGTAGTATTCATAATTCCTACGATGACAAAAGTTCCAAATATTAAAGTACCAGATGTAAGTGGATTAAGTGTAGCGGATGCTGAAGAAATCTTATTAGGAAAAGGATTTACCGTAAAATCAACTACTGAAAAAGAAGCAAGTGATAAATATGAAAGCGGTGAAGTAATAAAAACTGAGCCATCTGCGGGAAGAAGTATCAAAAAGGGAAAAGAAATAACTATATATGAATCAATTGGTAGTGAGACTTACGTTATAGAAGACTATACTGGTAAGAACTACATTCAAATACAAACACTTTTAGAAAACGTACATGGCCTAAAAGTCAAAATAGAGAAGAAATCAATAACATTAACAGATGATACTGATGAACAAGCAATTTTAGAACAAAGCCTAACTCCAGGTACTGAAGTAAAAAAAGGCGATGAAATAACTTTATATATACCTGATGTATATGAAGAATATCCAGATTTCGTAAGTGAAGAGTGGACTGTTAGCGATATTGAAGAATTCTGTACTAAAAATAATATAAAATTAAATATTGTGTATGAAGAAACCGATAAATATGCAGCAGGAAAAGTTATTAGTCAATCAAGAACTGGTAAAGTAGTATCTGGTGCAACTTTAAAAATAGTAGTAGCAAAAGAGATTTCACTACCACCAGAAATAATTCCAGATGATAATGGAAAACCTAATGATGATAATAACTAATAATTATATGGGGGACGAATGGAAGGACAAATAGTAAAAATAATTAGTAATTTATATACAGTAAATAGTAATGGCAAGATTTATTCTTGTCATAGTAGAGGAAAATTTAGAAATAATAATATTACCCCAATGGTAGGAGATTTTGTTAAGTTTGATGAAGTTAATAATTATATTTTAGAAATAAAACCAAGACTTAATGAACTAGAACGTCCATTAGTAAGTAATGTTGATCAAGGATTAATAGTAACTAGTCTAAAAGATCCTCTTTTTTCTCCTAACTTACTAGATAAATTACTAGTAGTTATGGAATTTAATAAAATTAAACCTATTATTTGTTTAACTAAACAAGATTTATTAACTAAAAAAGAAAAAAAAGATATTAAAAAATATGTGAAATACTATAAAAGCTTAGGATACAAGGTTTTATATAATACTAATATGTTTAGGATAAAAAGACTTTTTAAGGGACACACTACTGTTTTTACAGGGCAAAGTGGAGCGGGTAAAAGTACTTTAATTAATAAACTAGATAAAAGATTAAATTTAGAAACTGGTGAAATATCTAAAGCTTTAGGTAGAGGAAAACACACAACTAGATTTGTTCAGTTATTAGAACTTTATGGTGGTAAAATAGTTGATACTCCAGGTTTCTCAGCAATAGAATTTAATAAAATGTCTAAAGAAGATATTAGAGATTGTTTTATTGAATTCAAAAAATATCCATGTCCTTTCAAAGATTGCATGCATCTAACAGAAAAGGAATGTATAGTAAAAAAAGAAGTAGAAAAGGGTAATATCTTAGATACAAGATATGATGATTATAAGAAATTCATAAGTGGTAGGTGATAAAGTGAAGGTATCAGTTTCATATTTAAGCAGTAAAAATCTTAAAGAAGATTTAAGAAAATTAAATGTCACTAATGCTGACTATATTCATGTTGATGTCATGGATGGTCACTTTGTTAAAAATAAATCATTACCATTTAAAAAAATAAAAGATATATCAACTTATACAAGTAAAAGACTAGATGTACACTTAATGGTGAAAAATCCACTTAAATTTATAGATGATTATGCATCACTTAATACTGAATTTATAACAATCCATGTTGAGACTAAAAATGTTGATAAATCACTAGATTTAATTAGTTCATACGGAATAAGAAGTGGATTAGCAATAAAACCAGATACTGATCTTAAAGAATTAATACCGTACCTAGATAAGATAGATTTAATACTTGTAATGTCAGTTAATCCAGGATCGGGTGGACAACCATTCATTGATAATACAATAGATAGAATAAAAGAGTTAAAGAGCTTGCTTGTAAGTCAAAACAAAAAAATTAAAATAAGTGTAGATGGTGGTATTAATGATGAGGTAGCCAAAAAGCTAAAAGATGTAGATATTTTAGTTAGTGGTAGTTACATAACATCAAGTGAAGATTTTCAATACCAAATCTATAAATTAAGACAATAAATGTAAAAGAGTAGTCATCGCTCTTTTTTTTTGCTATAATTTTAGAAGGTGATATTATGATATATTTAGACTATTCAGCTACTACTCCAACAAATGATGAAGTATTAGATACTTTTGTAAAAGTATCTAAAGAATTTATTGGTAACCCTAATTCACTTCATACTTTAGGGAGAAAGTCAGCTGATTTAATAGATGCTGCTACTAAACAGATTGCAGACATATTGAATATTAATCCTAAAGAAATTATTTATACAAGTGGGGCAAGTGAATCAAATAATACAGTTATTAAAGGTATTTGCTTACAATATCAAAATAGAGGCAAACATATAATAACTACTAATTTTGAACACTCATCAATATATGGACCACTTAGTTATCTACAAACTTTAGGATTTGAAGTGGACTTTGTAAAAACGGATGAAAATGGTATAGTAGACTTAGATGATTTAAAAAAACTATTAAGAGATGATACAATTTTAGTTTCAATAACAGCAGTAAATAGTGAAATAGGAATAATTGAACCAATTGAAGAAATTGGTGAAATATTAAAAGATTATCCAAAATGTTTCTTTCACTCTGATTTGACTCAAATAATTGGTAAGAAAAAAGTAAACTTAGAAAATATTGATTTAGCAAGTTTTTCTGCTCATAAAATATTTGGAATAAAGGGAATAGGTGGGCTTATAAAAAAAGAGAAGATTAATTTAATGCCACTAATTCATGGTGGAAAAAGTACTACTATATATAGAAGTGGAACTCCAGCAGTAGCACTAATCGCATCATTATCTAAAGCAATGCGCTTAGCATATCAAAATATAGAAGATAATTATAAATATGTAGAAAAACTTAATAGCAAATTAAGAAATGAATTAGGTAAATATTCAACTATTCATATCAATAGTAATGATAAGTGCTTACCATATATATTAAATTTAAGTGTTTTAGGAGTAAAGCCCGAGACTATGCTTCATGCCTTAGAAGTAAAAGAAATATATATATCAACTCAAACAGCATGTGCTAGTAGTAATAGCTACTCTAAAGCGGTATATTCATTAACTAATAGCAAAGAGTTAGCAGAAACAAGTATCCGTATCAGTATTTCGTATGTTACTAAAGAAGAAGAAATAGATATATTCTTAAAAGAATTTATTGATACAATAGATAGATTAATGTTAAGGAGTAAATAATGAGAGTAATAAGAATTAATGCCATGTGGTGTGGTGGTTGTCTATCAATGCACAAAGTATGGAAAAAAATAGAAGAAGAATATCCAAATATTGAAATAATTAATTATGATTATGATATGGATGAAGATATAGTAAAAACGTATAATCCTGGAACATTACTTCCAGTAGCTATTTTCTATAAAGATGATATTGAAATAGCTAGATTAAATGGTGAGAAAACAGTAAAAGAGATAGAAGAAATAATTAATAAGTATGAGTAGGTGAACAAAATGAAAAAGAAAATAGTATTATTTTTTATGTTTTTAGTTCTGTTATTACCATTAGGAGTAAAAGCAGAAGAAAAAGTTATTGATATTCATTTATTTTATTCTATTACTTGTCCTCACTGCAAAGAAGAAAAAGCTTATTTATCTGAACTTGAAAAAAGCGACAGTTCAGTAAGAGTACATTTATATGAAGTCACTGAAAATAAAGAAAATAGTGCTTTATTAGACAAAGTTCAAAAATTAATAGATGGAGAAACACCATATGTACCATATACGGTAATAGGTAGTAAATATCGTGTTGGATTTAGTAATTCAACAAAATTAGAAATAGAAAATATCATTAAGTCTTACAAAGAAGGCGATTATGTTGATATTGTAAGTGGAATAGAACTAGGTGAAATAAATGATGATAACATTGAAGAGTATATAAGTAAAAGCAATGTTGAAGTAGATAACCATGTTGATTTACCAGTACTGGGAAAAGTAGATCCTAAAAAAGTAAGTTTACCATTAATTGCAGTAATTATAGGACTTGTTGATGGATTTAATCCTTGTGCTATGTGGGTACTAATATTCTTAATAAGTATGTTATTAGGAATGAAAGATAAGAAAAAAATGTGGTATTTAGGTTCATTGTTTATTGGAACATCAGCTGCTGTTTATTTGCTATTTATGGTTGCATGGCTTAACTTCGTTATGCGAGTAACAGAGATAAGGTGGATTCAAATAGTAATTGCAGTGGTAGCTTTAGTAGGAGCCGTAATAAATATAAGAAGTTATTTAAAAGAAAGAAAAAAAGATACTGGTTGCCAGGTAGTTGATGATAAAAAAAGAAAGAAAATATTTGAAAGAATAAAAAAATTCACTCATGAAAAAAGTCTTTTATTAGCAAGTCTAGGAGTTATTGCATTAGCAATATCTGTTAATGTAGTAGAACTAGCATGTTCAGCTGGATTACCTGTATTATTTACTAATATTTTGGCACTTAATGAAGTAAGTACTGAAATGTCTAGTCTTTATATATTAATTTATATATTCTTCTTTATGTTAGATGATTTAATTGTATTTAATGTAGCAATGTTTACTTTAAAGGTAACAGGAGTAACTACTAAGTATACAAAGTATACTCACTTAATTGGAGGATTAATTATGCTTATAATAGGAATCCTTCTAATATTAAAACCGGAGTGGGTAATGTTTAATTTCTAGTTTTGACAAGAATAATTATTTATGTTACTAGTAGTATGTAAGTAAGAAACCTTACATATAATAAAAAAAGAGGAACATTCAGTTTCGCATGTTGAATGTTGCCTCATATACGGTGACATTTAATTCAGTGATGAATTAAGTGTCTTATTTTTTTTATTACCAGTACCAATAAGGTAGACAGTAGTAAAATTATAGAAATGAGGTAAAGGACTTTTGCAATAAAAGTTCTTTTCTTCTATCAAAAATACTTCTTTGTAATTAATGTCAAACTCCTTGCATAATTTATAGTAGTGTGCTACACTTATTGAAGTGAAGAAGTTCACTGAACTTGTATTTTGACTATTATTCTCTCTTAATTTAAAAAAAGATAAAATAATGTCTCTAGAACGTTCCAATATTTTAAATTAAGGAGGGAAAAAAGATGGCTGAGTATAAAGATAAAACAATCAAATGTTTAGATTGTGGTACTGAATTTACTTTTACTGCAAGAGATCAAGAATTCTATGCTGAAAAAGGTTTCACTAATGAACCAAAAAGATGTAAAGCATGTCGTGATAAAAGAAAAGCAGAAAAAAGAAATTCAACTAATAATGCTAACTAATAAAGACTAAAAAGTCTTTTTTTTTACTAAGAAATGCCTTATAATATAAAAGAAATATGTTGAAGGGAAGATTTATTATGAATGACAAACAAGTAAAAGAAATAACTAGTCGTGATGAAGACTTTGGAAAATGGTATACAGATGTATGTAAAAAAGCTGATCTAGTGGATTATTCATCAGTTAAAGGAAGTATGATTATTCGTCCATATGGATATGCTATATGGGAAAATATGCAAAAAGTACTAGATAAAATGTTTAAAGAAACAGGACATGAAAATGTACAAATGCCTATGTTTATACCAGAAAGTCTACTAAATATTGAAAAAGAACATGTAGAAGGTTTTGCTCCAGAAGTAGCGTGGGTTACTCATGGTGGTAGTGAAAAACTAGATGAAAAAATGTGTGTTAGACCGACTAGTGAAGTTTTATTTTGTGAACATTATAGTAAAATAATTAAATCTTATCGTGACTTACCTAAACTTTATAATCAATGGTGTACTATTGTTAGATGGGAAAAAGAAACTAGACCTTTCTTAAGAAGTAGAGAAATACTATGGCAAGAAGGCCATACAATGCATGCAACTAGCGAAGAGGCAAAAGAAGAAACTTTAAAAATGTTAGGAGTATATGAAAAATTCCAAAGAAATTATCTAGCACTTCCAGTAATAGTTGGTAGAAAAACTGATAAAGAAAAATTTGCAGGTGCTGAAGAAACATACTCACTTGAAGCAATGATGTATAACGGAGTAGCATTACAAAATGGTACAAGTCATTATTTTGGAAATCATTTTGCTAAAGCATTTAATATTCAATTCTTAAATAAAGAAAATAAATTAGAAACACCATATCAAACATCATGGGGATGTACTACTAGAATGATAGGTGCCATAATAATGACTCATGGCGATGATAGAGGATTAGTATTACCTCCTAATATCGCACCAACCCAAGTAATTATTATACCTATCGGAAATGATCCTAGAATAGAAGAATTAACTAATAGTATTACAAATCAATTAAGAGAAAAAGACATAACCGTTAAAGTAGATAATACTGATAAAACACCAGGATTTAGATTTGCAGAAGCTGAAGTAAAAGGATACCCAATAAGGCTAGAAATAGGTAAAAGAGATTTAGAAGCTAATGTAGTAACACTTGTAAGACGTGATACCTTAGAAAAAATTCAAGTTAGTACTACTGAAGTCCTACCTAAAATACAAGAACTACTAGTAACTATTCAAAAAGATATGTATGATAGAGCATTATCAAGACGTAACAGTATGATTTATACAGCAAATAATTATGAAGAAATGAAAGACATTGCAACTAATAAAAATGGATTTATCAAAGTTAATTGGTGTGGTAACCAAGCATGTGAAGATAAAATTAAGGAAGAATTAGGAATTAAATCACGCTGTATAATTGATGATGAAGCGCCAGATGGACCTTGCGTTTGCTGTGGTGATAAAGCAGTTACTAAAATTTATTTTGGAAAACAATACTAATTAAAAGATCTTCGGATCTTTTTTTATTTTGCCTTTTTATTCGACACATTTCGATTATCATTTTTTGTATCATAATACTGGTGATAATATATGAACAAAAAGTTTTTACTAGGAGTAACAATAGCTATTTTATTAGGATTATTTCTAGGGACTACATTTTATAAACAATATGAAAAAGAACAACATTTAGATAATGAATATAACTCATATTTATTACAATTAGGAGTCTATAATTCAAAAGAAGAAATGAATAAAAAAGTTAAAAATATTGATAGCTACATGGTAATTGAAAGAAATAATAAATACTATGTTTATCTAGGTATCAGTACTAAAAAGAAAAATGCCGAAAAATTAAAAGAGGTATTTAATGAGCAGAATATTGATGTATCTATAAAGAAGAGTGTAATTAATAATATAGAATTTATGAGTAATTTAGAACAGTTTGATATATTACTGGATAATGCAACAAATAATGAGGATATTATGAAAGTTAATGAGGTAATACTGTCTAGTTATGAAGAAATGGTAATGCCTAACTAGGAAATAATAGTGTTTAAGATAATAATTATATTAGGTGATATTTATGAGTTATCTAATAAAAGATATAAAAAAAGAAGAACGTCCTAGAGAACGACTTTTAACCTATGGAGTATCTACTTTATCAAATGAAGAATTATTAGCAATAGTTCTAAAGACAGGTACTAAGGATAAATCAGTTAAATTACTTGCTGTGGATATTTTAAATTCAATAGATGAAATGAGTGATTTAAAAGAAATAACTATAAATAAATTGTTATCCATTAAAGGAATAGGTAAAGTAAAAGCATTAGAAATAATAGCAACAATTGAATTAGGAAAAAGAATATATATAAAAGCAAATAAAACGAAAGTTAAATATAGTAATGCAATTGATATATATAAAGATAATAAAGAAATATTTGAAAATAATAAACAGGAATACTTTTATTGTCTTTATTTAAATAATAAGAATGAATTAATAGAAAGGAAATTATTATTTATGGGTACAGTTAATAGAAGTATTGTTCATCCACGAGAAGTATTTAAATATGCATACCTAACTTCAGCATCAAGTATAATTTGTATGCACAATCATCCTAGTGGCGATGTAAAACCATCACGAGATGACATCATATTTACTAAAGCATTAGTAGAGACTGGAAGAATTCAAAGTATACCAGTATTAGATCATATAATAATAGGAGATGAAGACTATTATAGTTTTAATGATCATGGCATGATATAGGAGGAAATATGAAAAAAATAACTATTAAATATCAATTTATTTTAATAATATTAACAGGCTTAGCTTTATTTGTTACGTTATTTTTTTCAGTTAAATATAATTGGAATGTTTCATATATATTAAAAGATATATTCTATTTTCCAGTACATGTTATACCGAACAATAAAGAAATGTGTTTATCAGATCGAGAAAAAGAACTAGAAAAAGAAATACAAGAAATGAAAGATTTATTAAATATTGATAGTACTTTAACAGAGTTTGATACTATTAATGCTGTTGTAATAAATAGAAATGTTTCATATTGGGATAGTGAACTCATAATAAATAGAGGAAGCAAGGATAATGTAAAAGAAAAAATGGCAGTAATAGATAGTAATGGATTAGTAGGAATAATAGAGAAAACTAGTTTAACTACATCTATTGTAAGATTAATTACTAGTAATTCCAAAAATAATAAAATTTCAATTAAACTGTGGGGAGAAAATGATAATAGTATTAATAAAATACTAGAGCAAGATGAAGATAATACATTGTTTGTATCAGGAATAGATAACGATTTTAAATTTTCTATAGGTGATGTTATAACGACAAGTGGACTAAGTGATATATATCCAGCAGGAATAATAATAGGCAAAGTAAAAAAAATAGAAAGTGATAAATTTGGACTAAGTAAAAAAGCTATAGTAGAACATGTAGGAGATTTAAACAATATAAGATTTGTATCTGTTCTTGTAAGGAGAAGTCAATGAAAAAGATAATAATATTACTTATTTCAATATTAATAGATGGATTAATTACCAATATAACACTATATAATTTTAATAATATTACTTATTTTATGCCTATGTGTACTGTTGTGAGTTTAATTTTTCTCTATGAAGATAAAGATTTTTTAAAACTATATTTAATTAGTTCTAGCGTGTATGGAACATTATATATAAATAATTTGTTATTTTCATTCATACTATTTTTTATTGTCATTTCATTCATAAGGCTACTAGATAAAATGAATAATAATTGCTTTATTATAGTAATTAAAATAATTCTAGTAATCTTACTATATGATGGAATCTATTTCATATTTAATTCGTTAATTAATAATACTTTTATCCTAAATAACTATATTTATAAAATAGAACACTCATTAATATTAAACTTAATATATGGATTGATTCTTTATAATATTACTAAAAAAGGTTCTAAATTCAACTATTAAATAATAACTTTTAATGGGTGATTTAAGTGGAAGAGTATAGTATCAGTAAGTTTTATAATAAAAAAAATAATAAAGAAAATACCAAAAATAAAGCACTTTATAAATTTATAACTAAAGTATTAATATGTCTTATTATTTTTGTTAGTTTATTGATTGTACTAAAGATTAATCCTAATTTAAAAAGTAAAATAAGTGAAACTGTTTATGAAGATCATTTTTCTTTCGCATATATAAATAATTTATATAAGAAATATTTTGGCGATATATTACCATTTGATAATATTGTTCCTACAGATGAAAGAGTTTTTAATGAAAAATTGAAATACAGTGAATCTAATTTATATAAAGATGGAGTGGAACTAACAGTAAGTAATAATTATTTGGTTCCAATATTAGAAAGTGGGATTGTAGTTTTTATAGGGGAAAAAGAGAATTATGGTAATACTATTATTATTCAACAGATCAATGGAATAGATGTGTGGTATGGGAATGTATCAGTAGGAGATATAAAAATGTATGATTATGTTACTAAAGGAAGCTTATTAGGAGAGGTTACTAATAATAAGTTATATTTGGTATTTCAAAAAGAAGGGAAGTATTTAGACTATAAAGAATATATCTAAAATAATTTATATACATCCATTGTGTTGGAGTTTTATTTTTATAGGATTTCTTTCGGGATTATTTAAAAACGTAATATATTTTTCAAGTATTATTTTAATTCATGAATTAGGGCATTTTTTAATGGCTAAATATTATAAATGGAATGTTGATAAAATTTATTTCTATCCATATGGAGGCTTTACTAAGTTTAATGATGATTTAAATAAACCTAAAAAAGAAGAACTTTTGATAATGTTAACAGGTCCAGTTGTTCAAATTATCTTTTTTTATATTATGATTAATTTTTTATCTACCAAAGAAATATTACTTTTTAGTAATTATCACTATTCAGTTCTTTTTTTTAATTTATTACCAATATATCCACTAGATGGTGGTAAATTAATTAACATTGCATTAAATTATTTTATGTCTTTTAGAAAGAGTTTGAAGCTTACTTTGTATTCATCCTATTTAGTAATAATTGTTATTATTTTATTATTGCTTAAGAAAAACATATCTATTTCTCTAAGTATTATCTTAGTAGTATTACTAGTTATTTGTAAATTGACAGAAGAGTTGAAAAAAGAAAGATATTACTATAATAAGTTTTTACTAGAGCGATATATGAATGACTATAAATTCCCTAAAATAAAGGTTATTAAGGCTATTAACAATATGTCAAGAGATTACAAACATGTAATTTCGAGAAACAATAAAACGATAAGTGAAAAAGAAGCTTTATCAAAGTATTTTCGACATTAACTACTATTTTTCGTAAAGTTTGTGTAAAGCATATTGACTTAATACAAAATGCTTTGCTAGAATGAAATTACAGTATATATAGTAGAGGGGGAAATACTATGGATAAACAGAAAGATAAGAAAACAAAAATCATAAAAGAAGAAGATATGATTAAAAGTAGCGACTATGAAGATTCAAACGATAATAAAAAGCTTATTATAGTAGCACTAATATTAGCACTTCTAATTGGTGGATTTGCATATATTAGAAGCTTAGAAACCAAAAAGGAAGATAATGGTGACAAGATAGAAGAACCTATCAAAAAACCAACTGAAGAAAAACCAGCTGAAGAACAACCTACAACACCTTCCAATAATCAGACTACAACACCTAGTGTAACACCAGTAAAAGAAGAAATAGATATTTGGGCTGATTTAAAAAATTTACCTAGTGAAGTAGAATTAGGTAGCGAATTTAATTTACCAGATGCAACTACAGACGATAATGGTAATAAAATAACAGCAACAAGAAAAATTGTATTTGAGTATAGAAATGAAATCGCTGAAGTAGAAGAATTTTCTACTGAAACTTTAGGAGAGTTTACTATTACTTATACATTCACATTCAGTGATGGTAGAGTTGAGGTTAAAGAAGTTAAAATTAAAATAGTAGATACTAAAGAACCAGTAATTAATAATATTATTGATGGACAATACTTTAATATAGATGTAACACCAGAAATAGTTGAAGCAGGACCATATTTAATGCTATTAAATGGACAAGAATATAATGGAGAAACTATTACAGAAGAAGGAACATATACATTAATAGTTACAGAGGATACTGAAGAAGGCAAAGCTATTCAAGTAACATTTACAATTGATAAAACAACACCAAGAATATTTGGACCAAGAGATGGGGAATATTACCAAGATGGTGATACAGTTCTAATCGAAGATGTTAACTTAGATACAATAGTTGTAACACTAAATGGTGAAGAAATAAGTTTCGTTAATGATGAAACAGTTTTATCAGAAGAAGGAATTTATGTTATTACTGCAACCGATAAAGCATGTAATAAAACAATAGTTACTTTCACAATCGATAGAACAGCACCAATAATAAATGTAGAATATTCTTCTGATGGAACAGAATTAGTTGAAAAAGTAACAGTTACTATTACTTCTAATGAAAAATTACAAGAACTACAAGGATGGACATTATCAGAAGATGGATTAACTCTAACTAGAGAATATACAAGCAATACTTATGAAGAATTACAAGTATCAGACCTTGCAGGTAATAAAAGTAATGTAACAATAGATTTAGATTATATTGGAAATAAAGTTACTTATAATCCAAGTCTAACACTAGAAAACCTAGTAGCAAACAAAGTGAAAGCAACAATTACCTCATTAAAACAATTAACAATTAGTGAGGAAGGATGGACTGAATCTTTAGAAGATGGAATATACAAATATGAAAAAGTATATGATACAGCTGGAGAATATAATGTAAATTATACTGACAGTGATAATAACACTGGAGTAATTAATATAAAAATTAATATTGAATTAAATAGTTTGTTTGTAGAATATAGTGAAGATCCAACGACACAAGATGTAACAGCATTTGTTAAAACAGAAGAAGAAGTAACAAACATTCCAGAAGGATGGCAATTGGATGCTAATAAGTCTGGCAATGGACAATATGTATACTATAAAGTTTATACTGATAATGTAGAATACGAATTAGTTGAATTCTTAACTGAAAATAAACATTATGCAGCAACAATTATTATTGATTCAATAGATAGAACAGCTCCTAATGCGTTAGTAAACGTTACATACGAAACTGATGAGTTAGGAAATAAAACAAAAGTTGAAATTACTGTAACTGCTGATGAAGAAATTACTGATGTATCTGGTTGGGTATTATCAAGTGATAAAAAATCAATAAGTAAAATAATTGATGTTCCAACAAATGCACCAACTACAGATATTAATGAACAAGTTACAATAACAGACCTTAAAGGAAATAATACAGTTGTAAATTATAGTTATAATTGGAATTAAGACCGTAAGGTCTTTTTTTTTTAACACATAGATGTTATTATAATTATAAGAATTAGGAGATGTCTTATGAAAAAAGAACACAATATTTTATATCGAATATTAAGACCAATTGTGAAATATTTATTTTTAATATTTTATAGACCAACTATTATAGGAAAAGAAAATATTCCTAAAACTGGTGCTGTAGTAATTTGTGGTAATCATACTAATAATTTTGATATTCCATTATTATTTTGTAGTACTAAAAGAACAATTCATTTTTTAGCTAAAGATGAGTTGTTTAAAGGAATGGGTAAATACTTTTTTAAAGCGATGGCATGTATTCCAGTAAATAGAAGACAAAAAGATCATGATGCATTAGAAAAAGCAATAGAAGAGTTAAACAATGGTGAATTGATCGGAATATTTCCAGAAGGCACATTTAATAAAACAAATGAGATAATTATGCCTTTTAAATATGGGGCTGTTGCTATGGCTTCTAGAACTAATAGTACAATAGTACCATTCTCAATTACTGGAAAATATAAAATATTTAAAAAGAACAGTATAACTATATGTTTTGGTAAACCTTATAAGATAAAAACAGATGATTTAACTGAAGCTAATGAAGAATTAATGGACAAAGTAAAAAAATTGATTGTAAAAAATAGGAGTGATAAATAATGAAGATGCTATTAAAGGTATTGGCAAAAATATTAAGCACATTATTATCTATTGTGTTACTTTTAGGAATATGTACATATTTAGTACTAACTATAAGTGTTAAAGTAGTTACTAAAGATAATGTAAAAGAACTAGTCAAATATTCAAATATAAATGAGGTATTAGATAGTGGATTTTCTAATGCATTTTATTCGATAGCAAATGACAATAATATTGATAGTGGAATAATTGATGGTATAGTAAATTCTGTTGAATTTAAAGAACTGATAGGAGAATATACAGGGAGTTTAGTGGAAAACGTTTTCTACAACACTGAAGTAAAAAAAGTAACGAGTTCTGAAATTGTAGAAATAGCAAGACAAAATTTAGATAGAGCTGCTAACGAAATGGGATATACTTTAAGTAAGGAACAAAAAGAAAGTATTTTGTCTGAAGTTGATAAGGTATCAAAAGAGTTTATTGAAAATGCATCTTTAGAAGATAATTTAAGCAGTGAAACATTAAATAATATTAAAATAGTAAGAACTATTTTTAGTGATAAAATAAGAATACTTGTATTAGTAACAATTCTTGTAATTACAGCATTGATAATAGTATTAAACTGGTCAATCTATAAGTTTGCTATATGGATAGGAATACCAACAATAATATCAGGAGGATTAGTTACAGCATTTGGTTATGCTATTGGTAATATGATAACTATTACAAATTATCCTGAAGGATTAACTAATTTTATTAGTAATAATATATCACCAATCTTTATGAAATATGGAATAATCGTTTTAGTAATAGGAATCATTGAAGCGATATACTATAAAGTTATGAAAATATATTTTAATAAAGAAAATATTAATTAAAGGCAGTTTTAAGTAACTGCCTTTTTTGTGGCAAAATTTACCATATTAAATGATGTAAATAATAGTAGAGTTAGTTAATAAAAATCTTGCCAAATACCTAGGGGGAGGGGGATAATAATTGCAGATAATAATAATAACGATGTGTACATTAATATGTATAATGACAGTGGGATATGCCGCCTTTGCAACACAATTAACAATTAATGGAACAGCTGGCTCTTCGATATATGCAGAAACTCACAAGAATACAAATTCAAGTACAATTAAAAAAATAGTGGATACATGGTATCAAAATAATCTAACAAATTATTCTTCTTTAATAGAAGATGCGGGATTTTGTGGAGATAGAAGTGTAGCACCTAGTGCTGATACATGGGCTAGTGGAGATACTGCTTTAGGTTATGGAACTAACGCTACATACTATGGGGCAGAATCAAGATTAGATCCGGATGTTGGTATTAGTGAGGCAAAGCCTCAATTTAAGTGCCCACAAAGCAATGATTTATATACAACATCAAGCTCTACAAAAGGAAATAAAGCACTAACATATCCAATAGGGTTAATAACAGCAGATGAAGTAGCATATGCAGGTGGTACATTTTTCGAAGAAAACAGCAATTATTATCTTTATGCGCAAAATACTTTTTTGACAATGTCACCAGCCTTCTTTGACTCTGCTGCCGCCATATGGGGTGTGTCCGAAGATGGTGGCATATACTACGAAGACCTGAGTTTTCAGTTTGACATGCGTCCATTCATCAATTTGAAATCTACAGTAGAAATCACAAGTGGTGACGGAACAGTGAAAAAACCATATTTTATTAAAACCAATTAATATTATAAACAAGTGGTTGAATCATCACTTGTTTTTTTATTTAAATCACCTCTATAAATTAATTACTTATAATATAGTGGTGATATAATGAAAAGAATTAATGAACTTTATGATTGTAAATATGATACTTTGATAAAAGATATTAAGATAAATTCAAAAGAGATTACTCCTGGAGATTTGTTTGTATGTACTAAAGGAATTAATTGCGATCGTCATGATTTTATTGATGAAGCAATTTCTAATGGTGCATCTTTTTTAATAGTAAAAAAAGGAAACAATTATAAAGTGCCTTTTATAAAAGTCTCTGATCCTAATAAAGAATTACCAACTTTATCTAGAAAATTCTACGATTATCCAGATACCAAGCTTAAACTAATCGGTATTACTGGAACTGACGGAAAAACTACAACTGCTACTATAATTAAAGACCTATTAGGTGATGATTTATGTGGTTATATTGGTACTAATGGAGTAGTAGGTAAATCATTTAATGAAAAAACTTCAAATACTACACCAGAATGCCATTTAATATATAAATATTTAAATCGTTTTACTTTAGAAAATTTAAAATACGTTGCTATGGAAACGTCAAGCGAAAGTTTTTATAGGAAAAGATTAACATCTTTTATTTTTGATGTAGGGATTCTTACTAATATTACAGAAGATCATTTAAATGTACACAAGACTATAGAAAATTATATTAATAGTAAAAAGCAACTTTTTAAACAATTAAAACATGATGGTGTTGCTGTTTTAAATATGGATGATAAATACTATAAAGAGTTTGCAAGTATTGCTAAAAATAAGCTTACTTATGGCAAAAATAAAAATGCTACATTGTGTATTAAAAATATAATAGAAAAAGATAATTCTACTAATATAAGCTTTTTATACAAAGATAGAATTTATGAAATAGAAAGTCCTTTAACTAGTGAGTTTAACGTTTATAACTTAGCATCTGCAATATTGTGTTTATTGTCCCTTGATTTTTCTATAGAAGATATTTTGCCACGAATAAAAAACATTACTGTTCCCAAAGGTAGATGTGAATTTTTGAATTTTAATCAACCGTATAAAATAGTACTTGATTATGCCCATACACCTAATGGATTATTATCGATTCTAAAATATCTAAACAAAATAAAGAAGAATAAAATCATTACTATAACAGGAAGTGCTGGAGGTAGAGAAAAAGAAAAAAGAAGTAAGATGGGTGATGTAGTACTTTCTAATTCTGATTTAGTAATTTTTACTACTGATGACCCTAGAAATGAGAATCCTCACGAAATAATTAATGAAATGATTAAAGATAATAAAGGGTGTTATGAAGTAATAATCGATAGAAAAGAAGCAATTAATTTTGCACTAGATCATGCCAAAAAAGATGACATTATCTTAATAGCAGGAAAAGGAAGAGATAACTACATGGCTATTAGAGATAAATATATAAAGTACTGTGACTATGATGTAGTAGAAGAATACTTTAAAAATAAAAACAAACTATAAACATATACTTAAATAGGAGGAAGTATATGTGGTTATCTTTGTTAGAGTTAATTAAAAGTTTAATGTTTTTTACAGCGTCCTATTCTAATAATATTTTCCCAGACCCATTAACAAAAGAAGAAGAAGATAAGTATATAGAACTTGCTAAATTAGGAGATAAAGATGCAAGAAACAAATTAATAGAACATAATTTAAGATTAGTAGCACACATAGTTAAAAAGTTTGAATACAAAAATATTGATCAAGATGATTTAATAAGTATTGGTACTATTGGATTGATTAAAGGAGTAGATTCATATTCTATTAAACATGGAACTAGAATAACGACTTACTGTGCCAGATGTATTGAAAACGAAATACTAATGTACTTTAGAAGCAATAACAAAAATAATAAAAATATATCTATTAATGAGTCGATTGGATTCGATAAAGAGGGAAATGAAATAACAATTTTAGATGTTTTAAAAATGCCTAAACCAGATTTTGCTGAAGAACTTCAAGTGAAAGATAATATTGAACTGCTTAAAGACTATATAAAAGTGTTAAACTCTAGAGAAAAAGAAATTTTAGTAAGAAGATATGGCTTAAATAATGCTAATGAACAAACTCAAAAAGAAATAGCAAAGGATTTAAAAATATCAAGGAGCTATGTATCACGAATTGAAAAAAGAGCACTTACTAAAATATTAAGAGAATTCATGAAGAATAAGAAAGTGTAATAAGATAGTTTTTACTATCTTTTTTTGACTTTTACAACCATAAGCTCTATAATATAGGTATATAAAATAGAAAGAAATGGATGATAGGAATAATGAAGAAGATGTCTATCAAGCGAAGGATAAATAAAAAGAATTTATTGGCTATAATTATTTCTTTAGTATCAATAATTGCTATAGTAGCAATGTGTTATGTATTTTTCGTTCCTAATGTCAAACTATTAGGAGATAAAGTAATTAGAATAAAGCTAAAGGAAGAATATAAAGATAGTGGTGTAAAAGCAACTTATCAAGGTAAAGATGTTTCTAGTGATGTTAAAGTTAAAGGAAAAATAAACTCATCTAAAATAGGAAAATATGAGATAAGCTATGTAATAAAAAAAGGTGCTTTTAAAGTAACTAAAAAACGAATAGTTGAAGTAATAGATGATATTAAACCAGAAATAATTTTAGAAGGTGGAACTAGTGTATCTGCTTGTCCTAAGAAAAAATATAGGGATCAGGGCTTTAAAGCAACTGATAATTATGATGGCGATATAACATCAAAGGTAACAATTAAAGAAGAAAAAAACAAAATAACTTATACTGTTAGTGATTCTAGTGGAAATACTACTAAGATAGTAAGAAACTTAACAAGAGTTGATGATGAAAAACCAGTAATCACTCTGAAAGGGGATAAGGTTATATATATAGATAAAGATGGTAAGTATGAAGATCCAGGCTATACTGCTATCGATAATTGTGATGATGATATAACTTCCAAAGTTATTGTGACAGGTGCCGTAAATACAAAAGAGGTTGGAACTTATAAAATAGTTTATAAAGTATCTGATAGTGCCGGTAATCAAGAAGAAACAACAAGAACTATTTATGTAAAAAGTAATAAGATAAGTAACTCTAATGGAATATATAAAAATAGTATGATTTATTTAACATTTGATGATGGACCTAGTAATGTAACTAGTGAAATATTAGATATATTAAAAAAGAAAAATGTTAAAGCTACATTTTTCGTAATAAATCATGATGATAGCTTAAATAAATTAATTAAAAGAGAATATACTGAAGGTCATACAGTGGGACTTCATTCTTATTCCCATAGATATGAAAAAGTATATAGTTCTGTGGATAATTATTTTGCTGATTTAGAAGCAATAGATAAAAAAGTAAAAAGTATTACAGGAGAAGATCCTAAAATAATTAGATTCCCTGGTGGAGGATCTAATACTATAAGTAAAAAGTATTCTACTGGAATTATGAAAATATTAACGGCTGAAGTTATAACAAGAGGATATCATTATTTTGATTGGAATGTCGATTGTAGTGATGCTGGAGGAGCTAAAACCAAAGAAGATGTTTATAACAATGTAGTTAATCACTTAAGTCACAATCAAACCAATGTTGTCTTAATGCATGACTTTCAAAATAATTACAAGACAGTAGAAGCATTAAATGATATAATAGATTATGGAATAGCAAATGGATACCAATTTGCAGCAATAGATATGGATACCCCAATGGTAAGACATAGGGTTAATAATTAAAGGAGTGTGTTTTTATGAAAAAGATTAAGGGGTTACTGTTATTTATAGCAGGAATAATTTTATTACCAACAATTGTTTTTGCACAACCAACGACCGAATTATCAGGAGTTACATATGCTAAACCTGGAGATACAGTTGCATATGATATTAAAATAACTTCACCTGATGAAGAAAAAGCAACTAAATATGAGGCAGAATTAAGCTATGATAAAGATATCTTAGAGTTAAAAAGTATTACTGCTAAGTCATGGACTGGTAAAAATACTACTGATAATTTAAGCTTTACTTATAAAGATGGTACAGTAGGTACTTCAACTATTGCTACAATTACATTTAAGATTAAGGATAATGTACCTAAACAAACTACAATTGTATCTTTAAAAAATATTAAAGTAACAACTCTAGATGAAAATGATAGTAAGAATTTAGTAGCGATATCTGAGAATGCAAGTCATAAAGTATCACTTGCAATAAAATCAACTGATAATTCGTTAAAAGACATCAAAATAGATGGTAAAACTATTGATGGATTTAAAAAAGATGTTTTTGAATATGAAATGGAAGTGCCATCTGATACTGATAAAATAATTATAAAAGCAACTCCTACTAATGCTAATGCTACTTTTGTAGAAAATTTTGGTGAAAGAACACAAGAAATTAAGTATGGGGAAAATGAAGTTTTAATTAAGGTTAAAAGTGAAGCTGGAGATATCCAAGTTTACAAATTACTTATAACTCGTGAAGACGATAGAAATACTAATAACAATTTAAAAGAAGTATTAATTAATTCTGGAAAAATAAAATTAAAACTATCTAAAAATAAGACTGATTATACTATAAAAACTTATAAATTAAAAAAACTTGATGTAGACGCTGTAGCAGTGGACTCTAAAGCACAAGTAAAAGTAGAAGTACCAGAAGAAATTATAGTCGGTGACAACGTTGTAGTTATTACTGTTACAAGTGAAAGTGGAGAAGAAAAAAAATATACCATTACTTTTGAAAATACCGATAAAATGGTAGATACGAAAATAAAGACATTATATATAAAAGGATATAATATAGATTTCGATAAAAACACTATGGTATATGAAGTAGTATTTAATAAGAAATATAAAAATGGGTTAGATATTAGTGTAGTTACTGTAGCAGGCGAAAAAGTAGTCGAATATAAAATTTACTATAATGGTAGAGAAATAGATGAAGATACTAAAATAGATTTAAAAGCTGGAGATAAGTATGAAATAAAAGTATCACCAATTGGATTAGAAGAAGGGGATGAAACTGATTCTACAACTTATACTATTACAATACTAAAAGACAAAAGAGTTAGTTTCTATTTAGTATTAGAATTATTTATAACTTTAGTTCTAATAGTATTAATAATAATTCAAATTGTTAAAAAGAAAAAAAATAATGCTAAAAAGAACCAAAAAGTTGAAGAAAAAACTAAAAAAGCAAAAGTTTCTAATGAACAAGTAAAAGAAGAAATAGAAAAAACTAAAGTTATGAGTGAAGACGAACTTAATAAAATTAATAATGTTAATGAAGAATAAGCTTAAAGTTTATTCTTTGCTTTTATAGGGGGATTATGAAGTTTAGAAAATTTATTCCAACGATGTATCAAAAAAACATAACCAGTATTAATTATGAAAAATTAAAGAGCTCTGGTATTAAGTGTATTTTGTTTGATTTAGATAATACATTGTTGAAAAAAGGAGATAAAAAATTAGAAGAAAAAATAGAGAAAAAACTAATTCTATTAAAGAAAGATTTTAAAATAATAATTATTTCCAATAATTTTAAGAGAAAAATTTCTAAGATCTGTAGTATAATTGATGTTGACTTTGTTAGTTTTTCAAGAAAACCATTCTCTTTTGGCTTCAAAAAAGTTACTAGTAGATACAACTTAAAAAAAGAAGAAATATGTATTATAGGTGATCAATTAGTATCCGATATTTTAGGCGGCAATAGATATGGTATTAAAACAATATTAGTCGACCCACTAGGAGAAAAAGACTTAAAAATAACAAAAGTTAATCGAATTTTAGAAACCTTTATTTTTAATTCGTTAAAAAAACAAGGTGTTTTAGAAAGAGGAATTTATTATGAGTAAAGAAAAAAAATATTGTATTGGTTGTGGTATTTTATTACAAGATGAAAATATGACTATGGAAGGTTACACAGCTAGTATTGAAAACGATATATGTTCACGCTGCTTTAGAATGAAAAACTATGGTGAATATCAGATAGTTACTAAATCTAATGAAGACTATATAAAAATATTAAAAAGCGTTAATAAAACTAATGATTTAGTTCTATATATTGTTGACTTATTAAATTTGGATAGGGATATAAAATATATAAGAAATTATATAAAGAACAAAGTAATATTAGTGCTTAGTAAAAGAGATGTATTACCTAAGAGCATTAAAGATGAAAAATTAATTGAATACTTTAAAAGTCTTGATTTAGATTACCAAGATATTATTGTTACTAGTCCTAATAAAAATTATAATATTGATAACTTATTATTAATGATTAAAAAATATAAAACTAGTAAAAACGTTTATGTAGTAGGACATACTAATGTTGGTAAATCAACTCTTATTAATAAATTGATGAAGAACTATTCTGAAAACGAGTGTGAATTAACTATTTCACCACTTCCTTCTACAACTTTAAATAAAATATCTATCAAGTTAAATGATGATTTAATCTTAGTGGATACTCCAGGATTAATAGATAGAGGTAATATAGTTAACTATGTTGATCCATCCTTATTAAAGAAAATAAATCCTAAAAAAGAAATTAAACCTAAAACATATCAAATAAAAAAAGGGCAATGCTTAATTATTGGGGACTTAATAAGAATTGATTATACTGAAGGAGATAAAAATAGTTTTACTGTATTTATGTCAAATGATTTAAAAGTTCAACGTTTTAACCTAGAACGTCAAACTAAATTAAAAGATTTATTTCCAAATGAATTAGATGTTTTATATCATGAAGATATAGTAGTTAATGGACTTGGTTTCGTTAAAGTAGTAGAAAAAGCTAAAGTTGTTGTTTATGCTGATAAGAACGTTGAAATATATACAAGAAGATCTTTAATTTAAAAAGAAGTGTAAACTACTTCTTTTATTTTTGTATTATTTTCATATTGTGATATAATAATTATGGGTGTAAATATGAGAATAAACATTAAATCAATTGATATAAATTACATACAATATGGTGAGGGTAATGACATCATATTGCTTCATGGCTGGGGTCAAAATATTGAAATGATGAAACCTCTAGGTGATAAATTATCTAAAAATCATAGAATAACTATTTTGGATTTACCAGGGTTTGGAGATAGTAGTGAACCTATGAAAGCGTTAAGTATCTATGATTATAGCGATATTTTAGAAGAGTTTGTAAAGAAACTAAAAATAAAAAATCCAACATTAATAGGGCATTCATTTGGCGGAAGAATATCCATTATATATGCTTCAAAAAATAAAGTTGATAAATTAGTATTATTTGGAAGTCCATGTTTTGCTAAAGCAAATACTGAATCATTAAAAGTAAAGACATTAAAATTCATGAAAAAAGTACCAATACTAAATAAATTAGAAGACTTTGCTAAAAAGCATATTGGTTCTGTTGATTATAAAAATGCAAGTCCAATGATGAGAAAAATACTAGTAAATACTGTAAACGAAGATTTAGGCGAATGTTGTAAAAAAATAGAATGTCCAACACTATTAATTTGGGGAGAAAATGATCAGGCAGTGAGTGTAGAAGAAGCTAAAGAAATGGAAAAAATAATGAAAGATGCCGGACTCGTTGTACTACCTAATTCTACACATTATGCATATTTAGAAAACTTAAATCATGTTGCAAACATTTTAAGAAATTTCTTATAGGAGGTATTATGGTTCTATATTATATTTTATATTTATTAATTATAGTTTATGTTATTGATGTTAGTATGAAATCATATCATATGCTACAACAAAACTTGTATAATGAAAACAATAGATATTTAAAATGGGTTTGGGAAAATAAAAGCTTGATATATAAAAGTTTAAGCCTATATGGAATACTTTTTTCAATACTTGTTTTGTTAACTGAGAATGAATCATTAATTAATATTTTCTTAGTTATTATGATGCTAGTGTATGTAGTATCCTATCTTAAACATCAAGAACAAAAGAAAAAAGATCAAAACAAAAAACCTTTAGTTGCTACTAAAAGAATTAAAAGATTAGCGGTAACTACAAATATTTTATATTTAATTCCGATATTTATTTCTATTTTTGCTAAGGAATATATAAAAGAATGTTTGCTTACGTTAACGATCATGGCAAGTCTAAACTTCTATGTTGTATTTATGTCACTAATAATAAATCATCCAATAGAAAGAATGGTATATCACTACTATGAACAAAAGGCAAAAAACAAGTTAAAGAGTATGACGTCTTTAAAAATCGTAGGAATTACTGGTAGTTATGGTAAGACTAGTTGTAAGAATATTTTAGCTGATATTTTAAATGTAAAATATAATGCATTACCAACTCCAAAAAGTTTAAACACTTTTAATGGACTTATGATTACAATTAATAATAAACTTAGTAAATTTGATGATATTTTTATTGCAGAAATGGGTGCATATGTAACAGGAGAAATTCATAGGCTATGTGAACTTGTAAATCCTAAATATGGAATTATAACAACAATTGGTACAGCCCATCTAGAAACTTTTGGAAGTAGAGAAAATATTCAAAAAGGTAAAATGGAACTTATTGAATATTTACCAAGAGATGGTGTAGGTGTATTAAATGCTGATGATCCAATGCAAAAAAGTTATAAATTAAAAAACAAATGTAAAATATTGTGGATTGGTATTGATGATAAAGATGTTGATATATCTGCTGATAATATTAAATGTAGTGGAACAGGAACAACATTTGAAGCTACATTTAAAGGAGATAAAAATAAATACAAATTTGAAACTAAATTACTAGGTAGACACAATGTATATAACATTTTATCTGCACTGGCATTAGGGTACGAATTTGGTGTAAGTATTAAAGATTTACAATTGGGAGTTAAAAAAGTACGACCAATTGAGCATAGATTGGAAATGAAAAAAATAGGAAATTTTTATCAAATAGATGACGCTTATAATTCTAATCCAGTAGGAGCAAAAAGTGCACTTGACGTTTTAGAGATGATGAATGGTGATAAAGTTGTAGTTACTCCAGGAATGGTTGAATTAGGTGATAGCGAAGAAGAATTAAACAAAGAATTTGGTAAGCAAATTGCATCAGTTGCTGATAAAGTAATCTTAATTGGTAAAAATAGAACAAAACCAATTTATGAAGGATTGCTAGAAAAAGGTTATAATGAAAAAAATATTTATATTTTAAACGATGTAAGAGAAGCATATACTATTTTAAATACATTGAAAAATAAAAAGGATTTGTATGCGTTATTCGAAAATGATTTACCGGATACATATACAGAAAAGTAGGAGGATTTTATGATTAAATTAGGAGTTATTTTTGGTGGAGAAAGCGTTGAACACGAAGTTAGTATAATATCTGCTATCCAAGCAATGAACAAAATGGATAGTGAAAAATATGAAGTTATTCCAATATATATTACAAAAGATAGAGAATGGTATACTGGAAAATCTTTAAAAGACATAGAGGTATATCAAGATTTGGATTTATTAAAAAGATATAGTAAAAATGTAGTTCTATACTGCAAAAAAGGAAAGTTCGTATTACAATCTAAAGGATTATTCAAAAGAACAATTGAAGAGATTGATATGGCTTTTCCGATAGTACATGGAACTAATGTTGAAGATGGTGCACTACAAGGCTATTTAAAAAGTATTGGTATTCCATTTGTTGGTAGTGATGTATCATCAGCTGCTATAGCTCAAGATAAGATTTTTCAAAAACAAATATATCAAGCATCTAATATACCAACAACTGACTTTGTATGGTTCTTCGATAGTGAGTATTTAGATGATAGTGATAAAATTATTAAGAAAATAGAAAAATTAAAATACCCTGTGATGGTTAAACCAGCAACTCTAGGAAGTAGTGTTGGAATAAACAAAGCTCATAATAAAGATGAATTAGTAAAAGCAATAGAAGATGCTATAACATACGATTCTAAGGTTATAGTAGAAGAAGTAGTTGAAAACTTAACAGAAGTTAATATTAGTGTTTTAGGTAATTATGAACATATGCAATACAGTGTAATAGAACAAGTTATGACTGATAATGAACTATTAACTTATGAAGATAAATATATTGGTGGTTCTAAAAAGAATGCTGGTGCAAGTAAAGGAATGGTTTCTGCTTCAAGAAAAATACCTGCTGATATACCTGAAAAACTTAAAGAAGAAGTACAAAATATTGCCTTAGATGTATTTAAAACATTAAATTGTTCTGGTGATGTTAGAATAGACTTCTTAATAGATAAGAAAAAGAAAAAAGTTTATGTTAATGAAATTAATTCAATACCAGGGTCTCTTGCATTCTATTTGTGGGAACCTATCGATAAAGAGTATCCTGAATTATTAGATGAAATGATAAATATAGCTATAAAAGATTATAAAAAGAAAATTAATAAAGTTCATTCATTTAGTACAAATATATTACAAGGATTTTCTGGTAGTAAAGGATTAAAAGGATTAAAGGGCGCTAAAAATAAATAGCAAATAAAAAAGGGATGGTTGAAATGATAAGTTTAATGGATTTAGATGTAAAAAACAAAACTACGTTATTATCTAACTTATCTTTTGATCGCCCTTTATCTGATCTAGAGTTGGGTGAATTAATAAACCTTTTATCTTCGTCCATTAATTTATCACAAGTATATTTTAAGGATGATATAGATATAAAGAGTATTGAAAAAGTTAAATTATTATTAGAAGGATTACCAACAGTTGATGATTCTAAAATAGAAAAATATATTTTAAAAGATATTTCATCAAGTGATGAAAATGAATTAGCAAACCTAAGTTTTCTAAATATAGAGACTTGGAATATAGCTTATTCAAAAGAAAAAAATAGGTATTCTATCACCACGTTAGCAAAATACAAGAAGATAAAAGAATGGTTTAGCGAAGCTAGAGTTAATGTAGAAGATAAACCACTATTTGATAAAATACTTTATTTATATGATAGGGTGAAATTATTAGAATATGCTTCTTCTAAAAAATATGAGCGCTTACCTGAAATAATAGAGAATAGTAAAGCTAATTCATACGGCTATAATCTATTATTTAAAGAACTTTTAAATGCTTGCGGAATAAAGGCTAGTATGGGATGCGTTAAAGTGGATGGCGAAATTAGTTATGTAACTTTAGCTATACTTGAAGATGATGATTTTAGTGGTATTTACGTATTTGATCCATCATCGGATACTATTTCTAAAGATCAATATAAAAATAATCTGGCTAGAAGAATAAATTATAATTTTTTTGGTATTACATTGGACAAGTTGTTGAGTCAAAAAGGAAATATAGAACCTCAAGGTATCTTAAGAGTATTCTCATCTAGTGATATGGAAGAATTTGATTATTTACTTGCTAGATATAACGAGAAAAATAGTTGTAATGATATTAATGCCTACAAACAGTCATTTGGACTAAATGAAAAAGCAATATATGATGCTCTTCATAGTAGCATACCTGTATCTAGCGAAATTATTTGTTCAAGAGTTATAAATAGATTAGAAAGTGTTGAACCTCAAGGAATAGAACGTGAATTCTTAAACAAAACTATAACTGATAATTATTATATGAGAGACGAAGAATTGTTCGATGGTTTACGAAACAAAACTCAGAAGAAAAAGCATGATGCATCTCAATCTTAATTTTGGTTGAAAACTTAAAGATAGTTTGTTATACTTTAATTATAATAATAAGGAGGATAAATATAATGAAAGAAAAAGGCATATTAATTGCTATGCTATGTACTGTAATAGTTGTTATGGCAGTTGCGTTTGCGGCATTCCAAACCACATTAAAGATTAATGGTACTGCATCTATTGAATCAAATTGGTGTGTAAGAATTAAGGATAATCCTACTTGTACTAAAACACCAGTAGCAGGAGGATCAAGTAGTTCAGTAACTGCATCTGTTACTAAAGTATCAGCAACAACTGCTACAATTTCTATGGGATTTACTCAACCAGGGGATTCAGCAACATGTACAATAGTATTTGAAAACTGTGGAAGTGTAAATGCTAAATTAAATAATTTATTAATTACTGGAAATGACGAAAAAGGCGCAATTAGATTTACAGTAACTGGACTTACAAAAGATGCAACTTTAACTAAGGGAACTGGTACACATACTGCGGTTGTAACTGGTAAATATGATACTAGTGTAACTACTCAACCTACAGATGCAGAGAAGAGTAAGAACTTAACAATTACAGCTGAATATGTACAAAACTTCTAATGTATAAAGCACTAACTAAGTGCTTTATTTTTTTTGTAAATTTTAGTTTTATCTATTGTCATTTATTTTTTTGTTTGCTATAATCAATTTATAAGATAAGGAAGGAGAAATACAAATGAAAGATAGTAAGAATTTAGTAATTGGAATGTTATGTGCAGTAATCTGTGTTATGGCTGTTGCTTATGCAGCATTCTCTACAACACTAAAAGTTAATGGTACTGCATCAATCGATTCAAGCTGGAAAGTTGCAATCGATTCAGTAGCTTGCCCAACTAAAACACCAGTAACAGGAGGAGCAGAAGATTCAGTTACAGCAACTGCTACAAAAGAATCTGATTCTTTAGCTACAATAGCTATGAAATTTACTCAACCAGGAGATTCAGCAGTTTGTACAGTTACTTATAAAAACTCTGGTAACTTGGATGCAGTATTAACTCATTCAATTACAGGTGCTGCTGGAACTAAAGCAATCAAATTCACTATTACTGGAGCTACAGATAAAGGTACAACAGATTTACTAAAAGGTGCTAGTCATACTGTAACTGTAAAAGGTGAATATTTAACTTCAGTAACTGGCGAACCAGCTGAAGCTGATAAAACTGCAACATTACAAATTACTTCAGTAGCTGCTCAAAAAATGAGCTAGTATATAGATGTAATAAAATAAGAAAAATATTGATTTTAAATATTAGTTATACTATAATTAAAGTATAAAAAATATAGGAGGAGAACAAATGAAAGATAGTAAGAATTTAGTAATTGGTTTGTTATGCGCAGTAATCTGTGTTATGGCAGTTGCATATGCAGCATTCCAAACTACATTAACAATTAATGGTACAGCAACTATCACATCTGAATGGAACGTAGCAATTACTGATATTCAATGTGATGCAACAGCAGTAGAAGGTGGTGAAGCTGCAGCAGTAACAAAAAGCTTTACTGGTACAACTGCACAATTTAATTTCACTTTCAAACAACCTGGTGACTCAGGAACTTGTGTTGTAACTATTACTAACGCTGGTGACTTAAAAGCTTACGCAAAAACTTTAACTACAGTTGTTACTGATGCTAAAGGTAATACTACAGATGTAACTTTAGATTCTGATGTTATTAAATACACAGTATCTGGAATTACTGAAGGTACAAAGTTAGCTGCTAAAGGAACTAATACTTACACAATCAAAGCTGAATTTGATGCTAATGCTGGTGACAAAGAAATCACAGAAGCTCAAAAGAGCAAGACTTTAACTGTTACAGTTGATTACGAACAAGATTTAGCATAGTAAGTTAATTAAAAAGGATACGTTATGTATCTTTTTTTTGTTGCAAAAAAAATTACAATAAAATACATAATTTTTATTGTCATCTAATTAATAATTGTGATACAATTATTTTGTAATAATATAAGGAGGATATATGAAGGAAAAAGGTATATTGGTTGCTATGCTATGTACAGTAGTTATTGTTATGGCTGTTGCATTTGCTGCATTTTCTAGCAATTTAAAAGTAAACGGTACAGCAAGCATTGACTCAACTTGGAACGTAGCATTTGATGCAGATAATTCAAGTTGTAGTGATGGTAGTAGCATCGCTGTTAGTGGTACTACAGCTACACTTGCTGTTTCATTAGAAACACCTGGTGATGAAGTAACTTGTACTATTGGAGTTAAAAATACAGGATCTCTTGATGCTAAATTAGCTTCAATTACATCTACACCAACAGGAACTGCACCTATAACATTTACTGTAACTCCATCTACTAGTGATTTAACTACTAGACCAGTATTAGCTAAACAAACCGGTACTGAATCAATTACAGTTAAAGTATCTTATAATTCTGACGTTGAAGGTCAACCTGATGAATTATCTAATACTATCGTAGTTGCAGCTAACTATGAACAATATTTTGGATAAAAATATGAAATAAAAATAAGACTTTATAGTTTTATTTTTTTTTGTGCTGTGATATAATTGAACATATAATAGGGGTGGTAGAGTGACGAATAAAAAAGGTCAAGCTTTAATTGAATTTATCCTAGTTTTACCAGTTCTTGTTATGCTAATTTTTTCAGTTATAGACTTTGGTAGAATATTTGTGAATAAAAACGAATTAGAAACAGCACTAGGATATATAAATGATATTGATAAAGCAAGTATTGATTATGATAGTATAACTGAAGTAGTAAATAAAAATACTAAAGATCCTATAACAGTTGAGGTTACAACTGAAAGTGATGGATATATGCGTGTTACTTTATCAAGAAAGATAAATATAATAACACCAGGATTAAATCTTATTTTATCTTCACCATATAAGGTAAGTGCTAATAGGGTGGTTAAATATGAATAAAAAGGGTCAAGTTTTAATTCTTTTTGTACTCATTATACCAGTATTAGTATTATTATCTACATATATAGTGGATAACGTTTATATTGCATATAACAGAAATAGACTTAATCAAATCAACGAACTAATAATTGAAGATGCTTCAAAAGGAATTTTAGAAATAGACGATATTAGTGAGTATGTAAATAAAAATGATAAAGATATCGATGTAAAATTTGTATATTTAGGTGAAGATGAAGTAGAAATAATTTTAAAAAAAGATATAAAAAGTTTATTTGGAAGAATAATTGGCCAAGATAGTTATTCGCTAACATCTGATAAAAAATTAAAAATGAAAACAAATGATGGACCTTTATATCAATAATAAGGATGTGAAAATATGCCAAAGATAAAAAAAGGAAAAGTAATTACTGTAACATCAATGAAAGGTGGAGTAGGTAAAACAATCACTGTTTTGCAACTAGCTGCTTTGTTCAAAAGACTAAAGAAAAAAGTATTAATTATAGATTTGGATTTATATAATGGAGATATTGCTTTTGCACTTAATTTAGACGTAAAAGGAAGCATCTATAATTTATGTGACGATGTTGCCAATAATAGATATAAAGGTGACTCTAAAGAAAATTATGTTATTAAATATGATGAATATATTGATGTTGTTGCTTCCCCTAAGGATCCTAGACAAGCATCAAAAATCGACCGTAAATATCTCGAAGTAATTTTAAAAAGTTTTATTCATAAATATGATGCCATAATTATTGATACTAACCATATTTTAAGTGTTACTAATATGGTAGCTTTTGAATGTTCAAGAGCTATTATAAATGTCTTTACAAATGATGCATTTGATTTAAAAAACACAAAAAACTTTATAGCAATATGTAAAAATATGGAAGTAGATAATCTTTCTTTAGTATTAAATAATGCTATAGATGAACGTAAAAATGCTTTTTCAAATTATGATATTGAAAGTGTTATTAAAGAAAAAATTGACTATGTAATACCTAGAAAGTTTCATATAAGAAATCTAGATAAAAATATTATCGATGGTAAAACTCTTGAAATGTGTGAAAAAATATTAAAAGAAAATTCGAAAGACACAGCTACGTTTTCTAAATTTGCAACTGGATTAATAGAAGATGATGGAAAGGATGATACTGATGAAGAAGAATAGTTGGCTAGAAGAATTTGAAGTAGAAAAAGAAAATCCAGAAGAAATAAAATCACGAGAAGTAAAAAATGACTATGAAATATTTAAAGATAAAGATTTACTTGATCGCTTTAGAAATACTATAATTCAAGAATTAATTGACAACCAAATACCAGATGAGAAACTTTTAACCCAATACATAAATGAAGAAATTGATAGAATTACAGAAGGTTATGATTTAACTAATGTAGAAAGAAATCATATTTTTAACTTAATTGAAAATGAAATTAATGGTTATGGTCCAATTACAGAATTGTTAGATGATAAAAATGTTACTGAAATAATGGTTAATGGACCAGACGAAATATATATAGAAGTAGATGGTCAATTATTAAGAGATGATTCTGTATCTTTTATTAATGATGATCATATTATTAGAACTATTCAAAGAATTGTACAGCCACTAGGTAGAACTATAGATTCAGCTAATCCAATGGTTGATTCACACCTACCTGATGGTTCAAGAATTAATGCTATTATCCCACCTTTGTCAGTTAAAGGGCCAGTAATGACTATACGTAAATTTAAAGAGAGTATGAGCAATATAGAAGCATTAATTGGAAATGGTACTCTAACTCCTTACATGGCAAGATTTTTAGATGCCTGCGTTGAAGCTAAATTAAATATTGTTGTATGTGGAGGAACAGGTTCAGGTAAAACAACTCTTTTAAATGTTTTATCAAACTTTATTAATCCAGATGAACGTATCATAACAATAGAAGATGCAGTTGAATTAAAACTAAAACAGACTCACGTTATCACTTTGGAGACTAGAAATGTTAACTATGAACGTGAAGGAGAAGTAACAATAAGAGACTTAGTAAGGAACTCATTGCGTATGAGACCTGACCGTATAATAGTTGGAGAAGTTCGTGGTGAAGAAGCTTTTGATATGTTACAAGCTATGAATACTGGTCATGATGGTTCACTTACAACACTTCATGCCAATTCTGCTAGTGATGCCCTAAATAGATTAGAAACAATGATTTTAATGGGGGGAATAGATATTCCATTAAAAGCTGTACGTGAATATATAGAAAAAGCATTAGATATCGTAGTAAATATCGAAAGATTAAGTGATGGTAGACGTAAAGTTACGTCTATCTCTGAAATTACAGGATTTGACGGAGAAAACATTTTACTAGAAGATATTTTTGCTTTCAAACAAAAAGGATTAACTGACAGTGGTGAAGTAAATGGTGAATTTGTTTTATACAATCGTATCCCATCAGTTTATAAGAAAATGCGAAGTAGAGGAGTTCATTCTGTCGACGATATTTTTGAAGCAATATCAAAAAAAGAAGCTAAAAAGAAAAAAGATTAAGGAGGTAATATTATGCCAAGTGGTTATAATACTAATTTATTTATTCTACAAATAATAATGATTATAGTACTATTTGGTGTAGTATTATGGTTATTAAGATTAAATAAAGCAGCAAGATTAGAAAAAAGATTTAGTAAATTTTCAGTTAATGTTATAAAAGATGAAGAATTATCACTATTTGATAAGTTCTATAAATTTTATAGTAAATTAAAAAGGGATTTATCTAAAATACTTTATAAGTTAAAAATATTTAATGATTATAGTAAAAAATACGAGAAATATTGCGATAATACTAGAATCATTAGAGAAGATCCAATGGATTATATTTCTAAAAAAACTTTATTTGGATTTGCCATGATAGTTATAATAATAATATCTGATGTATTTCAGTATAAAAATATAACATTTCTTCAAATAATGACTTCGTTCTTATTAGGATTTTTTATTCCTGATATATTACTGTTATCAAAAAATAAAATGCGTAAAAGACAAATAGAAAAAGATATGTTAAAAGCAATTATTATTATGAATAACTCTTTTAAATCAGGTCTTAGTATTATGCAAGCCATATATATGGTATCTCACGAGTTAGATGGACCTATTAGTGAAGAATTTAAGAAAATGTATATTGATTTATCTTTTGGATTAAACATGGAAGTAGTATTTGAACGTTTTACTAAAAGAATAGATACTAAAGAAGCAAGATATATTACTACATCTTTAAATGTGTTGAATAAAACAGGTGGTAATATAGTTCAAGTATTTGCATCAGTTGAAAGAAATTCTTTTACAAGGAAGAAATTACAAGAAGAACTAGGAGCATTAACTGCTTCTGCTCAAGCTATTTTCAAAATATTAGTATTTATACCAATATTAATATTCTTAGGTATATTTATACTAAATCCTAATTATTTTACTCCAATGTTTACTAACCCAATAGGACTTATGATCTTATTTATAATCATATTAATTTACGTATTATATATAGTAATAATTAAAAAAGTTATGAAAGTTAAGGAGATGGTATAATGAAAAAAAATAACAAAAACCTTAACTTGGCATATAAAATATATAGTGAAGAATCGATAAAAAAATATCAGAAAAAAATTGATTTACTAGGATACAAAGACTCATATGATGCAGTTATTTTCCTAAATATTAGATTTTTAACTACCATATTGATATTTTTTGTGATATTATATATATCTAAATTGGGATATATTATTGCTCCAGTAATATCTATAATATATTTTAATGTTTTACCTAGAATAGTTATAGATAGAAAAGTATCAGAAAGAGCGGATAGATTAGATAATGATGCTATGTATTTCTTTGAAGTTTTAACATTATCATTAGAGACTGGCCGTAACTTAAAAACAGCTTTAGAAATAACATCAGAAAGTATAGATTCAGAATTATCATATGAATTTAGACAATCACTAAGAGAAGTAAGATATGGTAAAAGTTTAAATGAAGCTTTAGAAAATTTGAAACTAAGAATACCATCAGATACTATTAATAATATTATCTTAAATATCTCTCAATCAAATATATTTGGTAACAGTATTATAGAAACCATGTACAACCAAATAGACTATATAAGAGATAAACAAATCTTAAGAGCAAAAGCTGAAATTAGTAAAATTCCATTAAAGGTATCAGTAATATCAGTAATATTCTTTATACCATTAATATTGTTACTAATTTTATCCCCAATAATAATACAATTTTTAAGTTAGGAGTGAATTTATGAGTGGACATTCAAAGTGGGCGACTATTCATAGAAAAAAAGGTGAATTAGACCAACAAAGAGGAAAAGTTTTTCAAAAAATCGCTAAAGAAATTTATGTAGCAGCAAGAGGTACTGATGGTAATCCAGAACATAATCCATCACTTCGTGCTGTATTAGAAAAAGCAAGAAGTAATAATATGCCTAAAGATAATATTCAAAAAGCTATTGATAAGGCTACAGGAGCTTTAGGTGGAGAAGATTATGAATCAGTAAGATATGAAGGTTATGGCCCATCTGGTGTAGCTTTCATGGTTGATTGCTTAACTGATAATAGAAATCGTACAGCATCTCAAGTAAGAAGTTCTTTTACTAAAAAAGGTGGTAACTTAGGTACTGATGGTTCTGTGTCTTACATGTTTGAACGTAAAGGTGTAATCGTAACAGATAAGTCAATTGATGAAGATACAGCAATGATGGTAGCGCTAGATAATGGAGCATTAGATTTTATTGTTAATGATGATAGCTATGAAATATATACTGATACTGAACATTTTATTCAAGTAAAAGAAGCTTTAGAAGAAGCTGGAATAAAAGAGTTTTTAACAAGTGAAATTACTTTTGTAGCATCTAATTTAGTTGAACTTGATGATGAAGCAAAAGAAAAAGTTCTAGGGCTTGTAGATTTATTAGAAGACTTAGACGATGTACAAGATGTATATCACAATTTAAGTGTATAAATTAGCAACTTATTAGTTGCTTTTTTTATGGTAAAATTTACCATGTGAAAATCTAACAATTAGGGTTTATAATTAACTATACAGTAAAGAATAAAAAATAGTAATAAGTATCTTGCCAAATCCCTAGGGGGGGGGGTATAATGGTTATAGATAAAATAATAACGGAGGAAAAGAATGGAAGAAAAATATACGAAAACAAAAAAAATAATAATGATAACGATGTGTACATTAATATGTATAATGGCAGTAGGATATGCAGCCTTTGCAACACAACTAACAATTAATGGAACAGCAAGTATAGAGTCGACTTGGAAGGTGGAATTTACTAATATAGAAGAGGTATCAAAAACGAGCGGAGTAACAATTACAAATCCTCCAACAGCAAAAGGAACAACTGCAACATTTGATGTAGATTTAACAAGTCCAGGAGATAATATTATATATAGAATAACAGTGGCAAATAACGGAACACTAAATGCAATAATAGATAATATAACAGCAAGTGAGACTGGAAGTGATGCAATAAAGTTTGAGATAACTGGTATCAAAAAAGGAGACAAACTAGCAAGTAAGACAACAACAACATTCGATGTAACAATATCATATGATAATTCAGTAACAAGCCAACCAACTACAACTAATAATAAATTAACAGTAGATATAAATTATGTTCAAGATATGGGACAAACTATTACTAGTGAAGATGTTGAAATAGTAACATCATCATTAAGACAAAAGATATTGAAAGATAGTACTCCTCATCCTTTAAACGCTGCAGCAGTTTATGGTGCTGGATTATATGAAGTAAATGAAAATACAGAGGATGGAAAAACAACATACATTTTTAGTGGTAAAGATGTTAATAATTTTTTAAGCTTTGCAGGTAAAATATGGCGAATAGTAAGAATAAACGAAGACGGCACCATAAGAATTATTCTTAACGGAAGTGCAGGAACAAGCGCATTTAATACATCATCAACAAATTATTTTAATCCTTTAGTTGGTTATATGTACGGAACTGCAACATCTTCGAATGTTACTCAAGCTCATGCAAATGTGAACTCCAGTACTATTAAAACTTTCTTAGATAATTGGTATACATCAAATCTTTTAAGGTATTCTAGTTATATAGCTGACTCAGGATTCTGTGGTGATAGGACATATACATCTGGTTCAATATTGGGAAACTTGGACGCTGTTTACACTAGTAGTGGTTCAGTATTATCTTGTCCACAAGAAAGTGATTTATATACAACAACGACTAGTACCAAAGGTAATAAAGCATTAACAAATCCGATCGGATTAATAACTAAAGCTGAATTTATGTATACCACCAAGGCTGGAAGTACCTATATGGCAAACTTGCTAACCGCATCATCATTTTGGACAATGACACCAGACAAGTATAGTAATGGTACTCCATATGTTGAAGTAATTTATTCTGGAATGGGACTTGCAAGTGCTGGAGTTTCAACAAGTGCAGCAGTTGTACCAGTAATTAACTTAAATTCCAATGTATTATCATCTGGTAACGGAAGTGTTACAACTCCATACGTAATTAAATAATTAAATATTTTAGAAGAGTAAAACATTGTTTTACTTTTTTTATGTTATAATGGAATAGGTGATAATTATGAAAAAAACTTTAATAATACTTTTAACAGTTTTACTATTTTTAACTGGATGTGGTGCTAAATCAAATGATAACGAAAACTTGAGCAAAGCAGAATCATTAATGAAAGATATGACGTTAGAAGAAAAAATAGGTCAAATGCTAATTGTTTCATATCGTAGCAGTGAAGCAGATGATAATCTAGTTAATATTTTAAATGAGGTAAAGCCAGGTGGTTTTATATTATTTAGTGAAAATTTTGAAAGTTATGAACAAGCTAAAAAAATGATTGATACAATTAATAGTACAAGTGATATTCCAATGTTTATGTCGGTCGATCAAGAAGGCGGTCGTGTTCAAAGATTAAAAAAACTCAGTGATAAAGATGTAACTATTATTCCATCAATGAATAAAGTAGGAAATATGAATGATGAAGAATTAACTTATCAAGTGGGAAGAGTAGTTGGTGAAGAGTTGCGTGTATTTGATATTAATATGGATTTTGCTCCTAGTCTTGACATATATTCTAATAGTAACAACACAGTAATAGGTGATAGAAGTTTTGGAAGCACTAGTGAAGTAGTAACAAAAATGGGCTTATCTTTTGCAAAAGGATTATCAAGTACTGGTGTTACTCCTGTTTATAAACATTTTCCTGGCCATGGTGATACAAGTGAAGACTCACATTATACTTTGCCTGTTATAACTAAAACAAAAGAGGAACTTTTAAATTTAGAATTAATTCCTTTTAAGAAAGCAATAGAGGAAGGTGCTGAAGTCATTATGATAGGACATTTAGCTGTACCTAGCATAACAGAAGATAATACACCAGCATCACTATCTAAAACATTAATTACTGATTTTCTAAAAGATGAACTTGGCTATAAAGGACTTGTAATTACTGATGCTTTAAATATGGGAGCGCTAACTAATGAATATTCTAAAAAAGAAATATATGTTAATGCAATCAATGCTGGAGTTGATATATTACTAATGCCATCACCTAGTAAAGAAGCAGTAAAAATTATAAAAGAAGCTGTTGTAAATGGCGAGATTAGTGAAGAAACAATTAACAATTCAGTAAAGAAAATTCTAGAATTAAAATGTAATAGACTTTATCAAGATAATAAATACACTGTAGATTATTTAGGTAGCAGTGAACATAAGAAAATAATTGATAAGATTAAATAGGAGGAATTTTGAAATATAAAATAATACTTTTATTAGTTAGTGCCTTATTACTAACTGGTTGTGGTAGCAAGGAAGAAGTATTAACTTGTGATTTTCCTAATACTACAATAACTATAACAGTAAGAGATGGGAAAATAATTAAATATGTTGATAAATTAACTGGCGAAGCTAGTAGTGAAGAAATAGAAATAATGAATGAAGAATATTTAAAAGATGTTAGTATAAATGATGCTGTTAATAAATTAAAAGAAGCTATTGCTAATGTTGGTGGAGATTGTATTAGGGAAGAAACAAAATAATCGTTTCTTCCTTTTTTTAGACAAAATTCGAAAATAATAAAAACTATAATTAAGACATAGATTTATTGGTATGAGGAGCAAATTAACATGAAGAAAAAAATATTATCAGCCATAATTATCTGTGTCATTTTTATATTGTTACAAGTAATAAATATTAGGTACAAAAAATATACTGATATTAATGAAAGAAAAAAAATAGAAAATGTGATTAAAGAAGAACCGAATGCCAATAAACAAATAGAAGTATTAAGAAAGGAGTATGATAACGAAGATATTAAAGCAGTAATAAAAAGCGATGCTTTAGAACTTGAATGTATTGTATTGCAAACTAGTAATAATGAATTCTATATGAATCATAATGAGAAAAAAGATTACGAAATAAAAGGAAGTGCCTTCTTTGATTATCGTAATCGTTATGAAAGTAAAAGACTAATTATATATGGACATAACTCTAAAACATTAAAAACTGATTTTGGAAAACTAGTAAAATACTTAAATGAAGATTTTACTAAAAATAATCCATATATATATCTAACAACTGAAGAAGGCATAACTAAATGGAAAATCTTTTCTATTATGATTGTACCTAATAACACAACTAAACATACCAAAATAGAATTTACAACAGCAAATGAATTAGAAGAAAATGTCTCATGGATGAAGCAAAATTCTATTATTGAATTTAATGAAGATATAGGATTAAACGACCAATTACTAACATTACAAACATGCTATTACGAACCTGAAAATTCATTTTTATTAGTTAATTTTAAGAAAGTAGAGGATAATAATGAGTAAAAAAATTGGTAAATTAATTTGTTGCTTTCTAGTACTTGTAACTGCTATTTCATTAATTCCAGTTTCAGCAATAGAAAAAGGTGATTTAGAAAATTCTATTAATTATATTGGGGATGATACTAATCAAGGTAATGTAAAACTTACTAAAACTGTATCAACTATTGATAAAGATAAAGGAATTTATAATGTAAAGTTTGATCTTTCTAGTAAAGATGCAACAAAAGTGAATAACAATGAATTATCACTATATGCAGTAATCGTATTTGATACTTCTGGAAGTATGTGTGAAAAAAGATATCAAGATTGTGGAGATAAATGGAAAAATGCTTTAAATGGTGCTATAAACTTTTCTAAAGATTTACTAAAAAATGTAAAAACTGCTAATATAGCATTAGTTAATTTTTCTAGTAATGCACAATTAAAAAGAGGCTTTAGTAGTAGTCCTTTGAAAGAAAGTGATTTTAATACACCTAATGGTGGTACTAATATAGCAGAAGGACTAAGTAGTGCTCAAAATATATTAGATGAAATTACTAATCAAAATGCTAAGAAATATATTATATTAATGTCTGATGGTGAACCAGAAGTATATACAACTATTGGAAAAGATCATAAAGCCATTAAAGAAGCAAGGGAAACAGCTACAAATATCAAAAACAAGAAAATAGAGCTATTTGCAGTTGGTTATGATACAACTACTAGTAATGCTAAATTCTTACAATCAATTGTATCTGTTCCAAGTTCAAAATATTATGCTGATGGAGAAATAAACAACATTAAAGAAAAATTTAATAATATAGTAGAAACTATTTCAAAATTTCCAGCAGCCCAAAATATAACTATCACTGATATATTAGGGGATGCATTCACATATGTAGAAAATAGTAAAAGCAAAGGTGTAACTGTTAATGATAAAAACATAACCTATACTATAGATAAATCAACTGAAAACGGAAGTAGCTTTAACTTTAATATACAAATTGATAATAAATCTAAAACAGGATGGTATGATACTAATAGTAATGCATCTATAAAATATACTGATTCACTTGGTGAAGAAATAAATAAAACTATAGAAAAATCTGCTAAAGTATATTGGAAGTCACCTAAATATAATTATGTAATTAATTATTATAAAGATAATTTAGAAGAAGAAAATTTCCTTGATAAAATTACTGGAACAGGTGAATATAATGAAGAGATAACTATAGATACTAGTTATAAAATTCCAAAAGGTTACCATTATAGTGGAGAAGATACTTCATTTATAATTAAAGAAAAAGATAATATCATAAATATTATATATTCTAAAAAGAATGATTTAAGTTATTGTGTTAATTATTTCTATGATGGAATTATTGATATAAATAAAACAGAATGCTTTTATGGGCAACCTTATGGTAAGAATATAACTTCATTTATTGATAAACCAAAAGATGGATTTATATTTGAAAGTTTTGATCCAATCACTATCTTAGATAAAGAAGAGAATATTATGAATGTATATTATAAGAAATTGCCTTCTGGTGAAATTATTCCACCTAAAACAGGAATAACAAGAGTATATGGTGTTATTGGACTTACTTCAGCTATTGCAACAGGTTTTATTACTTATATTATTAAAAGAAAAATAAATGGTTAAAAGAGTATAATTACTCTTTTTTCTTTACAAAAAAAATGTAAATTTCTAAGTATTAATTTAATATTTAATAGTTAAATCTATGAAATATGTTAAACTTAAATTAAGGTGATACTTATGGATTGGTTGGATGTTAAAGAATTTTTAAAAGATACTTTTAAATACATAGTATTTATTATTGCTGTATTAGTAATTGCTATATATGTAGTTGGATTACAACAAGTAGTTGGTCCTTCTATGTCTAATACTCTTAATAATGGGGATATAGTTATTTTAGATAAACTAAGTTATAGATTTACAGATATTAAAAGAGGAGATATAGTAGCACTTTATTATGCAGATACTAAATACCTAATTAAAAGAGTAATTGGACTTCCAGGAGATACAATTGAATTTCAAGATAATAAACTTTATATAAATAATGCTTATTATGATGAATCTTATTTAAATGATTCAGTCTATACTGATGACTTTACTTTAAATGATTTAGGTTATACTACTATTCCAAAGGATATGTATTTTGTTTTAGGTGACAATAGAGGAGATTCTATGGATAGCAGGGATAGTGAAGTAGGATTAATAAATAAAAAAGATATTTTAGGTAAAGTAAGAATTCAAATATGGCCTCTTAATAAACTAAAAATTGTTAAGTAAAATTCACCAATTAAAGGTGAGTTTTTTTATGCAATTTAAATTTAAATTTTCCAAATATTTTTGTGTCGAAAATTGAATTTTCTTGTAGACTTTTTTAATTATTATAATTATAATATATAGTGAATTCAGGAGTATGGTATATTCGTCGTATCATTTAACTGAATGTGTAGTAGTAAAAGGGAGGTATTTATGGACAATAAAAAGAAATACATTATTGGTATTGTATTATTTATCTTTTTAGGCCTAATGGTATTCACATTTGCAAATCCAAGTAGAAATAATGAATCAGGAAAAGATAACAACAACGGTGGAAAAACTAATGTAGAAGAAAAAGATAATAACAAAAATAATCAAACAAATAATGGAACTAACAATGGTAATAATGTAGTTAACAATCAAAATCAAGTTAACAATCAAATTCAAAATAATGATAATTCATATGATTTAGCATTAGAAGCAGTAAAAAATGCTGAAGATAAAATTGATGATGAATCTTATGATAATGCAAAAGATCTAGTTGATAAAGTTACTAATGATAATCAAAAGAATGAACTACAAGAAAGACTAGATAAAGTTAAAGATATGATTGATGCTAAAAAATTGGTTGAAGAACTAGAAAAAAAAGTTAATACAGCATTAGACAAAGACGAAATGGATAATGCAAGAGATTTCAGAAAAACTGAAGAAATAGTAAGTAAAGTTTCTAACGTAACTAACGAAGAGTTAAAGAAAGAATTAGAAGACAAATTAGAAGAATTAGCAAAATTATTAGATGATGTTACTAGTCCAGTAATTAATATTGAAAATGGAGCTATCTTATCTAGTGGAACTAATATCGAAGTAGAAGACGAAAATGAATTTTCTATGAAACTTATTAAAAATGGTGGAGCTGAAGAAGAAATAGAGAATGGACAAGCAGTTGGAGAAGGGACTTATACATTAAAAGTTGTTGATAAGGCTTTCAATGAAACTGTTATAGAGTTCATTGTTGATTTAACAGCACCTAAATTTAATATAGCAAGTGGTACACATAGTACAGAAGATATTAATATTGAAATCGATGACCTTACATTAGATTATGTTGAAATATATAATCAAGATAAAAAGACAAAAGAATTAGTTCAAAAAAATAACTTTGTTTTAACAGATGAAGGAACATATCGCCTAACTGCTTATGATAAAGCAGGACACAAGACAACAGTTTGGGTAGCAATCGATAAAACTAGTCCAGTAATTACAGGAGTAGAAAACGGTAAATACTATAGAACTGACGTAACAGCTACAATAACTGATAAATTCTTAGTTAAAGTATTAGTAAATGATATTGAACAAACAGGTATTATTACTACTGGTACTAATAATGAAGGAAGAGAATTAGTTCTTAACTTCAAAGAAGAAAGAACTTATACAATAGTAGCAATGGATAAAGTAGGAAATGAAACAACTGTAACATTTACTATTGATAAAACAAAACCAGTAATTACAGGTGTAGAAGATGGTAAATATTATAATACTGATGTAACACCAGTAATTAGTGATGTTAACTTCAAAAATGCAACATTAAAGAGAAATGGTACTCATATTAAGAGTTATAAACCAGGTGATGTAATTACAGAAGAAGGAACTTATACATTAGTAGCAACAGACTTAGCTATGAATAAGACTAAATTAATAACTTTTGTAATTGATAAAACAGCACCAAAAGCAGTAAGCACTACATATAATCCAACTACACCAACAAATGGAAGTGTAGAAGTTACAATAAGAGTAAACGAAAAATTACTTCCAGTAGAAGGATGGACATTATCAGAAGATGGTATGGCAATCAGCCGTGTATTTGAAGAAAATGTAAATGGAAATGTTACAATTTCTGATTTAGCAGGAAATAAAGTGGTAAGATATTACTCTATCAAAAATATTGATAAAGAACCACCAAAAGCAGTAAGTACTACATACAATCCAACTACACCAACAAATGGAAGTGTAGAAGTTACAATAAGAGTAAATGAAAAAATTCTTCCAGTAGAAGGATGGACATTATCAGAAGATGGTATGGCAATCAGCCGTGTATTTGAAGAGAATGTAAACGGAAATGTTACAATTTCTGACTTAGCAGGAAATAAAGTAGTAAGATATTACTCTATCAAAAATATTGATAAAAACGCTCCAGTAGTTGAATTATTCGATGATAAAGGAACTTCTCTTGAAAATGGTGCATATACTGTTAAAAACGTTAAAGCAGTAATAACTGATGAAAATGAATACACAGCAGTATTAACTAACCAAAACAATGAAGAAGTAGAATATGTAAGTGGAACAATGATTACAAAACGTGGTAATTATACATTAACTGTTACAGATAAAGCAGGGAATGTTACAACTGTTACATTTGCAATCGATAAAGATTATCCACTAGTATACTTAAATGATACAAAATACGAAAAAGTAAATAATAATATAGCTTACTTTAATAGAAAAAATGGTACTGTAACTTTAAGTGTTAAAGACTTAAATCTTAATGTAGTAACACTAACAAAAGATAATAACGAAATAACATTTACAGAAGGTATGACAGTTACAGAAGATGGAATTTATGTAATTACTGCAATAGATAAAGCAAATAATACTACTAAAGTAACATTTGTACTTGATACCACTGCACCAGTAGTTGAACTATTTGATGATAGAGGAACTTCACTTGAAAGTGGTGCATATTCTATTAAAAATGTTAAAGCAGTAATAACTGATGAAAACGAATATACTGCAATATTAACTAACCAAAACAATGAAGAAGTAGAATATGTAAGTGGAACAATGATTACAAAACGTGGTAATTATACATTAACTGTTACAGATAAAGCAGGGAATGTTACAACTGTTACATTTGCAATCGATAAAGATTATCCACTAGTATACTTAAATGATACAAAATACGAAAAAGTAAATAATAATATAGCTTACTTTAATAGAAAAAATGGTACTGTAACTTTAAGTGTTAAAGACTTAAATCTTAATACAGTAACATTAACAAAGAATAATAATGAAGTAACATTTACAGAAGGCATGACAGTTACAGAAGAAGGAACTTATGTAATTACAGCAGTAGATAAAGCTAACAATACTACTAAAGTTACATTTATAATTGATAAAACTGCACCTATATTTAAACCTGAAAAATGGGGTTATACATTAGAAGCAGATAAAAATGCAACATTTACATGTCCAACTGATATGGCACAATATGTAAAAGATGAATTATCTGGACTATCTAAAGTTGTTTTAGATGAATGGTATGCTAAAAATGGATCAATTCCAGATCAAACAAAACCAGGAAAATTCGTATGCCGTTACTTCTCATATGATAAAGCAGGAAATATGGTAAGTAATGATATACATTACACTGTAGTTGATACAACTGCTCCAGTTATCACATTAAATGGAGAAAAGAATATTAACTTAGTTAGTGGCGTAGATACTTATACAGAAGAATATGCTACAGTTACTGATAACGTAGATGAAACAATCACTAACTTAGCACCTGCATACATTAATTACTATACTTTAGATGGGACTTTCTTAGGTAGAGTAAGTAGTGTTGATACTAATAACGAAGGAAGATATAACCTAGTATACTTTACAAAAGATGCTGCAGGTAATGAAGCTCTTAAAGTAACAAGACTAGTTTATGTAAGACTTCAAGAGGACAGTAACAAAGTATCTATTCAAACAGCAGAAGACTTATTAAAAATAAGTCAAAATCCAGAAGCTTATAAAGGCAAATTAATAGTATTAACTAATGATATCAACTTAAAAGGCATTAACTGGACTCCAATTAATGCTTGGTCTGGTGTATTAGATGGTACTGTAATCGATGGACAAGGTCATAGTATTAAAAACATGACTGTTAATGATGAAACACTTAATGCAGCTGGGTTCATTAGTTATAATGCAAGTTCAGTTACTATTAAAAACTTAGTATTTGATAATGCATTTGTTAAAACTAAAAAAGCTAATCAAACTTATGCTGGTGTAGTAATGGGTAAAAACTATGTAAAAACTACATTTGAAAATATAACAGTTAAAAATAGTAGAGTAGAGAACAATTGGCAATCAGGTGGAATCTTAGGATTTGCTGAAACCAATGCTCAAACATTTAAGGATTGTACTGTTGAAAACACTTTTGTAGGTGGAGAAAACGCTACATCTGGCTCTCTATTTGGATTAGGTATGGTTAGGGTTAACGTAATTAATTGCGTTGCAAAAGATGTAGATTTATATACAGATGGATTAACATGGAATTCTACTCAAAAGAAAGAAAACGTTTTCTGGGTAGGAGACTTATATTCAAATACTTTAACAGTTACTTCTAGTACTGAAGAAAATGTTAACGTAGTAAAATAAAAATATTTGTAAAGTTAAGATGTCAATTCTTAACTTTTTTCTTTTGTTTGCAATTCTTCTATGATAAACTTAGTTTAGTAATAATATAGAAGGTGAAAATCATGTCTTATATTAAATATAAAGAACTAGCATATTGTAATTTTACTAAAAAGATAAGTGTAAAAGAGTTACCAGCATTTGTATTTGACTATGTAGAAAAGGATGAGGTAATTTGGTGTAGTTATTCATCATTTAGGAAAAAACTGTTATTAACTGATAGAAAAATAATCATTTTTGTTCAAAAAGGATTATTTGGAGGAACTAAAAAAATACATTTCTTCCCATATGCCAATATTTCATCATCTGCAATTGAATATAAAGAAACAAGTACAAGTTTGCTTTTTTCAATGGATAGTGGTTACCAATTGACGTTAACAATACGTAACACTTCTTCACAAGATAAAGCAGAAATAAGAGAAACATACTTCAAATTGATAGAGCAAATTGGAGATAATTAATTCGTGTATATTGTTTAATAGGAGATGTGAAAGATGTATAACTTTTCAAGTCATTTGTTAGCAAATGAAAAAATCTTATATCAAGGACAACCAGTGCCTGGGAAGGGTAGCAAAAGCTTAGGTGGAATCCTATTTTTGATTTGTTTTGCATTGTTTATACAAGTAGCCTTAATATGGAGTGTTGTTACTAAAACAGGAGATGGAGCAAATGGAGTTAATTTAACTTTCATAATTATATTCTTAACTGCAACAGCATTTTTAGGGTTTGGTATTTATGGACTATTATATAATTTAGTATTAAAGAAAAAACAAGTTGCAGATGATTTCTATTGCTTGACAAATATAAGGGCAATGAAATATGAAGCAAAAAAGAATAAATTAGTTTTTGGTTATTTAGCATATTATGATGACATTCATTGTAATAATGTTAAAGATAATTTTGGAGACGTATATATGGGAGTTGTTGCAGATGAGAAAAGTCAAAATGATATTTCATCATTATCAGTCATAAAAGATTTAATGATGAATCCAAACCCTGAAAATATGCCTCTTATAAATTTTGAATCAATTGAAGATCCTTATAAAGTAATGAATTTAGTGAAAGAAGCAAAACGAGATCTCACACCAAGAATGGAAAAACTAGACTTAAGGATATTTTGTAAGAAATGAAGATACATAGGAAAATAATATCCATTATCTTAATAGTTTTAGGATGTATAAATACAGGAATATTCTTAATATTTTCTTTACTTGGAAAATTAGTTTGTGGAAACTTTTTTAAAATTGTAAACGGAGCAGATGGACCCATTCCTACTTGTAAAAACATATTTAATACAGATTTTGTATTTGCATTAATTTTAGGAATTGTACTATTGGTAATAGGAAGTACATTATTATTTGTACAAAGGGGAAGAATTTATGAAGATAAAAATAAGAAAAGCATCACAAAGTGATTCTAAAATACTAAACTCTTTTCTTACTAAGTTAATACAAGATGAAAAAAAATATGATGTGAATATAAATGAAAATTGTGTTGTTACATATTTATATGAGAATTTAATCTTGAGTGATAGTAATTGTATACTTGTTGCTGAATGTGAAAATAAAATAGTTGGATATTTATACGGTTATATCAAGGAAAATAGTGATGCATACATTAATCCTATAGCACAATTAGAAGCAATGTTTGTAGAAGAAGAATATCGAAATAACGGTATAGCTACTATGTTAATTGAAGTCTTTAAAGAGTGGGTAAAATTAAAAAATGTAAAATATATAGAATTAAAAGTGTGTAATGAAAATAAAAAAGCCATTAGTTTATACCAAAAAAATAAATTTAAAAATACTAAGGATATTATGACAGTAGAATTATGAAAAAACATCTATTGTTTTTTTATACTCTTTAAATGAATAAGTAAATAATAAAATAAAAGCATATTTTTCACATATAAATTAATAGGTGAAGAATATGTTTTTTAAAAGTATAGATAAAAGAATAAGAATAGTATTATTACTTGTAATTACCATGTTTGTAGTAATTATTTTTAAAGTTGCTTACGTTCAGTTAATAAACTATAGTAAACTTAATACATTAGCAAGTGATTTATGGAGTAGAGAACTTCCAATAGCAGCAGATAGAGGAAGAATATTAGATAGAAATGGAGCAGTATTAGCGGATAATATTACAACCACCAGCTTAGTACTTATTCCTAATCAAATATATGACAAAGAAAAAACTTCAACTCTTTTAGCGAAAATTCTTAATGTGTCTAAAAAAGAAATGGATAAACATGTGTATAAAGAAACTTCCATTGAACGTGTTCACCCAGAAGGTAGGCAATTGTCTTATGAAGTAGCAGATAAAATAGCAAACTTAAAGTTAGATGGAGTTTATTTAGTAAAAGAATCCAAAAGATATTATCCATATGGAAGTAGTCTTTCTCATGTTCTAGGTTATGTAGGAATTGATAATCAAGGGTTATCTGGCCTTGAACTTGAATATGATAAATACTTAACTGGAGAAAATGGTGCGATTAAGTATTTTTCGGATGCTAAAGGAAATAACCTTAATATATCTGAAATATATGAACAACCACAATCAGGAATTGATATTCAATTAACCATAGATTATAACATTCAAAAATCCCTAGAGCGAGAACTAAGTAATGTTGTAGATATGTTTAATCCAGATATGGCACTAGCCGTAGTAATGGACCCTAATACAGGGGAAATACTAGGAATGAGTAGTAGACCTACATATGATTCTAATAATTATAGTAATTATTCTATGGAAGTATTAAGTAGAAATTTGCCTATATGGGCTTCATATGAACCAGGTTCTACTTTTAAAATAATTACTACATCAGCAGCTATTGAAGAAGGAGTAATAGATTTAGAAAAAGACACTTTTTTTGATTCAGGATCCGTTCATATAGGTGGTGCAAGAATTGGTTGCTGGAAAGCAGGAGGACATGGCCACCAAACATTTTTACAGGTATTAGAAAACTCTTGCAACCCAGGTTTTGTTAAAATGGGCCAATTATTAGGAAAGGAAAAGTTATTTTCTTATATAGATTTATTTGGATTTGGTTCTAAAACAGGAATTGACTTAAATGGAGAAGGTAAAGGTATTGTTTTTTCACTTGATAAAGTAGGTGAACTAGAACTTGCAACTACTGCTTTTGGTCAAGGAGTAAGTGTAACTCCGATTCAACAAGTAACAGCAGTATCAGCAGTAGTTAATGGTGGAAATTTATATAAACCATATGTTGTAAAAAATTTCTTGGAGCCAGAGACTGATACAGTAATAAAAAGTATAGATAAAACTTTAGTTAGAAAGACAATTAGTAAAGAAACAAGTGATAAAATGCGTTATGCACTAGAAAGTGTAGTAGCGCGTGGTGGCGGTAGATATGCCTTTATTGATGGATATAGAATAGGTGGTAAAACAGGAACTGCTCAAAAAGTAGAAAATGGTAAATACTTAGTTAATAATTACATTATGTCATTTATGGCAGTGGTACCAAGTAATGATCCTAAAGCCGTTTTATATGTAGCAATAGATAATCCTAAAAACACAGCCTTACTATCTAGTTATACAACAGCACCTATAGCAAGAAGAGTACTACTAGATATTATTGATGCTTTAGATATAGAAAAACAAGAGGGTGCTATAGAAAAAGTAAAACAATGGGATGATCCAATATATTATGTAGTACCTAATGTCATTGGTAAAACAGCAAAAGAAGCTACTAGAGCTCTTTATCCGTTGGAAGTAGAATATTCTGGTACTGGTAATAAAGTAATAGAACAATCCCCAAACGCTGGTGAAAAAATAATATCAACTTCAAAAGTTCGCCTTCTATTAGGTGATTAATCTTTATTTTTAATTAAAATTTGATATAATGAATTTGGTGATAGTTATGAAAATTAACGAAGATGTATCAAGTGCTATAGATTTAATAATGCTAAATATCCCCGATGATGTACCAACCTTATATAAAGTAAGATGGTTATATATGAAATTGGGAGAACTCTTTTCATATGATTACAGAATTATGATTGATAGTGAAATAGCAAAAAGAAAAATTGATTTTTCACATCCTATATCTAGATATCAAACCTGCTATCAAATATCACAAATCTTAGCTTTTGTAATTAATTCTGGAATTGTTAGTGGTGCTTTCGCTGAAGTAGTTGTAAGAGATTTACCTAATAAAAGAACTAGAGAACATCATGAAGCGGTTAAATTAGTTATTGATGGTAAAGATAATTATCTTTTAGATTTAACACTTGATTTATATCGTATTCAAGCTAATATGCAAACTAAAAATTTTGGATACAATTCATTACCTAATTGTGATTGTGAAATTATTCCTTTATCTGACTGTGTTATTATGGATAAAGAGTTAGATATAAAAAATGAGGACAACATATTCGATGATAAAATTAGAAGTACAAGAACTTATTTTGAGCGCATAACAGCAACTAATGTTTCTAATAAAGATCTTTTATTAGAACTAAAGATGGATTACATAAGAAGTGAAATGTTAAAAAGTTTTGCTGGTGATTGTGAAGCTAAAAGATATGTTGAAGATGTGCTACTTAATGTCCTAAGTGATGAAGAAAACTCAAGACTTAGAATTTATAATTTATCATATAATAACGAAGAAGATCCTGGATTAATATCTTGTTATGTATTTGATGGTGATAATCCAAAATGTTATGTTTATAGAAATAAATTAGGAATTATTAGGACTACTCCGGAACGATTAGATTCTATGTTAAATGGTAGATGGCGTACCAACAGTAATGATCTTAAAGAAAGACTAAAAATAATGATAAAGAAAAGAGAAAGTAATTAATGAGAAAGTATATCTATAATAAAGATAATTTAAAATTAGAAGATATAACTAGCACAGTAACTAGAGTAAAAGTGTTAATAATTAATTCAAAAAATGAAATACTACTAGGGTATTCTTATGGAACTTATCAGTTTCCTGGTGGACATTTAGAAAAGAATGAGACTATTACTGAATGCTTAAAACGTGAAATAATAGAAGAAACTGGTATTGTTACTGATACAAGTAATTTAGAACCGTATTTCAAGATTGAACAATATATAAAAAATTATCATAATGCACGCGAAAATCGTTTATCAATAATTTATTACTTTTTCATTAATTTGGATGAGAAATATAATATTGAAAATACTAGCTACACAAAAGAAGAACAAGTTGGTAATTTTAAGTTGTTGTATGTGCCACTTAACGAAGTAGAGGATTTATTAATAGGTAGTATTAAAGATAATCCAATAAACGAAATAGTAGCAATAGAAATGCTAATAGCAATATGTGAATACAAAAGGTTATTAATGGAAAAAAATTGAATATATTTATAAAGAAAGATAAAAGTTTAATATATACTTTATATGTAAACTAATTGTCTAATATCAAATTTTATAAACAAAAGATATTATATTTATAGTATAATGATAAGTACGGATTTGGAGTGATAATTATGACTGGAATGTTATTATTAACAAAAGCAGTTTTTGCTATAATGATAGGATTTTTAGGAGCAGTAATATTAGGATTAATATTAATACCTATCTTAAGAAAAATGAAAGTTGGTCAACGAATTAGTATATTTGTAGGAGATAATCATAAGAAAAAAGAAGGAACTCCTACTATGGGGGGCTTAATTTTTATCATTCCAACACTTTTAGCTACTTTGTTTTTAATAGTAACAAAAAAAATAGAATTTACGACTAATCTAGGAATTATTTTATTAGTATTTGCAGGGTATGCTTTTATAGGTTTTTTAGATGATTATTTAAGTTTAAAAAAGAAGAATAATGAAGGATTAACCACTGTTCAAAAACTACTTTTGCAAGTTTTAATTGCATTAGGTTTCTTCTATTTATATATGAAAAATGGAGGACGGACAGCTTTAATTGTATCAACCTTAGGTATACATATTGAAATGTCTTGGTTCTATGGAGTGTTCTTATTATTTATATTAGTTGGAGCTAGTAATGCAGTTAACCTAACTGATGGATTAGATGGCTTAGCAGGTGGACTTTCTGCTATAGCATTCATTGCATTTAGTTTGATTTCTTTGATGGTAGGTTTTGAAGAAATAGGAATATTTACTTTTGTATTAACAGGAGCCTTATTTGGATTCCTAATTTATAATACTTATCCTGCTAAAGTATTTATGGGTGATACTGGTTCATTAGCACTTGGTGCTGTTATGGGTGCAGTTGCTATTTTAACTCATAGAGAAGTAACGCTACTTGTAGTTGCTAGCGTGTTTGTAATAGAAACATTAAGTGTCATCTTACAAGTATTTTGGTTATTTACATTTAAGAAAAAATTATTCTTAATGACACCGCTTCATCATCATTTTGAAAAACTAGGATGGAGTGAACAAGATATAGTTAAATTATTCTGGGTAGTTGGATTAATTCTTACTATGGCTGGAATATTCTTCGGAGTTTGGTTATAAGATATATAAAGGTGATTTTATTGAAAAAAAACATCGATATATATCTTTTTTTTGCTGTAATGGCACTTATTCTTTTTGGCCTTGTAATGATATATTCATCGTCTTATATATGGGCAGAGTATAAATTTAATGATGCATTTAAATATGTAAAACAGCAGGGGCTATTTATTATAATTGGAACTTTTTTAATGATATTAATTAGTAAGATAGATTATAAAATATATGAAAAAAAGGACTTACCTATATTTATTATTTGTATCATTCTTTTAATATTAGTATTAATCCCTGGGATAGGTAAAATAAGGAATGGTAGTAGAAGCTGGTTTGGAATTGGTTCTTTTGGAATACAACCAAGTGAGTTTGCTAAACTAGGGCTTATTATGTTAACTAGTAAATATTTATCGAAATCTAATAAATTTATTAAAAATCTTACTAAAGGAGTATTTCCTATCTTAGGAGTATTATTTTTAGTGTTTGGGTTAATTATGTTGCAACCAGACTTTGGAACTGGAATGATTATTGTAGTAAGTATTATTGCTATGCTTTTTGTAGCCGGAGTTAATATGAAGTTTTTCTTTGGATTAGGTGCTATAGGAGTAGTAGGCATAATAGTTTTAATATTAATTGCTCCTTATAGAATGGATAGAATTACATCATTTATTAATCCTTGGAATGATCCTTTAGGAACAGGATTTCAAATTATTCAATCTTTGTATGCGATAGGACCAGGGGGCTTGTTAGGGATGGGATTTTTAAATTCCAGACAGAAACATTTTTATTTACCAGAACCACAAACTGATTTTATTTTTTCTATTATCAGTGAGGAATTTGGTATTTTAGGAATCATTATAGTAGCATCTTTATTTGTATTTATTTTGTATAGAGGAATGAGAATATCACTAAGATGCAGCGATTCTTTTGGTAAGTATTTAGCATTTGGTATGACCTTTCAAATATTGATCCAAGCAGTTATGAATCTAATGGTAGTAGTAGGCTTAATTCCAGTAACAGGAGTAACTCTTCCGTTTTTAAGTTATGGCGGAAGTAGTTTGTTAATAAGCATGGCTAGTATTGGAATTCTTTTAAATATATCTAGATATCAATAATGTTGTAGTACAAAATTTTAAAGTTTATAAGTAAAAATATTATAAAATAAGACTTAAATTATTTATTTTTTTCTTTTATTTTGGTAAGATTATCTTAAATAAGAGGTGGCATTATGATAGGAGAATACACTTTATCTCAATTGTGCAAAAAATATAATATAAATTTCGAAGATTTAGTTAACAAAAATAACAATATTTTAACATTAGGTGAATATCAAGAAATAGATGCTATTTTGGATTATTTAACAAACACATTACATATATCCGTAAGCAATATAGAAAAGTGTCCAAGTGTTTTATATAGAAATGTTAACTCTATTAAAGGAAATGTTGCTTTTATAGAAGAGCATGGAATCGATTTTGAAAATATTGAATCGTGTTTACATGTTTTGAGTACTAACCCTAAACAATTGAAAGAAACATACAAATATGTTTGTGATAATTATGGAAAAGACGTTCTAAATAAAATTACATCAATTTTAGCTACTTCCGTAGAAGCAATTCAAAATGTGGAAAACTTAAATATACCTTTTCACAATAAGGAAGGTAATTTATCTATAGCAAGCACAATTGACTTCGGTTTTCAAAGTTTAGAAGAGGTGAAACGAATAATAAATAGTGAAGTATTTAAAGCTCATCCTGAGCTATTTACATCGACAACATTAGCCCATGGTAATTTAGAAAAGATAGAAAAAATAATAGAAAGCGAAGCATTTAAAAGTCATCCTGAGCTATTTACATCGACAACATTAGCCTATGGTAATTTAAAAGAGATAGAGGAAATAATAGAAAGCGAAGCATTCAAAAGTCATCCAGAATTGTTTACATCTCAAGTATTAGCCCGTGGTAATTTAAAAGAGATAGAGGAAATAATAAATAGCGAGGTATTTAAAGCTCATCCAGAATTGTTTACATCCCAAGTATTAGCCCATGGTAATTTAAAAGAGATAGAGGAAATAATAGAAAGCGAAGCATTCAAAAGTCATCCAGAATTATTTACATCAACAACCCTAGCCCATGGTAATTTAAAAGAAATAGAGAAAATAATAGAAAGCGATGCGTTTAAAAATCACCCAGAATTATTTACATCCCAAGTATTAGCTCACGGTAATTTAGAAGAGATAGAGAAAATAATAGAAAGTGATGCCTTCAAAAGCCATCCTGAATTATTTACATCAACAACATTGGCCCAAAGTAATTTAGAAGAAATAGAAAGAATAATAGAAAGTGATGCCTTCAAAAGTTATCCTGAACTATTTACATCCCAAGTATTAGCTTGTGCTACATTTGAGAAAGTAGAGAGAATAATAGAAAGTGAAACATTCAAAAAGTATCCAAATTTATTTGCAGCTACAACATTAGCTCACGGTAATTTAGAAGAGATAGAGAAAATAATAGAAAGCGATGCATTTAAAAACCACCCAGAATTATTTACATCAACAACATTGGCTCAAGGTAATTTAGAAGAAATAGAGAAAATAATAGAAAGTGACGCATTTAAAAATCACCCAGAACTATTTACATCAGAAACACTAGTCCGTGGTAACTTAGAAGAAATAGAGAAAATAATAGAAAGTGATGCATTCAAAAGTCATCCAGAATTATTTACATCCCAAGTATTAGCTTGTGCTACATTTGAGAAAGTAGAGAGAATAATAGAAAGTGAAACATTCAAAAAGTATCCAAATTTATTTGCAGCTACAACATTAGCTCACGGTAATTTAGAAGAGATAGAGAAAATAATAGAAAGCGATGCATTTAAAAACCACCCAGAATTATTTACATCAACAACATTGGCTCAAGGTAATTTAGAAGAAATAGAGAAAATAATAGAAAGTGATGCATTTAAAAATCACCCAGAACTATTTACATCCCAAGTATTAGCCCATGCTAAATTAGAAGAAATAGAAAGAATAATAGAAAGTGAATCTTTCAAAAGTTATCCTGAACTATTTACGTCCCAAGTATTAGCCTATGCTAAATTAGAAGAAATAGAAAGAATAATAGAAAGTGACGTATTTAAAACTCATCCGAACTTATTTACATCCCAAGTATTAGCCTATGCTAAGTTAGAAGATATTTCGTCATTGTTAGCACAATCCTATTGGCAAGATCCAAGATTTTCCTCTTTATTATCATCAACAATAATATCACAAAGCAAAAGAATGCTAAAGAAAATTCCGGAATTAATAAGAATTGCAGAAGAGCATGAAATTGATCGTTATTTGTCATCAAATTTTTTAATGAAATCTCCTTCACAAGATTATGCTTTAATTAGTTATTTAGAGGATAATAATATTCCTCTTGTTACAAATGATAAACTTAATCCAATATTTAGCTATCAGCCAGCGGTTATGAAAAAGAAATATGGTGTTGATTTAAAAGAATTAATTAGGAAATATCCGTACGAAAAAAAAGACTTAGAAAAAGAAGGGAGTTACAAATAACCATGTTGGATGAATTAGATAAAAAAATATTAATCGAAAACTTTGATATTGAAATGATTAATGAACTAGATGCTGATAATTTGATTAAAATTATGAGGTATTTGGAAAAAAACGGAATATATTACGCAAAAGATTTATTCCTTTCATCATTAGATTTGTTTTTATTGCCATCAAATGAATTTATAAATAAATTCGAAAAGTTAAAAATAAAGTTAGGCGACGATTATGTAGAGAAGCTAGGACAAGATGCATCTTTAATAGAAATTATGTACGAATAGTTGCTACTAAACTTATTGAAGAAAGGCCAGCATCTTCAGTCTCAGTTGAAGATCAAATATCATCAAGTGAAGAACCAAACGTTCCAGACATCGAATACGAGTTTGATGAAAACGGAATAATAATTGGAGTTAAATCTCAAAAGGAGTAGAAATACTCTTTTTATTTTTTATAAATATGTTAAAATAATATCATAGGAAGGTGAAAAAATGAAAAAGGGAAATACATTGTTACTTGTAATTGTAGCAGTAATTATTGTGATAGCATTAGCATTAGGAGGAAGTTATAATTCAATCGTTACATTAGAGGAAAATGTTAACAGTGAATTTTCTAATGTATCAGTAACGTTAGAAAGAAGAGCTGATTTAATTCCTAATTTAGTTAGTACAGTAAAAGGATATGCATCTCATGAACAAGCAGCAATTGATAGTGTTACTAAAGCAAGAGAAAACTTATTACAAGCTAAAACAATCGAAGAAAAGGGAGAAGCTAACAACGAACTAACTAGTGCATTAAATGCATTAATGGTAATTGTAGAAAACTATCCGGACTTAAAAGCTAATCAAAACTTTATTCAATTAAGTGATGAATTAGCAGGTACAGAAAATAGAATTGCAACTGCGAGACGTGATTATAATAATGCCGTTAAAGCATACAATTCTAAAGTAAAAAAATTCCCAACAAACTTAATTGCAGGAATGTTTGGATTTAGTGAAAAAGACTATTTTGAAGTAGAACCATCTAAAACAGAAGTACCAAAAGTAGAATTCTAATATGAAAAAATACATTTATTTTTTAGTAAGTATTTTACTTCTATTGTGCCCACTAAATACATTTGCAGTTGTTAGCCCAACTGATAAGTTTTACGTTAATGATTATGCTAATATATTAAGTAGTGATACTGAAGAGTATATATTTGAACATAGTAAGAACCTAAATGATAAAACTAAAGCACAAATAGTAGTAGTAACTATTCCAAGTTTAAACGGTGATTCACTAGAAGAATATGCAACAGAATTATTTAGAAAATTTGGAATTGGTGATGCAAAAGAAAACAGTGGACTTTTAATCTTATTATCACTAGAAGATAGAAAAGTAAGAGTAGAAGTTGGTTATGGATTAGAAGGTGTTTTACCAGATGGTAAAACAGGTAGATTTCAAGACAGTTATATGATTCCATACTTTAAAGATGATAATTTTGATGAAGGAATGCTTAATGGCTATAAAGCTTTTTACAAGGAAATAGCTAATTATTATAATCTAGATGAAAAAATTGATTCTCCAGTTGAAGAAGAGGATGATATAGTAGGGATTATAATAGTATTGGCTATACAACTAGGATTTTGGATATTAATTATATATCTAACAATTAAATTTGGCGGTAAAAGTGGTCGTGGTGGAAGGCATTATCGTGGTTATTCATCATTTGGTGGTTTTGGAGGTAGTAGCAGTTCATCAGGTGGATTCTCTGGCGGTGGAGGCTCATCTGGTGGTGGAGGAAGTTCTAGAAGTTTCTAGAACTTTTTTGTATAAAAATATCTTTTTTACATATATTTCAATAGGAAGGAAGGATTTTATGAAACAAATAATACCTTTTAAAAAGGAAATTGTATTTAAAACAATGATTAGCAAAATCACTAGTATCTCATTAGAACACACATTATCATTAAAAGATGAAGAAACAATTAGTGGGGATTTTATAGTATCAGGTTCTTATAAAATGACTGAGGCAAGTCAATTAGATGAAGACTTCAGTTACAAAATTCCTATTGAAATAACAATAGATGATAAATACGATACTAAAGAACTTACTTTAGAAATAGACGATTTTATCTATGAAGTTGTTGATGAAGAAAAATTATTATTAAATATTGATTTATGTCTAGATAATTTAGAACTAAAAAAACAAGAAGAAGTAATTTCAAGCTATGATGAATTCGAAGAAGAAAAACCACAAGAAGAAAAGAAAGAAGAAACACGCATTTCTACAAATGAAAATATAACTGAAGATTTATTCTTAGATACAAGTACTAGTAGTCTATTGGAAGTACCATCTAATAAAGAAGATGTAGTTAGTGATAATAATAACCATAATACAAAAGATATAAAAGAAGAAATGGAAGAATTACCGACTTCAAAAAGTGATGATATCCCATCTATATTTTCAGCATTTAAAGACACAGAAGAAACCTTTGCTACATATTGTGTATATATTATAAGAGAAGGTGACAGCCTAGATGCTGTTATTAACAAATATAAAACTACTAGAGATACATTAGCTGAATATAATGATTTATCAGATATTAGAATAGGTACTAAATTAATTATTCCTAATAGCAATGAATGATTTAAAAATAAATAAGTATTCTATTTTTAAAAACGTAAAAATTATTGAAACCAATAATGGAAAATATGTTATAAAAAAAAGAAACCATAACAATGATTATTTATTTCAATATTTAAGAAGTAAAAATTTTAATAATTTTGTAAACATTTACAGATGTAATGATGATTATGAAATGTATCCTTATGTAGATAATATCAACCTAACAGATGAAGAAAAAGCCTTAGATATTATTTATATAATCACTTTATTACATAACAAAACCACATCTTATAAGATAACAGATCAAGATTTATTACAAAAAATATATGAAGACATAAATGATAAATTAATATATATTTCTAATTATTACGATAACCTAAAAATGATAATAGAAGAAGAATTATATCCATCACCTAGTAAGTACTTATTACTAAGAAATAGTACAGTTATATATCATAGTATAGATAGTTCTAAATATTTTATTGATAAATGGTATAAGAAAGCTAAAGAAAAAAATAATTATCGTGTAGCAACTTGTCACAATAATTTAGAGTTGGATCACTTAATAAAAGATGATGGTGTATATTTAATTAGTTGGAATAAAGCCTGTAGAGCATCTCCTATATACGATATCTTGTCATTGTATAAAAATGTTTATGATAAAGTTGACTTCTTTTCATTGTTTGAAATATATAATACTAAATACCCATTATTTGAAGAAGAAATTTATCTTTTATTTGCATTATTACTAGTACCAGATAAAATAGATCTATCGTTTAAAGAAATTATTAATACTAAAAACGTTTATGATTTAACTAATTATTTAATGATAACTAATGATTTTGTATCAAAATATCATACGAATAATTCCACAAGTCAGAAAAACTAATTCCATAAATAATATGATGGCATTTATTTTACTTGTAACAAATATAAGTAATAATGATTGATAAAAAATAACAATGACTAATCCTAATAAACAAGAAGAGTAAAGAAGACTAGCTCTTCTTTTTGCTTTGCATACATCACACATACAAAAGAATCCATGACCTTTTCCTTGAAACATATAATTCACCTAATATAGTTTATTCTTTTGAATAAAAAAAGATTTAGTTTTATTGCACCAATTGATAACTGATGATATAATTACTAATGTAAAATAGGGGTGATATCTTGAAAAATAGAAAAGGATTTTCTCTTATCGAAATGTTAGCAGTATTAATAATAATAGGACTTATCTTAATAGTTGTTATACCTGCAGTATCTAAATTATTAACAAATAATAATGTCAAAGAATATAATAATTACTTAAAAGTTATTAAAGCAGGTGCTACAGTATTTTCTGACAAAGAAGAAGATGAATTAGGAACTAGTCTAGATAGTGGATGCCTTGAAGTTACTCTAGAAAAACTAATACAGATGGAATATGTGAAAAAGTTTGATGATGATAAAGTAACATGTACTGGTAAAGTAAGACTTAATAACAAAAAAGGAAATTTAAGTGTTGATGTTAATTTAACTTGTAAAGATGAAAATGATAAAGTAACTTTTGAAAAAGATGAGATTGATTCATCTAGTACATGCTTAGCATATAAACCTAAAGACGATGATGGATTAAAAGATAAATTAGTTGCTAATTGGTGTAGTAAAAATACTTCAAATTGTAAAAAGCCCTTAGGACAAGCATCAAATGATGTTTATGTAATGGGAAATACTAATGCTGATAACTATGTATGGTATTCAGGTAAACTATGGAGAATAGTTAATTATAATGAAAGTGATGGTTATATCAAATTAATATGTAATGATATAATTACTGTTTTTCCAAGAAATAATAATAGTACTATTAAATATGAAAATAGCTTAATAGATAAGTATTTACAAAACGTATTCTTACCTAGCTTAAAAGAATATGATAAATATTTAAAAGATGCAGTATGGGATACTAGTCCTACTATTATGCCAAGTCAAGAGACAATGAAAGCTGAGACAGTAACTAGAAAAGTTGGACTTTTAAATTCATATGAAGCTAATCAAATACCTAGTTATTTTAGAGATAATTATTTCTGGTTATTATCTAATTATGGTAATGATGGTAACTTTATATATATAACAGCTAAAAATAGAAGTCTTGATACAACAGTTAGAAAAACCGTATACAATTATTATGATTATTATGCAATAAGACCAGCAATAACTTTAAAACTAGAAAATTATGTAATAGCAGGTGATGGATCAAAAGATCATCCTTATATACTAGAAGGTAATAGTACTGATATCAAAGAAGGAACTAAAATAAATACTAGATATAGTGGTGAATATGTAAAAATAAATAATGTTAAATATCGTATAGTAAGAACTGAAAATAACTTAACTAAAATAATCATGACTGAAGGATTCTTAGATGCTAAACCATTCAATGCTAATGTTCAAACTGGATATTATAAATTTTCACTTTCTAATATTAAGGATAGCTTAAGATCTTGGTATGAAACAAGTCTAGGAACAGATAAATCATTAATAGAAGAAAATGGTTCTTGGTGTGAAAAAGCTATTACATATCCTATGGAATTTAGTAATAATTGTAATGAAAATTATATAACATCAGCAGTAGGCCTTCCTACTTTAGGAGATTTATATACTTCTAATAACGGAACACCATCAAAAGAGTTTTGGACAATTAATGCATCAAGCACAACTGGGAAATATACTATAAACACTGTTTATGGTGGAAATTCAGTTAATTCTATAAATACAAGATACAGTGATAAACTTACTGATATGGTTAGTATAAAACCTGTGATGTACTTAAAAAGTAACGTTATTATAAAAAGTGGTTCTGGTACTAACGATGACCCATTTGTATTAAAATTAAGTTAGTATTTACAAAAACATATTTTTGAACTATAATCATATACATAAAACTTTGAACTAGAGGAGTAAGTAGCTAATTATTTTATAGAGAGATAGCGTTGGTGGAAGCTATTAATTATTATTACTGAAGGTAGCTAGGGAGTTAGAATATTGAAATAATAGTAGATGTTCTCGTATGTATGCGTTAAATATTTAAGAGCATATCATTTGATATGAAGTAGGGTGGTACCGCGAAATTTCGTCCTTATATATATTTATATAAGGACTTTTTTATTGGAGGAAATATGGACTTTGAGAAAATAGAAGAAACATTTAAAGAGTACGTATCTAAATTTGATTGGGATAATGAAAAAATAAGATTAAAATACTTTCATACTTTAGAAGTTGCCAAAATATCATATAATCTAGCAAGTAGGTTAGGACTTAATGATGAGGACAAAGACTTAGCAAAACTAATTGGTTACTTACATGATATAGGTAGATTTGAACAAGTAGCAGTAACCAATACTTTTAAAGATAAAGAAATGGACCATGCTGAAAATGGTGTCAAATTATTATTTGATGAAGGATTAATTAGAAGTTTTATAAAAGAAGATACTTACGATGAAATAATTAGAAAAGCCGTAAGAAATCATAATAAATTAAAAATATTAGATGACGTTACCGAAAAAGAAAAAGTATTTGTAAACATCATAAGAGATGCTGATAAAATGGATATTTTCCGAGTCCGAAAAACAGATTATAAAAACGAATTTATCTTACCACCAAGTACCACAGTTTTAGAGTGTATTAAAGAAGAAAAATCTGTATCTTTAACAGACATAAAAAATAAAAGTGATTCTATTTTATGTGTCCTAGCATTTATCTTTGACTTTAACTTTAAAGAAAGTTTTATCCTATTAAAAGAGTTAGGGTACTATCATGAATTACTTGCTACTATAGAAGTATCAGATGAAAATAGAGAAATATTTAACAAAATAAAAGAAAGATTATTAAATAAATTTGAGGTGTAATATGTTAGAAAAAAAATATGATCATAAACAAGTTGAATTAAATAAATATGATAATTGGAAAGAAAAAGGATATTTTAAATCAGGAAATGACTTAGCAAGAAAACCTTTCTGTGTCGTTATTCCACCTCCAAATGTAACTGGAAACTTACATTTAGGACATGCCTTAAACGGAGCTATTCAAGATGTTATAATTCGTTATAAAAGAATGGATGGCTATGATACATTATGGTTACCAGGAATGGACCATGCAGCTATTGCAACTGAAGCTAAAGTTGTTGCAAAACTAAAAAAACAAGGTATCGATAAATATGAATTAGGTAGAGAAAAATTCTTAGATGCTTGTTGGGACTGGACTTATGAACATAAAGATAATATTCATAAACAATGGGCTAAATTAGGACTTAGTGTTGATTATTCAAAAGAAAGATTTACTCTTGATGAAGGATTAAATAAAGCTGTTAATACAGTATTTGTTAAATTATATGAAGAAGGATTAATATATCGTGGAGAAAAAATAATAAACTGGGATCCTATTGCTAAAACTGCACTATCTAATGAAGAAGTTATTTATAAAGATGATAAAGGTGCCTTTTATCATTTAAAATACTTTATAGAAGATAGTAACGATTATTTAGAAGTAGCAACAACAAGACCTGAAACTTTATTTGGTGATACCGCAGTAGCAGTAAATCCTAGTGATGAAAGATATAAAGACTTAATTGGTAAAAATGTAATACTTCCTATTGTTAATAAAAAAATACCAATCGTCGGAGATATTCATGCTGACCCTACTTTTGGAACAGGTGTAGTTAAAATTACTCCAGCACATGACCCTAACGACTTTGAAGTAGGAGAACGTCATAACTTAGAGAGAATTGTAGTTATGAATGAAGATGCTACTATGAATGAAAATGCTGGCATTTATAAAGGTATGACTAGAGAAGAATGCCGTGAAAAACTAGTTGAGGATTTAAAAGAAAAAGATTTATTAATTAAGATAGAAGAAATGACTCACAGTGTTGGTCACTCAGAAAGAACTGATGCTGTAGTAGAACCATACTTATCAAAACAATGGTTTGTTAAGATGGAAGATATGGCTAATGACTTATTAGAGTGTCAAAAAGATGCTGATAGGAAAATTAACTTCTTCCCTAAAAACTTTGAAAAAATATTAAATCACTGGATGGAAAACTGTCATGACTGGTGTATATCTCGTCAACTATGGTGGGGACATAGAATTCCTGCTTGGTACAGAAATGATGAAGTATATGTTGGCTTAACTGAACCAGAAGGTGATGGCTGGGTAAGAGATAAAGATGTACTAGATACATGGTTCTCATCAGCTTTATGGCCATTTAGTACTTTGGGTTGGCCAGATAAAACAGAAGATTTAGAAAGATACTTTCCAACTGATGCTTTAGTAACTGCATATGATATTATCTTCTTCTGGGTAGCAAGAATGGCTTTCTCATCTCTAAAACAAATGAAAACTCGTCCATTTAAAGATTGCATTATTCATGGATTGATAAGAGATAAACAAGGACGTAAAATGTCAAAGAGTCTAGGTAATGGAATAGACCCTATGGATTTAATAGAAGAATATGGAACAGATGCTTTAAGATTCTATCTAACAACTGCATCAGCAATGGGTACTGATATTAGGTTTGATACTGAAAAAGTCGCATCAACTTGGAACTTCATCAATAAACTTTGGAATGCATCACGTTTCGTTCTAATGAATATTGAAGACTTTAAAGAAGAAGATTACACATTAAAAGATTTATCTATCAGTGATAAATGGATTCTAACTAAACTAAATGAAACTATTAAAAATGTTAGAAAAAATATGGATAGATATGACTTTAATAATGTAGGTGCTATTTTATATTCATTTATATGGGATGACTTCTGTGACTGGTATATTGAACTTGCTAAAATAAATATGAACAATACTACTAAGAGTGTTCTATTAAAAGTATTAAAAGATATTCTATTAATGTTACACCCAATGATGCCTTTTGTAACAGAAGAAATATATGGAATGCTACCAATAAAAGAATATGATTCTATTATGATTAGTGAATATCCTAAGTATGATAAAAAAGAAATCTTTAAAGATGTTACTGAGTTACAAGAAAAGATCATTAAAGATATAGTAGCAATCCGTAACTTAAAAGCAAATAATAATATTACTAAAGATTGCTATGTAGTAATAAATGTTAATGATGAGTATAAAAATATTTACATATCTCAATTAAAAATAAAAGAAGAACAACTAATAACTACTGATTATAGCAACATGTTATCTAGTAATTACAAGTCAAGTCTAGTAGATATTACTTATTATTACAAAGGTAGTGAAGAAGATAACAGCAAGTTATTAGATGAAATTAAATCTTTAGAAGAATCTATTAACCGTAGAAAAAAATTACTAAGTAATGAAAACTATGTTAATAAAGCACCAAAGAATATTGTTGACTTAGATCGTAAAAAATTAGAAGAGGAAGAAGAAAAACTAGCAATACTACAAGAAAAAGTAAAATAGTAGAAAACAGCACAAAGCTGTTTTCTTTTTTTTATAATTTTATTATCTGTTAACAAAAAATACTTGACATTACATATAATAGTAATATATAATTAAACTGAATTCGAATTGGAATGGAGGGATAACATGGCAGTTAAAATTAGATTAACAAGAATGGGTGCTAAAAAGAAACCTGTATATCGTATTGTTGCTACTGATTCTAGAAGACCTAGAGATGGTCAATATCTTGAACTAGTTGGTACATATAATCCTTTAACTAATCCAGCAGAAGTAAAAATTAATGAAGAAGTTGCTTTAAAATGGTTAGATAATGGAGCAGAAATTACTGATACTGTTAGAAATTTATTTAGTAAAGCAGGTATCATGAAAAAATATGCTGATAACAAAAAAGGAAAATAATTATGGATTTAGTTTTATTAACAGAAGAATTAGTTAAAGCACTTGCTATTAATAAAGAAGCAGTAAGTGTTAAAGAATTTGAGTCTTCCGATGAAGATACTATGGTTATTCAAGTAATGATTGATGAGAGTGACATGGGACGCGTAATAGGTAAAGCAGGAAAAGTTGCTAATTCAATCCGTACTATTGTGCAAGCTAGTAGTTATCTAAAAGATAATAAAAGAATAAAAATCAATATTGACAGTTTTTAGGAACCAATGGTTCTTTTTTTGTTGTTACTTTTTAGTTAGTGTATTATAATTATAATGTAAGGTGGGTGACTATGAACGAGAATAAATTAAATATCCCTTGCCATGTAGCAATCATTATGGATGGTAATGGAAGATGGGCAACCAAAAGAGGACTTAGTAGAAGCCTAGGACATTTAGAAGGAAGTAAAACATTAGAGAAACTTGGTATACATATCCTAAAAAAGGGTGTCAAAGTATTGAGCGTTTTTGCTTTTTCAACAGAAAATTTTAAAAGAAGTAAGGAAGAAGTAGATTATTTAATGAATCTATTCATTGAAATGTTTGCTAAAAGGTATAAAAAAATAAAAAAAGAAGGTATTAAAGTAATATTTTCTGGGCGAACAATTCCGTTACGAGAAGATGTTCTTCAATCTATGAGAAATCTAGAAAAAGAAACTGAAAATAATAAAAATGGCATTTTAAATATTTGCCTAAATTATGGAGGGCAAGAAGAAATAATTGATGCTAGTAAAAAAATAGCTGAAGATTATAAAAATGGAAATCTAGATTTAGATTCATTAAATAAGGAGTCTTTTGCAAAATACTTATATAATGATTTACCACCAATTGATTTACTAATTAGAACTAGTGGTGAATTAAGAATAAGTAATTTTATGTTATATCAACTAGCATATAGTGAAATGACTTTTCCTAACATATTATTTCCTGACTTTAAAGAAAAAGAATTTGATATGGCATTAGAAGAGTATCAAAAAAGAAATAGAAGATTTGGAGGAAACTAAAATGAAAATAAGAGTTATAAGTGCAGCTGTGTTATTAGCAATATTTATTCCATTATTACTAATAGGAGGATTACCATATTCATTATTAATGTTATTAATAGCATTACTAGGACTTTATGAACTACTTAAGATAAGAAAAACTAAAAAAGAATTTCCATTCTTTGTGGAATTATGTGCCTATATCCTAGTATCTTTTATGACACTAAATAATTATCAATCAAAAGATTTATACTTCTTAATGGATTATAGATTAATGACAATTATGATGTTTGTCTTCTTAGCACCTATGGTATTTATAAATGATAGTAAAAAATACAATTTGAATGATGCATTATTTTTAGTGGGTTCAGTACTATTTATTGGACTAAGCTTTAACTTATTAATATTATTAAGAAACTTCAGCTTAAACTATGTTATATATTTATTCTTAATAGCAACAATGACAGATACATTTGCATATATAACAGGAAGATATATTGGTAGAAATCCATTAGCACCATTAATATCACCTAAAAAAACAATTGAAGGTCTTATTGGTGGAACTATTATGGGAGTAATAATAGGATCAATTTACTATACTACAGTAATAAATACAGGACTTGATATAGGTATTATTGTATTTGTAACTTTATGTTTATCCTTAATTGGTCAATTAGGAGACTTAGTATTCTCAGCAATTAAAAGATATTATGGAGTTAAAGATTTCTCTAATTTAATACCAGGACATGGTGGTATCTTAGATAGATTAGATAGTATTATCTTTATAGTTCTAGGATTTATATTGTTTTTAGCAGTTTTATAGGAGGAAATATGACATTAATTTATTTTATATTAATATTGGGTTTAATTGTCTTAATACATGAGTTCGGACATTTTATATTTGCTAAAATGTTTGGAGTATATGTATATGAATTTTCAATAGGAATGGGTCCTAAAATATTTTCTCATAAAAGAAAAAATAAAAAGGACGAAACAGAATATTGCATAAGAGCAATTCCTATTGGGGGATTTGTTCAATTAGCAGGCGAAGAAATTGATGATGATAAAACAGTCCCAAAAGATATGAAAATGTATTCTAAGCCAATTTGGCAAAGATTTCTAATCATGTTCTTTGGAGCAGGTAATAACTTTATCTTAGCATTTGTAGTATTACTATTATGTGCATTATTCTTTGGTTCTCCTAAAATGGAACCAGTAGTTGGAAAATTAACTGTTGGATATCCAATGGAGCAAGCAGGAATTGAAGTAGGGGATAAGTTTATTGAAGTAAATGGTAATCATATTACAACCATTGATGATGTAAGATTATATATGTCAGTTACTAAGCCTGGTAAGGCTATGACTTTTAAAATGAAAAAAGAAAATGGGGAAATAGTTAATTATGAAATAAGTCCTCAAAAAGAAACAGTTGATGAAGTAACTACTTATAAGTTTGGTATAGAGTTTAAAACTGAAAAAGAAAAAGGTTTCTTTGCACCAATTAAATATGCATTCATAAAAACAGGAGCATTATTTAAACAAATGGGAATTACTCTTAAGTTATTATTTACTGGTACTGTAAGTATGAATAACTTATCTGGTCCAGTAGGAATCTATTCAATAGTAGGTCAAACAAGAAGTGCAGGACTAGAAAGCATGTTACAATTACTAGCATTATTAAGTTTAAACGTTGGATTTATTAATCTAATTCCATTCCCAGCATTTGATGGAGGAAGAATACTTTTCTTAGTAATAGAAAAAATTAAAGGGTCTCCAGTAAAACCTAAAGTAGAGAATATTTTCCATAGTATTGGATTTATCTTATTAATGTTATTGCTAGTTTATATAACATTTAATGATGTAATTAGAATGTTCTTTAGTTAAGAAAGAGTAATCTTTCTTTTTTTATGTCCATTTTTTAATTAAGGCATAAATTAAAATAGAGGTATTATGAATAAAATAACTATAGAATTAGATCCATATACATTTACTGGCAGTGCTTTAGTAATAGGACTTATTTTAGTAAATGAATTAAGTCCTAATGAACAAGATAGTATTGGCAACTGGTTACAATTAGTAGGATTAGTTATGCAGACATATGCATCTCAAGTAACAACTTTAGAAACAAATACAAAAAGAGATACTAGTATAGAAGATTTAAAGACTTCTATAGATAAAATAAGTGAAGAGTTAGACAAGATAAAGGATAGTAAAAATAAATGAACTATTCTTTTTATATGGCAAAATTTACCATATAAGAACTATATATAGAAGGTTTATAATTAAGAAGAATGTAGAAAATAATAAAAGGTAATTATAAAAACCTTGCAAACACCCTAGGGGGGGGGGTATAATAATTACAGATAGAATAATAACGGAGAGCAGGTATAGAAAAAAATGAATAAGAAGAGAATAATAATAATAGCAATGTGTTTAGTAATATGTTTAATGATAGTAGGATATGCTGTACTTGGTCAAAAACTAAATATAAATGGAACAGCAGACATAGAGTCCAACTGGAATATATTATTTACTAATGTAAGTATAATAGAGAGAACAACAGGAGTAACAATTACTTCAACGCCTACAATAAGTGGAACAACATTAACATTTGGATTAGACTTAAAAGCACCAGGAGATGGAGTAAAGTTAGATGTAACAGTAGCAAATAGAGGAACAATAGATGCAATAATTAATGAAATAGAAGCCATAAAAGGAGTAAATGATGCTATAAAAATAGAAGTAACTGGTATCAAAAAAGGTGATAAGTTAGCCAAAGGACAATCAAAGACATTTGGAATCTATGTAGTGTTTGATTCATCTGTAACTGACCAGCCAACACTAGATGATGAGATGTTAAGCATAAGTGTTAATTTTGTTCAAGATGTAGGACAAACTATTACTAGTGAAGACGTTGAAGTAGTATCAGCAGGACTAGCTAAAAAGATATTAAAGGATAATACTCCTCATCCTTTAAACACAGCAGTAGTTAATGGCGCCGGATTATATGAAGTAAATGAAAATACAGAAGATAACAAAACGACATATATTTTTAGTGGAACTAATGTTAATAATTATGTGAGCTTTGCAGGTAAGATGTGGAGAATAATAAGAATAAATGAAGACGGAAGTATAAGGATCATTCTTAATGTGAGTGCGGGCAAAAGTGCATTCAATACATCACCAACTACGTATAGCTATAATCCGTTGGTTGGATATATGTATGGAAATCAAGTATCAACCTCTATTTCGAGCGCTCATGCCAATGTTAACTCAAGTACTGTAAAGACATTCTTAGATAACTGGTATAAGACTAATCTTTTAAGCTATTCTAATTATATAGCTGATGCAGGATTTTGTGGTGATAGAACATATACTTCTGGATCTCCACTTGGAAATTTAGCAACTACTTATACAAATAGTACTACAGTGTTAGATTGTCCACAAGAAAACGATTTATATACAACAACGACTGCTACGAAAGGAAACAAAGCGTTAACTTATCCAATAGGATTAATGAGCACTGCTGAATTTGTTTATACTTCAAAAGTAGGAGGTACATATTTATCAACAACGGCAGCAGAAGCATATTGGACAATGACGCCTAGTAAATTCGATACGTTACCTTATGTCACTGTGATTTATATGGGCGTTACATCGTCTGTTAGCGTTGATAGTACTAATTTTTCGGTTCTTCCAGTAATAAACCTAAAAGATACAGTTATTGTTTCTGGAAGTGGTACTAGTACTAATCCTTATGTAGTAATAACAAAGTAAATTTAAAGGACTTTATGAGTCCTTTTTTTTACCAATTTTTATCATGTAAAAAAATGTCATATTTGTTGCATTTTTAATATGAACTGGTTATAATAAAAAGCATGTTTCAAGGAGGGATTTTATGATTAAAACTAACTTGCCTGTTCTTTTAATTAGAAATATGGTCCTATTCCCTCATAGTGAAATACGTCTTGAGTTTGATAATGATAATGATAAAAAATTATTATCATTAGCTGAGTCATATTATAATAACAGTATTTTAGTTGTTAATCCTAAAGACAATTTAGAAATAGATCCTGATATTAGTGAGTTACCTAAAATAGGGGTAGTTGCTACTATTAAAATGAAAATAGAAATGCCTAATGGTAAGACAAGAATTATATTATCAGGAAACAATAGAGTAAAAGTACATACTTATAACAAAGAAGATAATACTTATGATGCAATGATTAGTAATATTCCTAAAGAAGAATTAGAACTAAAAGAAGAATTAGCATATGCTAGAAGTTTAATGAAACATGTAGAAGTATACGTAAGAGAAGTTCCTTATATGTCTAATACGGTTTTAGCTCAAACAGCAGGAATTAACGATATAGATAAATTAACAGATATTGTAGCACTTTACTTACCAACTACTTTTGAAAGAAAACTAGATTATATTGATGAAGTATCCGCAACATCTAGAGTTAAAATGATTTTAGATGATATTAATAAAGATATGGAAATATTAAAGCTTGAAAAAGAAATAGAACAAGAAGTAAGTAAGCAATTGGATGAAAGTCAAAGAGAATTTGTTTTACGTGAAAAAATAAGAGTTATTAAAGAAGAACTTGGAGATATTAACGATAAAGATGATGAAGTTGATAGCTTAAAAAAGGAAATAGAGGCTCTAGATTGTCCTATTAAAATACGTAAGAGACTATTAAATGAGTTAAATAAATACTCATCTCTTAATCCTAATTCGCCAGAAATGGGAATAGTAAGAACTTATATTGATTGGTTACTTAAACTTCCTTGGAATAAATTTACTAAAGATAATAGTGACTTAAATCAAGTGAAAAAGAATTTAGATAGTACTCATTATGCCCTTGATACAGTAAAAGAACGTATACTAGAATACTTGGCAGTAAAACAAAACACAAATGATTTAAAAAGTCCTATTATATGTTTGGTAGGACCTCCTGGAGTAGGTAAAACAACTTTAGCTAAAAGCATTGCAGCAAGCTTAAAACGTAAATGTACTAAAATATCAGTTGGTGGAGTTAATGATGAGGCTGAAATTGTAGGACATAGAAGAACATATATAGGTGCAGCACCTGGATTAATTATTCAAGGCATGAAAAAAGTAGGTACTAGTAATCCTGTATTTATCATTGATGAAATAGATAAAATGACTAAAGATATAAAGGGTGATCCTGCTTCAAGTCTATTAGAAGTGCTAGACAAAGAACAAAATAAAAACTTTGTAGACCATTATATTGAAGAGGAGTTTGACTTAAGTAATGTAATGTTTATTGCAACTGCTAATTATATAGAACAAATTCCTAGTGAATTAAGAGATAGATTAGAGATCATTGAATTATCTTCATATACAGAATATGAAAAATTTGATATTGCCAAAAACTACATAATTAAAAAACTTTTAGTAGAACATGGATTAAAAGAAGGACAAGTAGCTTTCTCTGATGATGTAATATTTACTATTATTAGAAATTATACTAAAGAAGCGGGAGTACGTGAACTTGAAAGAACTATTTCTACTGTACTAAGAAAAGTAGTTAAAGATATTGTCCTAAATAAAAGTGAAAAAAATTATAAAATTACAAATGCTAATATAGAGAAGTATTTAGGTAATAAAAAGTACTTTTATACAGATAACGATAACTCTAAAAGAATAGGTATTGTAAATGGTCTTGCATATACACCATTTGGTGGAGATATCTTACCAATAGAGGTTACGACTTTTAAAGGGAAAGGTAATCTAATATTAACTGGTTCTTTAGGAGAAGTAATGCAAGAGTCAGCAAGAATTGCTTTAAGTTACATAAAAGCAAATGCTAAAGAATATAAAATTAATGAAGAGTACATAGATAATATTGATATTCATATTCATGTTCCAGAAGGAGCGGTTCCTAAGGAAGGACCAAGTGCTGGAGTTGCTATTACAACGGCTCTTATTAGTTCACTAACTAATACTTTAATTCCTTCTAATATAAGTATGACAGGTGAAATGACTTTATCTGGTAAAGTATTACCTATAGGTGGAGTAAAAGAAAAACTAATAGGTGCGAATAGAGCTAATATAGCAAAAGTATTTTTACCTAAACAAAATGAAAAAGACTTAAAAGAAGTACCAGATGAAGTAAAAAAAGATTTAGAAATAATATATGTTGAAAATTATATCGACATATTTAAAAACATAAAGGAGAAGAAAAAATGAAATCCAATATAAAGGAAATAAGTAATGAATTAAAAGGAGAAATGCTAATCTGTGATGATAATAGAAGCATATATGAAGAAGATGAACAAGAATTAATAGTAACATCAATTGCTAAACGTCTTTCATCTAATCCTAATTATATGGCTTTAATACCAGAGTGTCATGATAAACTTTGTAAAGTAGCAAATGCATGTATTAAGAAACCTAGTTGTTGTATCGATGCTATGGAGATAATGTTTAAAATAACCAGATTCAATAGAATGTCAGTAACTGAACAAGGTGAAGAAAATAGTTATGAATCTTATAATGCTAATATTAGATATGGTCATTTTTGGCAAGAACCATATAGTTATGTTATAGCTCATAGATTATTAGATATTGAAGAAATAAGTAGAGCATACGAAAGTGAGACGGCCTTTGATCAATATAAAGAAGATATAAATTTCTTAATAACTAACAATGTTTTATTAACAAGAAACCCTGACTTTTTTGATAGAAGCGCACTAGACCAATTAGAAACTATTGCTAAATATCGTGATAGAAAAGACTTTTATAGTCATAAACAATATTTTGAGTTTAAAAGAGCAGCTAATATTACTTTAAGAAATTTAAAAGATTTCAGAAAACAAAAAGTAAAATACAAAGCTATGCCTAATAGTTAATAAATTTTGAAAAAAAGATTTTTATAAGTTATTTTATATGTTATACTGAATAAGTATAAATAGGAGGACAATATATGTGGGCAGTTATAATTTTAGGATTTATTCAGGGGATAGCGGAATTTTTACCTATATCATCATCAGCACATCTAATAATATTTAGAGATTTATTTGGTATAGGTGCTAATATTGGAAGTGATGTAGCTTTAAGTTTTGATATAGCATTACACTTTGGTACTTTATTAGCAATAGGGATTTATTTCTTTAAAGACTTTATTAATATGATAGCAAAAGGATTTACTAAAGGAATAAAAGATAAAGAAGGTAAAATTTTTTGGTATATTGTAGTAGCAACAATACCAGCTGCTATTGCAGGAATTTTATTTGAGGATGTAATAGAAAAAGCAATTAGAACTAACTTTATTTTAATAGCTTTAGCATTAATCGTAATGGGTATTATTATTTATTTAGTTGATAAATACTTTGATGCTAAAAAAAGTATAAGTGATTTAACTTTAAAGGATGCATTTTTAATTGGTTGTAGTCAAGTTTTTGCATTAATACCAGGATTTTCTAGAAGCGGAACAACTATTGCTGCTGGAAGATGTTTGAAATTAAAAAGAGAAGATGCAGCTAAGTTTTCATTTTATTTATCAGCACCAGTAGTACTTGGTGCAACAATACTAAGCTTAAAAGATAGTATGAGTGTAATTGTAGCTAATTTACCAATGTTTATAACAGGTATATTAGTATCATTTATAACAGGTATCTTCTGTATTAGATTCTTAATGAAATATTTGAAAAAACATGATTTCAAAGTATTCATGTGGTATCGCTTAGCTCTAGGTATTTTAGTAATTCTTTGGACTTTAATTTAGAATAGGAGTTATTATGGGACTATTAATTACACTAGTATTAGGAATATTTATTGTAATAGGTGCAGTAATAGCATTTGCTAGTAAGAATGATAATAAGTTTGTTAATTTTTCAATAAGCTTAGCTTTTTCAGTAATGATAATGTTAATATTTGTTGATTTAATTCCTGAGGTAAAAGAAATATTCATAGACGAATATGGAAATTTCAAAGGAGTCTTATATAGCATATTAGGAATCTTACTTGGAGTAGGGCTTTTGAAGTTACTTGATTTATTTATTCCTGATCATGATGGACATAATAAGGAAGAATTGAATCATATTGGATTAATTTCATCTATTGCCTTAATTCTTCATAATATTATTGAAGGAATGGCAGTATATACAACTGTTAATAATTCACTAAAAGCAGGTATATTAATTAGTATTGGAGTGGGACTTCACAACATTCCTTTAGGAATGGTTATTACTTCAACATTTTATAAAGCTAATAACAATAAAAATAAAACATGGTTTATAATATTTCTAGTGTCATTATCAACATTTCTAGGTGGATTAATCGTGATGCTAGCTTCTGGTATACTAGTTCATGAAATAGTATTAGGGATACTTTTAAGTATAACTTTAGGTATGTTAATATATATTAGTATATTTGAGTTACTTCCAAGAATATTAGAAATGAAAAATAAAAAAATAGCAATAACAGGTATTTTACTTGGAATATTCTTAATAGTTATTACTATGTTTATATAAATATAAGAAAAGAGGCTTGAAAAAAGTCTCTTTTTAAATATGAAAACCACTTGTATAGTATGATTTAGGATTGATAATAAAATCTTGACTTTCTAAATCAAAGTATCCAATAACCTAAGCTGGATCAACTCTGAAATGAGCAACATCAGCATCATAAGAACTAGTATCATCATCTAGTTCAATTATATACTCCTAATCAATTTTTGCAATTGCTTCTTTTAATACATCAATAGAATTTTGTAATTTTTCTTCTTCGTCACTAGTCAATTTTACATAAATCCTTTTACTAGCACCATCTCTATTTATAACTGTAGGTCCACCAACAAATACATCATTATTTTTATCATAAGAAGATACCGTTAATATTAAGTTTTCATCACCCAAAATAGCATTAGTAATTCTAACTAAACTCATTCCTATTCCATAACTAGTATTTCCTTTTCTATTAATTATTTCATAAGCAGCCCCACGTACATTGTTACAAATTTCATCTAGTTCATCATCCTTTAAGAAATCTCTAATATTTTGAATTCCAACATTAGCATTACTCCAAGGCACAAATTCGCTGTCACCATGTTCTCCAATAACGTATGCATGAACATTTTTAGGATGAATATTAATCCTTTTAGCAACTTCATATCTAAGTCTTGCAGTATCTAGAGTAGTACCACTACCAATTACTTTACTTGTATCAAAACCTGAATGTTTCCAAGTTATATAAGTCATTACATCAACTGGATTAGTTGCTATTATATAAATACCATTAAATCCACTTTTATTTACCTCACTAACAATAGATTTAAATATCTTGTCATTTTTATGGATTAAATCCATTCTAGTTTCTCCAACTTCTTGGTTAGCTCCTGCTGCAATAACTACTATTTTAGCATCGCTACAATCTTCATAAGTACCAGCTCTAGTAACTACATTAGAAGGAGCAAAAGCAAGTCCATGATTTAAGTCCATTGCTTCACCAACTGTTTTCTCATAATTCAAATCTAACAATACTAATTCATTTACATATGTTCTTTGATTTAATAATGCATATGCATAACTCATACCTACATTACCACATCCAATAATTACAACTTTATTTTTCATAATTCACCTCTATTATTTATTATACACACTTTGTATTATTTATTAAATATTAGTGTAAAGTAATTAGATAAAATTGACACTAGTATTTATTTATAGTATATTATAATTAATAGGATAGGAGAGATCTATTATGGGTAAAAAGCCAAGTGAATTATATGATAGTATATATCAAAATAGTTTAAAAAGTGAGGGAGTAAAACCAGTTGCAGTACCACCTAGGAGAAAGATAAATTTAAAACCAGCAATAACGATTGTAGCAGCTGCAGCCCTTATTGTAGGAACTGTAGGTGTATATAATCGTGTAGAATATATACGAGATCAAAGAGGTGTAAACGATTTTTATAAAGATAGTGGATATTATGCAGCAATTCAAGATACCATATGGGATAGTATTGATGACAGTGGACATAAATATGGATATAATCAAGATAGTTTAGCAGGATGGGTAAGTAGAAGTGAAAATCCGGATTTAGCATTATTTAGTATATATAAAGCCGTAAGACAAAGGACAGATTGGGATACGACAATTTGGAATATGAACGAAGTTACAAGTAGAGTTCATCTTGGCCAAGATGGAAGTATAGGGTATGAAAGTTTTCAAGATTATTTAACTAAAAAAGGATTTGTTGATAAAGATGGAAAGCCTGATACTGATAAGTACGAAAAAATAATGACTGAACGTGTTTTAGCGGAAAAAACAGTTAATGAAGTAGAACAAAATAATGGAGTTAGTAAATAGGAGGACTTATGAAGGAATTGGATGCAATTAAATTAGATGGAAAAACTTATGCTATCATAGCTGAATTAGAAATTAGCGGAACTAAATACCTTCATTTAGCTAATCCTGATAATGTAGAGGACTTCTTTATAAGAAAAATTGAAAAAGAAAATGGAAAAGAAGTTTTAACTGGATTAGATAGTAAAGAGGAACTTGATAATGTTTTAGCTGAATTTTCAAAAAAACATCGTGAAGATTTAGAAATTTAGTTTACAAAATAAATCTTTGTGTTATAATACAACTATATTTATTGATGCGATGACGGGCTTGGAAACCTATTCAGCAATAAAAAAGAGAGATTCTTCTAGAATAAGTAAGGTGGAACCGCGAGTAAAGTCGTCCTTACATATTCTAGAAGTTTTTATTTAGGAGGGTTTATGGCAATAAGTATTACAGGAAAAGAACACTTAGATGATAACAGTTATGAAGGAATAATAATAACAGAAACAGATGAGGGATATCAAGTAATAGTAAGTGGTGCATCTAATGATAAAACATATTTTAGTCCTGAAAGTTCACTTGATATATCAGATGGTAAAAGCGATGTACAAAAGGTAGTTGAAATAGTTAGATTATATTTAGAACAAAATAAAATAACAGAATTAAATGATAATAGAAGTGCTAGATGTTCTAATGGTGATTACTTACTATGTGGCGATGGCTCTAGATACTTAAGTATCATAACAAAAGAAGCTAAACGTAGTGCAATACTTGATACAGTTCTTAATAAATTTTATTGTGATAGAGATGAATTTTTAGAGCAGAATAAGAATATTGATAGAATAGAAATTAATATGAAAGAATATTCTACATATCAAAAAAGAAGTGATTGTTATGGAGAATATCTTGAATTAAATATGTTTGGTAAAGATGGTAATCTAACACCAGAAGACGAACTGTTTTTAACAAGATTTATTTTTAATAAATTAAAAAGGGCATCACATAAAGCAATATTAGAAAATCAGAATTTTACCAGTGATGAAGATGAATTAGACTACATTAATTTAGGATACTATCTTACATGTGGTGATGTATATATATCTATAGAGAGTGAAAATTTATTACCAGCAGCTACAAAAGCTATAGTTATGTATGAAAGACAAAGAGAAATTCCAAAACATAAAATAAAAAAAGAAGGAGAATAATTAATATGGAAAACTTAACAATGGATAAATTAGTTAACGTATGTAAACAATATGGATATATATTTCAAGGAAGTGAAATATATGATGGACTTGCTAATACATGGGATTTTGGACCTTTAGGTGCTGAATTAAAAAGCAATGTAAAAAAAGCTTGGCTTAAGAAGTTCATTCAAGAAGATCCTAATAACGTAGGACTAGATAGTGCTATTTTAATGAACCCTAGAGTATGGGAAGCATCAGGACACTTATCAACATTTTCTGACCCATTAATTGATTGCAAAGCATGTAAAACAAGACATAGAGCAGATAAATTAGTTGAAGAAGATGGAGTAGAAGATGCGGGTGGTATGACTAGCGAAGAATTAGTTAGTTATATAAAAGAACATAATATTAAATGCCCTAAATGTGGTAAGAGCGATTTTACTGATATAAGACAATTTAACTTAATGTTTAAAACTTTCCAAGGAGTTACTGAAGACTCTAAAAGTACAATATATTTAAGACCAGAAACAGCACAAGGAATTTTTACCAACTTCTTAAATGTTCAAAGAAGTTTGAGATTAAAACTACCATTTGGTATTGGTCAAGTAGGTAAGAGTTTTAGAAATGAAATAACTCCAGGAAACTTTATCTTTAGAGTAAGAGAATTTGAACAAATGGAGTTAGAATTCTTCTGTAAACCAGGAACGGAACTTGAATGGTTCAAACATTATAAAGAATATTGTAAGAACTTCTTATTATCTCTTGGTATTAAAGAAGAAAACTTAAGACTAAGAGACCATTCACAAGAAGAATTATGTTTTTATAGTAATGCTACTACTGATATAGAATACAAATTTCCATTCGGTTGGGGAGAGTTATGGGGAATTGCAAGCCGTACTAATTACGACTTAACTCAACATCAAAAATTCTCTGGTAAATCAATGGAATACTTAGATCCTGAAACTAATGAAAAATATATTCCATATGTAGTAGAACCATCATTAGGAGTAGAAAGATTAGTATTAACAGTATTAAGTGATGCTTATAATGAAGAAACATTAGAAGATGGTACAACAAGAGAAGTATTAAAACTTCATCCATACCTAGCACCTTATAAGGCTACTATCTTACCTCTAGTAAAGAAATTCCATAGTGAAAAAGCAATGGAAATATATAAAGAATTATCTAAGAAATTCATGGTTACTTATGATGAATCAGGTAATATAGGTAAACGTTATAGAAGAAGTGATGTTATTGGTACACCTTTTGCAATTACTATAGATGATGAAACAATAAATAATAATACTGTTACTATAAGAGATAGAGATACTATGAAGCAAGTAACTATTAAAGTAGATGAAATAGAAGAATATATTAATAATAAAATTAATTTTTAAAGAATGAGTATTCATTCTTTTTTTTGTGATATAATTATCTTAATAAAGAATAGTAGGTGAAAATATGTTTAAAGATAAAATAAACTACAAATTAGTAAACTTAGTCTTATTATCTATAATGATTTTAATATTATATGAAACAGGACCTTTATGGATAGGAATAGTAACTAAAGTATGGTCAATAATATTTCCATTCTTATTAGCGTTTATATTAGCTTATGCTTTTTATCCATTCTTACAATTTATGACTAATAAAAAGATCCCAAAAGGATTAGCGGTATTTATAATAGTTGCTATTATATTAGGAATAGTAGCATTATTAATAGCTTTAATCTTTCCGTTATTATTTAGTCAATTATCAAGTCTATTTAATGGAATATTAGCTTTCGTTAAAGAGCTTACTACTGGTTATGATTTGAATTTAGGACCACTTCAAGAAACTCTAACTAGTAGTTTCAATGACATAATTTCTAATTTAAGTAAATATGTATCTGATGGAGCAGTAAGCGCTATTAATAGTTCGCTTGGAGTTTTATCAATAGCAGTAATAGCTTTTGCGTCAGCAATATATTTATTGATAGATATGGGAACTATTAGAAATGAAGTTAAATTATTTTTAAAAAGAAGAAGTAAAAAAACATTTGATTATGTAAAAACTATTGATATAGAAATGCGTAATTATTTAAGTGGCTTTGTAAAAATTATTGGTATTACTTTAGTAGAATATACTTTAGCTTTCCTAATAATAGGGCACCCTAATGCATTACTTTTAGGATTTTTAGCAGCACTTGCTACTTTGATTCCATACTTTGGGGGAATTATAACTAACATAATAGCAGCAATAACAGCATTTGTAATAAGTCCTGGATTATTTATAAGAACAATTATATGTTTCTTTATTTTATCGACTTTAGATGGATATGTAATTAATCCGTTTGTATATGGAAAAACTAATGAAATTCATCCATTAGTAGTTATATTCTCAGTATTTGCAGGAGGGGCATTATTTGGCATATTAGGAATAGTTATCTCCTTACCAGTAGCAATCATAGTAATAGCTACATGGAAATACTATAAAAAAGATATAGACGAAAAATTAGATGACATGAAAGATAAAAGTAAAGCATAAAATGTCAAAGGATTATTCTTGATATGGAATAATTCTTCTGATATAATTTTAATATAATAGGAGTTGGTTAATTTGAAAAAAGAAAAGAAAGAAGTAAAAAAAGAAAATAAGTATTCATTTAATAGTTTACTAGATATTTTAACATCTACTTTCATAACAGCAATTAAAAAAGTAAGTGGGTTTTTATCAAATAAAACACAAAAACCTATAGCAAAAGCAATTATTAGAATAATTAGTTGCTTAATTATGCTATGGATTTTAAAGATTCCATTCTTCATAATAGGGAAAATTGGTGAAGCAATAATCTTAGTATTTGGTTCTGCATTTAAATTAATATTATCTGCCATGTGGATATCTACAATAGATTATGCCTATGGAATAATTTGTTTAATTATATTATTTAAGGTAATATATAGAATGGCAAAGGATAAAGAATATCAGTTTGAAATTAAAGAGTCTAAACAAGTTGGGAAAAACTTATATACAGCCATTCAAAGCATATTCCAAGTTATAATTGGTATAAGCCTAATACCATTGATGTTATCTGATTTATTCTTATTTTGCGCACTTGGAATGATGTTTGCTGTTTTGTCGCACGGTATTCTTGTAGTAGGACCATTTATAATGATAATAGGTTTAATTATTATGGTAAGCATCTCATTATCTTATATAGCTGACGTTGTTTATTTTGATAAGGGAGGCGATGAGTAATGAAAAAGTATTTATTTAAATTATTTGCAGGATTTATCGTATTTTTATTAGGAGCTACTTGGTTCTATATTGAAACTATTGATTATAGTGTTAGTTCTAATTTGTCTAGTAAAATTGGTACAAAAGTAGAAAAATTAGAATACGAAATATCTAATGATAAAACATTTGTCATTACTAATCGTAATTCTAATAAAAATATTCAACTACTTATTGATAACTCCATAACAGATAATAAAGTAAAAGTAGAAATTGATCATGCTAATATATTAAATGTTGCTAGTAATTATTATGTAATTAATGATGATGGCAAAGAATTTAATAAGCTTGATTTTGAGAGTGCATTATCTATAAGCAAAGATACTGTATTATCTTTATATGATTTAGGGATCGATAGCTTAAGAGATAAAACAGTTTATAATTACAATTTATTAAGATATCCAAATATTAAAGTTTATGTTCATGAAAATTATAGAGAAAATATAAAGTTTGTAAATACAAATGGCAAAGTCTACAATCCAGTTAAATAATATAGACAACACAAAGTATGAACATGAATTATATGATAAAGGCATAAATTATATAGCAGGGGTAGACGAAGTAGGAAGAGGACCTTTAGTAGGACCAGTTGTAACTGCTTGTGTAGTCCTACCTAAAGATTTTAAACTTGATGGATTAACTGATTCCAAAAAACTAACTCCTAAAAAAAGAGATGAATTCTTTGATATTATAATGGAAAAAGCTCTTGGAGTAGGTATTGGTATTAAAAGTGAAAAAGTAATAGATGAAGTTAATATTTATGAAGCTACAAAGCTAGCTATGTATGAAGCAATAGATAATTGTCCTTGTAAGATTGAACACGTTTTAATTGATGCTATGAAATTAGATAAATTAGATGTTCCATCCACTTCAATAATAAAAGGGGACTTAAAAAGTATTACTATTTCTGCTGCTAGTGTAATAGCTAAGGTAACAAGAGATAGAATGTTAGATGAATTAGATGAGAAATATCCAATGTATGATTTTAAACATAATAAAGGATATCCAACTAAAAAGCATGTGGATGCAATTAAAGAGTATGGAATAATAGAAGAACATCGTAAGACATTTAAACCAGTCTGTGATTATGTAAAAAAATAAGAATGCGTTAATGCATTCTTTTAATTTAGGAAAAAAATTATATAGTTTTAATTGTAATTCCTTTATAGTAGTGCTTTAATATTTCTACATAAGTTTTGCCACTATTAGCCATTCCATTAGCGCCATACTGACTTAATCCAACACCATGACCATATCCTCTAGTAGTGATAACAACATTAATAGGGGTAACTTCAATATCGAAGTCAGTTGACCTTAATCCAAGCATTTTACGAAAATCAATACCACTATAATAATTATCACCAATTCTTAAGCTAGAAACTCTTCCGGAATTAGTTCTAGATAATATTTCAACTTCAGTGTTATCATCAAAATTAATATTAAGTAATTTGCTAAATTCATCAAAAGAGTAGGTAACATTTCTTAAAAAACTAGTTGTACTTAAATCCCAACTAGAATTAACCCTTTCTAAATAAGGATAACTATATCCGAAAACTTGATAACAATCCTCAGTATAGCCATTACTAGTAGAATGGTATAAAGCTTCAATATAATCATTATCATATATCATTACTTGACCTTTAGTACTTTCTACTGCTGATTTAACTTTATTGTAATAAAAATCAAAATCATTTTTCCATTTTTCTTTAAGTTCATTATTGTCATTATATGCTTGTGTTTTAACGTCATCAGTAAGAATTTTATTTTCTTTTAAATGTTTCAAAGCGTAAGTTCTTACAGCAACGCTTTGAGCTTTTAAAGCTTCAATATTAAAAGATGCGGGCATTTCAGCAGCGACAACACCAACTACATATTCTTCTAATTCTATATTTAAAATAGTACCATTACTTCGATAAAGAGTTATTAAATTATTATCTTGTTTTTCTTCTTTTATTTCTTCCTTTTCAACAACTTTTGCATTAGTAATTATTACTGGATCCTCACTAACAACTTCCAAATCCTCTTTTTCTTCTTCAGTTATTATTACCGGATCTGTTATATCAATTTTAGAATACCCAATCTCATTATTGTAATAATCAAAATGATTTAAAATAATATTACTAACATAATTGAATGAATCACTATTGTTATCAAAATTAATCTTACCCAAAACTATAGTTCCAAGAATTAATCCTCCTACAACAATAATAACTTTATTACCATTCCATTTAATCTTATTAGCACGAATAAAAGAATTAATTCTAGTTAATAGAGAAGTATTATCACTTCTTCCACTAAATTCATAATCATAACTAAGATATAATATTAATACATTTTCTTTATCTACTTTCCTTATTTCATATTTTTCGATCATAGTAACCACCAATTATAGTATTTAACTAAACCACTAAAAATATAAATAAAAACCAATTAATTCTTTTTAATTGGTCCTTTTAAATAACTATTATCTTTATCATTAGTAATTAAATTATATATTTTATCGATCTTAATTTCATATTTTAATAATGCTTCATTTTCTTTCTTTAAATTAGTAATAATAGGTAGAGCTGAAATTTTTTTAATACTATTTAGATGTTTCATTCCAAGAGTAGAGAATCCTAGTACTCTTATATACTTAATTTCAATATTTTTAGCTTCATCTTTAGTAAATCCACACAATATATGAGTAAACATTCTATTTAACTTATTATAAGTATATCTTTTAGTTTTAATCTTTAATATTAATTCTTCTATTGAATTAACTTCTTCAATATATTTTAATATTCTATTATGAATTCCTTCATCCACAGTTTGATATTTACTTATACCTTCTTGTTCGCTTATAATTTTATATTTCAATAATAAGAAATAATTATTATTTATATTACTATTTTTATTTTTTAAAAAACTATAGGTAATACTAGGAACATAATTGATTATATCTTTATTATCTAAGTTATTTCTAATAGCAGAGGCACTTACTATAGAATTATCTAAATTCTTACTATGATAATCATTAGTTCTTTTTATCGTTTTAACTTCTATATTAGCATTTTGTCTTATTATTTCTTTAGTATAAGAAAGTCCTAAAATATCATTAGGAAGATATATTTCTTTTAATCCCATATCTTTAATAGCACGTGCCATAGAAGATGGATAGTTTTCACCTTTATCTAGATATTCCTTAACTTTGTTGTTGTACTCTTTATTATTTAATTGCAAATTAGCTATTTTTACTAATTCGCTAGGATCATTTGATTCGCTACCAAATACTATAACATCAACTTTTAATTCTTTTAATAGTTCTATAGCACCTCTTGCAAATATATCAGCACTTTGACTTGCAAACACAAAAGGGAGTTCTACTACTAAATCAACACCATAATTTAAAGCAACCTTAGTTTTTTCCCATTTATTTAAAAGACTAATCTCACCACGTTCAGTAAAAGAAGAAGACATAACTAAAATAATTAAAGAATCATTATACATGTCTTTAATCTTATTTAAATGATATATATGCCCATTATGAAATGGATTATATTCACAAATAATACCAACTTTTTTCATAACACTTCTCCTTAGTAGTTATATTATACTAAAAAATATGTATAAATCAAATGTAAAGAAAAGTAAAAAGTATTCTATTTTATTAAAATTATGATAAAGACATGATAAAATATAAATAGTAATATATATCTAAAAAAGTTGCACTTATATAAAACTTAAGATATAATCTTGGAGGTGTTAGAAATGATTATTGAATTAGATGAATTATTTTGTCATAACAAAGAAGAAATAAAAATTGATAGTGATCTTAATTTTAGTAATGAATATATATCTTCATCAATAAAAGGATTAAAAGATGCACACTTTAATGGCATAATAAAAGAAGCGAGTGATGAATCTATTCATTTAATAGGAACGCTTACTGGTACAATGATATTAGAAGATGCGATAAGTTTAGATGATGTAGATTATAGTTTTTCTAGTGAAATTGATGAAAATATCGAGGAATTTCTAGAAAATAATCAAAATACTATTGATATTCTTGAAGTTTTGTGGCAAAATATTGTCTTAGAGATCCCTCTTAAATACACTGTGGTGAAAGATTTAAGTAAATATCAAGGGGATGGATGGAAAGTAATTAGTGAAGATGAGATAAAAAGAGACAATCCTTTTAACATCTTAGCTGAAAATAAGAAAGAGGAGTGATAACATGGCTGTACCATTTAGAAAAGTTTCAAAAACAAGAAAAAGAATGAGAAGAAGTCATAATGCTTTAGAAGTAGTTGGAACTACTACTTGTAAAGAATGTGGAGCAGTAATTAAACCACATCGTGTATGCAAAGAATGTGGAAGTTATAAAGGAAAAAAAGTTGTTGAAACTAAAGATGCTGAATAAGCATCTTTTTTCTTGTAATTATTTATAAGATTTATTATAATATCAACTTAAGAAAGTTGGTGATATTATGCCAAGAAAAAATATGTATAGTATATTTTTTTCTTCTAATATGATTGATAAGAATAATGTTATATTAAAACCAATATGGGTTTTAGAAGGAACTCTTGGAGATGAAGGGCATTTTACGGATAATTACGACATAATATATGAACAAGCAGGTATGCCTAGTGATATGAAAATACCAGAGAATATTCATGGATTTCCGGTTGATGGGGAAAGATTAAAAAACTTCTTTATAGAAAATGGTTTTCCCAAAGAAGAATTTAAGTATAGTGAGGTGTGTGCAAGATTCTATTTAGATTTTTGTAAAAGATATGTCTTTTTACTAGAAAAAGTTGAAGAAATAGATACTCCTATATGCTATGCTGTTCGTTTGAAAGACAAAAAGGTTATACCAGTAAGTTTAAAAACTAGTGTTATACATCAATTAGGTAGCGAATACTTTGCAAGTCTTAAAAAAACTAGAATGATAAATGAAGTAATAGGCGGATATGAAGAATACGAAGAGAGTGAAGAAGAGACTCCTATTTATGATGTTCAAAAATTATATGAAGCATTAACAAGAAGAGTAATAGGACAAGATGAAGCGGCCAAAGTATTAGCTGCTACTGTTTGTAGAAACTTAAGATATTCTGATTGCGAAAAAATGAAATCAAATATTTTGTTGTATGGACCAACAGGATGTGGTAAAACAGAATTAGTAAGAAGTCTAGCTAAAGAATTAAATGTTCCTTTAGTAATTGAAGATATGACTCCTTATACAGCAAGTGGATTTGTTGGTGACTCTGTAAAGAAAATATTAAGAAGGTTATATGTAGCAAGTGGTAAAAACATGGATTCAGCTGAACATGGTATTATAGTTTTAGATGAATTTGATAAATTAGCAAGTACAGGTACTTCATCAGAATCAGTTAATAAAAGTGATGTTCAAGAAGAATTATTAAAAATTGTTGAAGGTGGAACTTTCGATTTAAACGATAGTAATAGAACGGAACAACAATTGATGATGGACACATCTAAAATTACCTTTATCTTTTGTGGAGCATTTGCAAAACTTGAACAAGAATCTTCAAAATCTTCTATACCTATAGGATTTACAAGTGATCCATTAGAAGAACAAACAAAAGATGATGAAAATGAAGAATTAGCAAAATATGGCATTATTCCTGAATTGGTAGGTAGAATCCAAGTTAAAACACCTGTTAGAAAATTAACTAAAGAAGATTTAGAAAATTTAATTGGGAAATCTTCAATAAGCGATTTAAAAGTATATGAAGAAGCATTAGAAAAAGTAGATAAAATTAAATTACTTTATGTAAACAAAGAAGGATTTATTTCGTCTATTGCTGAAAAAGCTAGTGAAAAAGACGTTGGTGCTAGAGGTATTAAATCAATAATAGATAACACAATGGCCCCTGCGTTTTCAGAGATATCATCTGGAAAATACCAAGGTGGAAGCCTAATAGTATCAAGTGAAACAGTAGAAAATCCTAATGTTTATGTTTTAAAAAAGGGGAGAAGTAAAAGTGAATTATCAATTAGAACTGGAAAAGGAACTAACTAAGATAGAAAATAAAAAAGAGGTACCGTCACTATTGTTACATAGTTGTTGTGCACCTTGTTCTAGTTATGTTCTAGAGTATCTTTCTAATTATTTTAAGATAACTATATTGTATTATAATCCAAATATATCGCCAGAAGAAGAATTTATAAAAAGATGTGAAGAGCAACAAAGATTAATTAAGGAAATGCCTCTTAAAAATAAAGTTAGTTTTATTAGTGGAGTATATGATAATGATAGATATGAAGATATTATTGAAGGATTACAAAATGAAAAAGAAGGCGGAATACGTTGTCATAAATGTTATAGAATGCGTCTAGAAGAAGCAGCAAAGAAAGCCAAGAAAGAAGGATATGATTACTTTACAACAACTCTATCAATAAGTCCTTATAAAAATGCTAAAGTCCTAAATGAAATAGGAGAAGAGCTAGCAAAGATATATGAAGTAAAGTATCTATATGCTGATTTTAAGAAAAAGAATGGTTATAAAAGAAGTATAGAATTATCAAAAGAATATAATTTATATCGTCAAGATTATTGCGGATGTAAATATTCTAAAAGAATTGACATTGAAACAGATTAATAATTAAATCTGTTTCTTTTTTTATTTGAAAAAGAAACCTATATAGTATATAATAATTTATATATAGAATATACGAGGTATGTGATATGAGAAATAAGAAAAGAATAATTATTATAGTATTATGTATGGCAGTATTACTTCTTGCGGTAGTTTATGCAGCTTTTGCAACTAAACTAACAATAAGTTCAAAAGGAAACATAACTTCTAATTGGAATGTTTATTTTGAAAGTATTTCTAGTACTGTAACAGGACAAGCTTATAATATAGAAACACCTAGTGTATCAGGAGCAACTGCTCGTTTCAGAGTAGGGTTAAAGCTTCCGGGAGACAAGATGTCTTATAGGGTAAAAGTTACTAATGGTGGAACAGTTGATGCATATATAAGTGATGTAAAAATAAATAATACTGGTTCAACCAAGGTTATTACTACTGTTACAAATACTCAAACAGTTAAAAAGGGTGGAAAATTAGCGGCCGGTAGATGGGGATATTTTATTATTAATATTCAACTAGACCCTGATGCCACTTCACTACCTGAAGAAACTGTTGGCGATATTACAATTGAATTAGTAGCAGTTCAGTATACTGATCAAGAAGTAAAACCTGAAGCTCCTACAATAGAAACTAAACGTTTAAATAGCTTAATATTAAGAGATAATACAGCACAACCAGATACAGATATAGATTTTTCACAAGTTAGTAGTTCTACAAATGGAAGAGGTTTGTATTATACAAACACCAACACAGAAAATAATGCTAAAACCTATTATTTTAGAGGAGCAGTAGAAAATAATTATGTATCTTTTGCGGGCTTTATATGGAGAATAGTAAGAATAAACGAAGATGAAAGTATTAGATTAATCAAACAAGATTCTGTTGGTAATAGTAAATTTAATGATAATTATAATGATGCTGCTTACATAGGATATATGTACGGAACACCGGGTTCAACTACATATGTAGCAACCCATGCAAATACAAATTCAAGTACAATCAGGACAATGTTAGATACATGGTATCAAAATAATTTAACTAGTTATTCAAGTTTAATAGATGGAGAAGCAGGCTTTTGTGGAGATAGAAGTTTATCAAGCGGAACTGGAATAGGAACAACAAGTACTAAATACGGAGCATATGGTAGGTTAGATACAAATAAAACACCACAATTTAAATGTCCACAAAGTAATGATTTATATACAACAGCAACATCAACAAAGGGCAATAAAGCATTAACGTATCCAATTGGCTTAATAACAGTTGATGAAGTAGCTTATGCTGGAGGAGTTTATGCTAAAGAAAATAAAAGTTATTATCTAACGAACGGAGAATATTTTTGGACAATGTCGCCCGGCCACTCTGACTCTTTTGCTGCCGTGTGGGGCGTGGGCAGCAGTGGTAGCGTGGGCTACGACTGCGTCTACGTCGAGTGGGTTGTGCGCCCGGCCATCAATTTGAAATCTACTGCAGAAATCATTGATGGAGGAAACGGAACTCTTAATAATCCGTATGTTATAAAAGTTAACTAAAACATTTATCTAAAATCTATAAATCCAGTTGTAAAACCCTTTGCAACTGGCCTTTCAAAACTATGGTATATATAAAATTTATATATATAGGGAAATGCTACAATAGGCCCTTCAACTCTGACTCTAACGCTAACGTGTGAAACGTCAATGACAATGGTAACGAGAACAATGACAACGTCAACGGAGAGTTAGGTGTTCATCCTGTAATCAATTTAAAATCAACAGTAACAGTTAAAAGTGGTACTGATACTTCAAGTGCCCAATATGTAATAGAAACAAATTAGAGATTAAATCTCTTTTTTTGTTTTCAATTAAAAGTTAATGTGTTATAATTTTGCTAGAATAAAGAATAGGGTTGATGAAGATGCTAGGTAATATTATAGATATAGAAAATAATATAGTAACAATTAAATTAGCAATAGATATTACTACTCAAACTAACTTAATTAACGTTCATGTAGTATTTGAAGATGACAATCAAAAAATAGTTGGGGAGATAGTAAACATCGGTATTGATAACGCTAAAATAAGTATAGTAGGGGAAATAGTTAATAATAGATTTTTACCTGGATTTACTAAAAAACCATCATTTAAATCTAGTACTAGAATAATAACTATGGATGAATTAGCTCTTATATTAGGGGATCAACAAATTCAAAATAATGATCAAATTTATTTAGGAAAATCTAGTATATATACTAACTATAGAATTAATGTAGGAGTAAATAGTTTTTTTAGTAACCATTTTGCTATTTTAGGTAACACTGGTTCTGGTAAAAGCTGTACTGTAGCTAGACTTATTCAAAATATATTTACTAGTAATAATTATTTACCAGTTAATGCTAATATATTTATTTTTGATGCCTATGGTGAATATACTAATGCTTTCTCTAAAATCAATGAAATATCACCAGTATTAAACTATAAAACATATACTACTAATTCGTTGTATCCTGATGGAGAAATCTTAAGAATCCCTCTTTGGTTATTAGGAATAGATGATATAGCATTATTGCTTGATGCTAGTGAACCAGCTCAATTATCAATTATTGAAAAAGCTTTAAAACTAGTACCAATATTAAGAAATTCAGGTGACCCTAACGAGGAAAATGAAGAAGTAACTAGATATCGTAATGATATAGTGGCTCGTGCTCTTTTAGATATATTAAGAAGTGGAAAAGATTCTAGTAAAATAAGAGATCAAATTATAGCAATTTTAACTACTTATCAAACTAAAGATTTAAATCTTGAAAGTAAAATAGTCCAACCTGGGTATGTAAGAACTCTAAGACAATGCCTATATATAGATAAAACTGGTAAAATGCAAGAAATGGAACTTGTAGTAGACTTTATTTCATCTTTCATAATAGAAGGTTTAGAAATACCAGAACCTAAAGGGGATATACCTTATACTTTAAAAGATTTAGAATTAGCTCTTGATTTTTCACTTATATCTGAAGGCGTTTTGAAAAGTGACAAAGTATTTGATTATGCTAATGTATTAAGTGTTAGATTACATACTTTAATAAACAGTGAGTATGCAGCATTCTTTGAGTATGATGAAATGATTGATAGAAAAAGTTATATTGCTAGACTACTTACTACTAATGATGGTAAGAAGGCTCAAATAGTTAACTTCAATATAAACTATGTTAACGATAGAATGGCAAAAACATTAACTAAAATAATATCAAAAATGTTATTTGATTTTGCTACAGAATCACGTGATCGTGGAGTAATACCATTTCATATAATCATAGAAGAAGCACATCGTTATGTTCAATTAGATAGAGACCAGGAACTACTAGGGTACAATATATTTGATAGAATAACTAAAGAAGGAAGAAAATATGGCGTTTTATTAGGACTTATTACTCAAAGACCTAGTGAACTTAGTGATACAAGCATTTCACAGTGTTCTAATTTTATAATATTAAGAACTTTGCATCCTAAAGATCTAGCATATATAAAACAAATGGTACCTAATGTAAGTGATGAGATAATAGCTCACTTAAAAACATTACAACCAGGTAATGCAATAGCATTTGGTTCAGCATTTAAAGTACCAGTTGATGTCAAAATAGATAGACCAAATCCAGAACCACTTAGTAGTAATAGTGACATAGCAAAAATTTGGTATGGAGAAAAATAGTACTTTAAAAATAAAAAAAAGTGTGATACAATGTCTATATAAAAGATAGGTATAAATAATTGGAGGAATTATTATGGCTTTAGATAAATTTAAAAATTTCTTTTCAGGTGGAGAAGTTGAAACAAAAGAAGAATCATCAACAACAGAATACTATAGTGATCAAGTAGTTGATGCTGGAAATAAAATGATGCTTTTAGAACCAAGAGCATATTCTGAAAGTCAACAAATTGCTGACTATCTAAAAAATAGAAGTGCAGTAGTAGTAAACTTAAAAAGAGTTACTCCTGATCAAGCAAAAAGAATAGTAGATTTTTTAAGTGGAACACTATATGCAATCGGTGGAGACCTACAGAAGTTAGGTGGAGGAATATTCCTATGCACTCCTAATAATATAAATGTAGAGGGTAAGATTTCTGATGATAGTAATCCTGCTACTACAAAAGGAAAAAGTAGAAAACAAGAAACAAAGGAAGAAGAAGACGAAGAATTCGATTGGTAGTTATCAGTAATGAGGTGATGACATGGATAAATTTAGTATAGAGGCTAATGGATATAGTCAAAGTGAAGTAAATAAATTTATAGATGATGTAATTGCTAATACTGAATCCATGATAAAAAGAGTTAAATCACAACAAGTTGAAATTAATAACTTAAAAGAAGAGCTTGTTAAATATAAGAAGATGGAAGATACTCTTAAAGGTTCTATGTACAAAGCAGAAGAAGCTAGTACTAATATTAGAAAGCAAGCAATGGATGAAGGTAAGATAATTGTTGAAGAAGCACGTCGTAATGCCTCACGTATTGTTAATGATGCTCTACTTAGAGCAGAAAGAATTGAATTAAAAGCTGATACTCTAGAAAGAAATGCTAGAATATTTAAGAAAAAATTAAAACTAGTTATTGAACAACAACTAGCAGTAGTAGATGAAATAGAAATACTAGACTTAAACGATAACGATTAAGTCTTTTTTTTGTAGGGAGTGTAAATTATGAAAAAAAGTAAACTAATTATTTTGTTAATTATATTACTAACTATATGTGGATGTAGCAAAACTAAAAAGAAAAACCAAGAAGTAAAGAAAGATGATACATTTGTTAATTATCTAAAAAACTATGATGAAGACTATAGATATATTGATAAGTATACAACAGTAAAGTGTAGTGCATTAAAAGACAATGACTTAATGATGCTTGCTAGAGATTATTTTATAACTAGTGATGGGGTAGTATATAGAATAAATGCTTACAGTGACCAACTTTTTAGTAATGATGAACAATGTATGAAAGCTGATATAAATACCACAATGAAAAAGGTGGTAGATAATACAATTGTCGGTAATGATGGTAAAATGTATCGATATGATGTTATAGAAAATAAAGTGATGATTGATGAATACTATGATACAAATTCTAATGAAAATATACTAGTTCAAAATAATGATGTCATCACTTATAGTTATCAAAATAACGATGGTAGTGAATATGTTGATTCTCCTTCTGAAAATATTTATTATTCTAAGTTTTTTGTATTAAAAACGGATGGTAATATTTATTCAATCATAATAAAGCAATCTACAGAATATAATTATGATATTCTTGATTATAACCCAGCCAAATATGAAATCGTTTCTGAAAAAATAGCATATTCAAAAGACGAGTATGGCCATATAATAGATTTTAGTAGTAACGAAAAAGATGAGGTAGACAGAATCGTAACAACTGATAAAATATATTTACTAAAAGAAATAGAAACAGAAGAATGTAAGAAATACATTGATATTGCTTGTGAAAAGAAACTAGTAGAAAATGAAACATATAAAAAGTACTTTAAAGAAGTAAAGTACACAAACTCTGAATTTATTCTTTTAAAAGATAATACAATTATTCCAATTGATATTTTAGACTACGTTAAATAAACAAAAAAACAGATATTTGAAATATCTGTTTTATTATGCTGCTACATCAAAATCTTTGTATAAAGTTCTTTTTTCTTTAGCAGAAACTCTAACTCTAGTTCCATCAGCTAATCTAACAACTTGAAGATTTAACTTTTGCTTACGATTGTGAGTATTTAAAGCATGAGATCTATCATTAGCTTTACAGTTTGGTTTTCTATTTGATACATTAATTGCCATAATATTTCCTCCTTCAGTTAATAATACCTGCCTATTAACTTTATCATATTATTTAATAATAGTCAAATATATTTTTAAAAAAAGCAATTTGTGTTAGAATAATGTTAGTGGGAGGATACTATGTTTACAAGATTATATATTAAAACTAACTATTCATTATTATCTAGTCTAATATCTATTGATAAACTAATAGAACACTGCATTAACAAAAAAGTTAAAAGCATAGCTATATGTGATGATAACATGATGGGTGTAATGCACTTTTATAAAGAGTGTATAAAAAATAATATCAAACCTATTATTGGATTAGATGTAGATTATAATAATAATCATATTCTATTATATGCCAAAGACTATGATGGATACAAAGACCTAATCAAATTATCAACTATTTCTAGTGAAAGAAAAATAGATATTGATGACTTAAAAAAGTGTAATAAATCCTTAGTCACAATCCTTCCATATACTTATTTAAACATTTATAATGAAATTAAAAATATATATGAGGATTTATATATTGGCTACAGTAATATCAAGGAAGAAAATGAAGCAAAAAAAATAACTAATAACATAGTATTCATTAATAAAACTTTATATATACATAAAAACGATTCTAAATACTTAAAATACTTATATATGATAAGAGATAATAAAACTATAAGTGATAATATAGATTTTATTGATAATTATAATTACTTCCTTAATGATGAAGTACTTACTCTTAGTAGCAGTACCGGCTTATCTAACACTTTAAAGATAAGTGATAAATGTAATTTAGAGTTTCCTAGTAGAGAAAACTTACTTCCTATATATAAAACAGAAAATAATAATAGTGATGAATTTTTGGAAAAACTAAGTATAAAGGGTCTTAATAGAAGACTTAATAATAACGTCTCTTTAGAATATAAAAATAGATTAATATATGAACTTGATGTAATTAAAAAGATGGGATTTTCTAACTATTTCTTAGTTGTATATGACTTTATTAGATATGCTAAACAAGAAGGAATATTAGTAGGTCCAGGCCGTGGTAGTGCAGGAGGTTCATTAGTTGCTTATTCTCTAGGAATTACTGATATAGATCCAATTAAATATGATTTATTATTTGAACGTTTTCTTAATCCAGAACGTGTAACAATGCCTGATATTGATACTGATTTTCCTGATATATATCGTGACCAAGTAATTAATTATGTTAAAAACAAATATGGTGAAAAAAACGTAGCAGGTATAGTTACTTTTGGTACTATGGCATCTCGTTTAGTTATTAGAGATACAGCAAGAGTATTAAATATTAAATCAAGTGATATAGATATTTTATGTAAACATATTCCAATGGTTACTAAAATGAAATTAAATGATTTCTATAAAAAAGATGCAGAATTTAGAAGTATTATTGATAGTGATGATAAGCTTAAATTAATGTTTGAAATAGCATCATTTATAGAAGGATATCCTAGGCATACATCTATGCATGCTGCTGGTATTGTAATGAGTAGAGTAGAACTAGATGAAGTAATACCTTTAATTAAAAATAGTGAAGGATTATATCTAAGCGGATATTCTATGGAATATTTAGAAGAATTAGGTCTATTAAAAATGGATTTTCTAGGACTTAAAAACCTTACTACAATCATGAATATATTAAGTGATATAGAGAAAAACGAAGGCATTAAAATAGAATTTTCTAAAATACCTCTTGATGATAGTGAAGCAATTAAGATATTTACTACTGCTGATACAACAGGAATATTTCAGTTTGAATCAGCTGGTATGCGAAACTTTTTAAAGAATTTACGTCCTACTTGTTTTGAGGATATATTTGCAGCAATTGCTTTATTTAGACCAGGGCCCGCTGTTAATATCGATTCATACATAAGAAGAAAACATGGCGAAGAAGAGATAGATTATATTGACCCAAGCCTAAAAGATATTTTGTCCCCTACTTATGGAATTATAATTTATCAAGAGCAAATAATGCAGATTGCTAATGTAATGGCAGGTTATACTTTAGGTGAAGCTGATATTTTAAGACGAGCTATGAGTAAAAAGAAAATGGATGTTTTAAAAGGCGAAGAAGAAAAATTTATAAATGGTTCTATTAACAGGGGATATAAAAAAGAAACTGCTAAAAAAGTATTTGATTTAATACTAAACTTTGCCAATTACGGATTTAATAGAGCTCACTCAGTAGCATATTCCATTATTGCTTATAAAATGGCTTATTTAAAAGCTAGGTATCCTAAATATTTCTTTAGTAGTTTATTAACCTCAGTAATAGGAAGTGAGATTAAAACAAAAGAATATATAAACGAAGTAAGAACAAGAGGTATAAAGATATTATTACCATCTATTAATTCTAGTATGGGTTACTACAAGGTAGAGAAAGATGGTATTCGTTATCCTTTATCAAATATAAAGAATATTGGTATTGTAACATGTAGAGATATTATAAATAATAGAGGTACAGGTTTTACTGATATATTTGATTGTATTTCTAAAATAACTACTAGAAATGTTAGTGAAAAAACTCTTGAAGTATTAATTCTTGCATCATGTTTTGATTCTTTTGGGTATAACAAAAAAACTTTACTAACAAATTTAGACAAGTTATTGAACTATGCTTCTCTTACTAAGGACTTGGATCCGTCACTTGTAATGAAACCAGAAATAGATTTAGTAGAAGAGTTTACTAAAGAAACGATAATGGCTAATGAAAAGAAATTATTTGGATTTTATTTAAGTGATTATCCTACTACTGTTTACAAAGAACAATACAATACAATTGAATTAGCTGATGTTAATAAATATTTTAATAAATCTGTTGATGTAGTAGCACTTATAGATAAGATTAAGGTAATTGAAACTAAAAAAGGTGATAAGATGTCTTTCTTATATGGAAGTGACGCTTCGGGAATTATGGATTTTACTTTGTTTCCAAAAGTTTATAGTGAAAATATGAATTTAGAACGAGGAGACGTTGTTTTGATAAGAGGAAGAGTAGAAAAACGACTTAACTTATATCAAATAATTGTAGATAAAATTAAAGTACTTGGAGAATAGAAATATTCTCTTTTTTTTTATTTAAATCATGATATAATTATTATGTAAATAATATGGAGTGATAACATGGCAAAAAGAAAAAAAAGAAAAGAAGATAAAAGCAAAAAGTTTCCATATATGAATGAATTATATGGAATATGTCTTATTCTATTATCAATATTAGGAATTGGAATGAATAAACCACTAGGATTAGTAGGTAAAATATCAAGAGCTTTTGCAGTATTTTTAGTAGGCTCTTGGGATTTAGTCTTATTAGCTACTTGCTTTATTCTGGGAGGATATTTATTAATAAAAAGATCATGGCCTAAATTATTATCTAGTAGGATGATAGGTATTTATATATTAGCAATTGGTATATTGGTTTTCTCTCATTTGAATTATGTTAGTTTAAATGATGGACAATCAATAACTATTATAAAAGAATCTTTAAATAGTCTTATGAATACATTCGATTTTATTATGCATGATGTAAGCTTTACTCCTAGCGGTGGAGGAATGCTAGGATGCTTGTTAGCTGTTTTGTTTAACAAATTATTTGATTACTCTGGTACTAAAATTGTTGCTATTGTATTAATGGTTATAGGGGCTTGCTTATTTACTGGAATATCAATTATCGACTTAATTAAAAAATGGGTTAAAAAAGGAAAAGAAGCTCTACCTCATAGAAAAAATAAACAAGAAAGTGATGATGGTGAAGAACCTCATGAACCAGCTGTAATTATTAATGATAACACATCAAATAAAATGGTTGTATCAAGTATAGATGAATTAACTCATAAAGAAGAACCAAAACAAGGAGAAGTACCAGTTAATAATGAACAAACTGAGGAAATAGTTCAAAACTCTAATTATAAATTACCTAGTTTATCATTATTAAATCCACCAAAGAAAAGTAAAGGTAATAACAATCAAGTATCAATCGAAAACAATATCGTTATCCTAGAGAAAGTATTAAAAGACTTTGGTATTATTGGTAAAGTAGTAGAAGTTAATAGTGGACCTAGTGTTACTCAATACGAAATGGAAATTCAAAGTGGTACTAAACTAAGTAGATTATTAAGTATTAACCGCGAAATATCTTTAGCGCTTGCTAAAAAAGATGTTCGTATTCAAGCACCAATTCCAGGTAAAAGCACAGTAGGAATAGAAATTGCTAATGATACAACATCTCCAGTATCACTAAGAGAAATATTAGAGACTGTTCCAAGTAATAAAGTAAATAGTAAATTATTAGTAGCTCTAGGTAAAAATATTATGGGTAACAGTATCTACTGTGAAATTGATAAGACACCACACTTATTAGTAGCAGGTGCTACTGGTAGTGGTAAATCAGTATGTATTAACTGTATGATTGCATCAATTCTTATGCGTACTAAACCAGATGAAGTAAAGCTTATGATGGTTGACCCTAAAAAAGTTGAATTAAGCATGTACAACGGTATTCCACACTTAATGATGCCAGTTGTAACTGATCCTAAAAAGGCTTCAGTAGCGCTACAGAAAATTGTTAGTGAAATGGAATCACGTTATGATATATTTAGTGATAAAAATGTAAAAAATATTGCAACATATAATGAATGGGTAGAAAAACAAAATGCCAAGTTACCAGAAGATGCCAAGATTAAAAAAATGCCTTATATAGTTGTTATAGTAGATGAGTTAGCTGACCTTATGTTAGTAGCAAGTAAAGAAGTAGAAGATTCTATAATGCGTATTACACAAATGGCACGTGCAGCAGGAATTCACTTAATTATAGCAACTCAAAGACCATCTACTGATGTTATTACTGGTGTAGTAAAAGCAAATATTCCATCACGTATATCGTTTGCTGTATCATCGAGTATTGACTCTCGTACTATTCTAGATATGATGGGTGCTGAAAAACTATTAGGTAAAGGTGATATGTTATTTCTGCCTATGGGTGAGAATGCTCCACAACGTGTACAAGGAGCATATGTATCTGACGAAGAATTACAAAGATTGGTAAATTACACTGTATCCCAACAAAAAGCCCAATATGATGAAAAGTTTTTAAACTTAACTGCTGCTGCTAAAGATCAAGGAAATGCAGGAGGAGAAGTTAAAACAGTAGAGGAAGAGTACGATGACCCACTATATAATGATATAGTTGAATTTGTAGTAACAACAGGTAAAGCTAGTGCTTCATTATTACAAAGAAGATTTAAACTTGGGTATAATAGAGCAGCAAGAATAGTAGATTTACTTGAAGAACGAGGAATAATTGGTCCTCCAAATGGATCTAAACCACGAGAAGTTTTAGTAAAACTTGATAGTGATCCTAATGAAGAATAAATAAAACCAGCTCATTTAATGAACTGGTTTTTCTTTTAATAATTTTTTGCATTGATTATCTAAATTTTGATATCCATCTTCGAAAAACGTAACCCCTATTTTTTCAAGTTCTTGATATACATGTTCACCACCTAAAAGTGGTATTGAATATAATGAATCTATTGTACGTTCTGGATCTTTTTGGTATTGTTTATACAAATCTAATGCAACTAAGTATGAACTGCTCGAATCAAGATCTTCTCTAAACTCTGGATACAATAAGAAACGAACATTTTCTTTGCTTATTGGAGTTTCAATTCCGTGTTTTTTCAATTCAGTTATTAAACGTGTAAAATTAGTTTTATTATCAGGTGAATATTCAATCACTTTCATAGCGGCAAAAACATCTTGAATATGTGTTAAAACTAAATTTACATCTTTAATATTAAAGCCTTCTCCTACTTGATATCCGTTTTGATTAAGTAAATCATTGAATAGTAAGTTTATAAAATATCCTTCGACTTCTCCATACATTCTTTTAGGAGTTTTCCAGAAGAATGGGCTCTCATCTTTTCTTAAAATCATATGAGATGCTTCATGAGCTAGAGTTATAACGTCACTCATAGAATTTTGTCTAGCTACCAGACCGAATGATTTATGTTTTATAGGATCAACAAAAGCAAGTCCATAATCTTCAGTAGGAAGATTTGAATAATATTTTATTAATAAACAATGTTCATCACTGTTTACGATTCTTAAAAAGTCTTTATAAAGTCTTATATTTGGAATTTGACTAAATAGCGATGCTGTTATTTCTACTAGTTCCTCATCATTTAATTTTGCTTGATCTAAAATAAGTGGTTCTAAATCAACGACGTAGTTCTTGGCAATTTTAGCTGCACCAGTAACTACATCTAATTGTGTTACACTAACACTTGGAATTATTACATTTCTAAAAAAGTCCATTGGATAAAGCTCTTCATCGTCCTCGTCATGATCAAAAGAAATTTCGGTACCATCTATTCTTATATCATAATTCCTAACTAAATCACGGTAGACTTCAAGTTGTTCTTTTGTAAGTTCATCTTTATTAGCATTATACATTCTCTCTAATTCATTTCTTTTTTCTATTAATTTTGATATATCCCATTCATACTTTCCCATAAAACCCCCGTTAATGAATAGATATTTTAATTAAAATTCTATAAAAAGTCAACTTATATAAACAAAAATGAAAAATTTACATAATAAAGATATTGTAAATAGAATTATTAAAGAGAATTTCCACTGGTATTTTATCGACTAATAGAAACTATTTGTGCTATAATTAAATTAGAAAGGATGTGACATCATGGCAACACCACATATTACATCAAATATAAACGATATATCATCAGTTGTAATAATGCCAGGGGATCCATTAAGAGCAAAATATATTTCGGAAAACTTTTTAGCTGACGTTAAACAAGTTAACAGTGTTAGGAATATGACAGCTTATACAGGATTTTACAAAGGTAAGAAAGTAACTATTTTTCCATCAGGAATGGGAATTCCTAGTATTGGAATTTATGCATATGAGTTATATAAATTCTATAATGTAGAAAAAATCATAAGAGTTGGTTCATGTGGCTCGTATAAAGAAAACATTAATATTTTTGATATGATTTTAGTTGATAAATCTTATAGTGAGTCTAGTTTTGCTAAGACTTATTATGGGCTTGATACTAATGTAGCAAAAAGTAGTGATACTTTAAATGATAAAATAATTAGTACAGCTAATAGTTTGAATAAAAAATTAAATATTGGAAATATTTATTGTAGTGAATGTTTTTATTCAATGATTCCAGAGTCATCACTAATAAAAAATTACAATTGTTTGGGCGTTGAAATGGAATCATATGCTTTATTTCATATAGCTAAAAGTCTTAATAAAGAAGCTAGTACATTATTAACAGTATCAGATTCATTTGTAACTAAAGAACAAACTACTGCAATAGAACGTGAAAGAAGTTTTAATGAAATGATTTCTTTAGCATTAGAATCAATTATCTAATAAAATTTAATGGTTAGAGTATAATAGTAAGTGAGGTGGGTTATGCAATATAAAAAGATAGAAGTAGGATCATATAATTTGCACATGATAAAAACAGATAGATTCAAAACAGTTAATGTTCAAATTATATTAAGCAGTGAAGTAGTAAAAGAAGAAATAACAAAAAGAAACTTTTTATCTGATATTTTGACATATTCAAGTAAAAAGTATAAGACTAAAAGAGACATTTCAATAGCGTCACAAGATTTATATGCAGCAAATATATACTCAACTAGTTATAGATTAGGTAATTATTACAATACTGATATTAACTTATATTTTCTGAATGAAAAATATAGTGAAAAAAATATGACGGAGAAGAGCCTAGACTTCTTATCTGAAATAATTTTTAACCCAAATGTTGATAATAATAAGTTTGATAGTGCATCATTTAATATTGTAAAAAATAATATGCGTATTCAAATAGAAAGTATAAAAGAAGATACAAGAAAATACAGTATGATAAAGATGCTTGAAAATATGAATAAAAAAGCGCCATATAGTTATCATGGATTTGGATATATAGAAGATCTTGAAAATATTACAGAAGATAATTTATATGAATATTATAAAGAGTTCTTAGAAAAAAGTAATATTGATATTTTTGTAATAGGGGATATAGATTTTAAGAAAATAGAAAAATTAATTAAAGAAAAATTTAAATTTAATGTATTTAAGAAGAAAAGGAAAGATCCTATTATATATCATCATGCTACAAAATTAATACCAAAGACAGTTATCGAAAAAGATAATATAAATCAATCTAAATTAACGATAGGTTGCAAATTAAAAGGATTAACTGATTTTGAAAAGAATTATGTTTTAACTTTATATAATATAATCCTAGGTGGTGGAAGTGAATCATTATTATTTCAAAATGTAAGAGAGAAAAATTCATTATGTTATTATATTACTTCAACATCTAATAAAGTAGATAATTTATTAATAATATCTTCTGGTATTTCTAAAGAAAAATTCAAAAAGACTTTAAGTTTAATTAAAAAAGAAATGAAAAACATGAATCATGGTAAATTTGATGATGAAATGTTAGAGCAAGCCAAAATAAGATATAACAGCGTTATTGATGAGATATATGATTATCCAGCTCAAATCATTTCAGCATATTATGCTTCAGAAGTACTAAAAGTTGATTTTCCAGAAATAAGAAAGCAAAAAATTATGAAAGTTACAAAAGAAGATATAGTAGCAATAAGTAAAAAAATTAAGATGGATACGATATATTTATTAGAAGGGAATGGTGCTAATGAATAAATTTGAATTAACAGGAACAGATACATTCGTTTTCCATGAAACTCTTTCTAATGGATTAGATGTTTATTTAATTCCGTATCAAAATAAAAATAATTACTTCATGAGTTATTTTACAAAGTTTGGTTCAGTCAATTTAACCTTTGTTCCTGAAGGAGAAAAGAAAATGACTACTGTACCAAAAGGAATTGCCCATTTTCTAGAACATAAAATGTTTGAACAAGAGTCTGGTGATATGCCTTTTGAATTTTATTCTAAAAGTGGGACTGGATGTAATGCTTCAACTGGATTTAAAGCAACTAGATATATAGTATATGGAACAAATAACTTAGAAGAAAACTTAGATTATTTAATAAAATATATAAATAGTCCTTATTTTACTATAGAAAACGTTGAAAAAGAAAAAGGCATCATTGCTGAAGAAATTAAAATGTATGATGATAATCCAGAATGGATTTTAACAGAAGAAGTAGAAAAAGCTACTTTTAAGGTTCATCCAATAAGAGATGATATAGCAGGTTATATAGATACTATTAGTGAAATAACACATGAAGATTTATATAAATGTTATAATACATTTTATAACCCAAGTAATATGGGACTTATCGTTGGTGGAAATTTTGATTCTTCTAAGATAATGGATATAATTAAAAATAGTCCTTATCTAAAAGATAAAGAAAAAAAGAGTCTTCCAAAGGTTAAAAAAGTAGAGGAACCATTAGAAGTTAATCAAACACTAAAAGAGATATCATTACATAATGTAACAAGTCCTAAAGCAGGCTATACAATTAAATTACCATTTAAAGATGTAGCTAAGAAAGATGCTTATGAATACAGTATCTATATAAGTATGATTCTTAATATATTATTTGGTGCATCATCTACATTTAGAGAAGAAATGATGCGTAAAAATCTTCTAAATTCACTAATGTATGAACGAATGATAGTAGATGATTATTTAACTATTACTTTCTGGATTGAAAGTAATGCACCAAAACTATTAATAGAAAAAATTAAAGAACATTTCGATAATTCTGATATAACTAAAGAAGAAGTAGAACGTTGTAAAAAAGTATGGATTTCATCAGAAGTAATTATGACTGATAATGTAGAAATTACTGTTGATAATATGGTAAATGATATAGTTGAATATGGTAACATTATTACTGATAAAATTCCAATAATTAGAAAAATGAATTTGAAGAAATTAAAAGAAATAAAAAACTCAATTAACTTTGATAATAGCTCAACAGTTATATTAACAAAAGAAAAATAAATATAAGCTCTCTTATGAGAGCTTTTTTTATACTCAAATACTTGGTTTTACTTTATTTATTTTCTGAAATAGTATATAATAATTCAATGAAGGAGAATGAATATGGATGAATCTTTAGATAGAAAAAATTTAATTGTTATGAAGTTACTTCATTACTTTATAACTGAGAAGAATTATAATCCAATTATATTACAAGGAGCAGAAGATGAAATTTGGCTAGAAAATTTAGAGAGCGATTATAAGATTATTCGTATAGTATCTAACCATATTCATAATGAAGAGCAATTAGACTTTGATTTATATAAAACAAAACATGTCTTAAAGAAAATAAAAAAGAAGACGTTGTCTTTAAAAATGAATGCATTAAGTATTTTTACAGATATAGGAGACAATGTTGAATTAAGAGATGAACATGACATTGATTGTATATATTTATATGACGAAAAAGATATTAATAAGTATGATTTCTTATATCAATACTTTCCTGATATAAATAATAAATTAAGGTTTTCTGAAGAGGGATTACAATTATTTATTAAAATTACTAACGATATAAATCACAAGAATAAAGCTGATGCTGAAAAAATAGAAGAAGTATTTAAAAAGAAAAAAAATATAGTAACAATTACTTTAATTACTATAAATGTACTTATCTATTTATTTATGATTTTATTTAATCAAACAGATAATGTTATTAATAAATATGCAGTATATGGTCCTTATATTGTTAAGTTTAGAGAATATTATAGATTAATAACAGGTACTTTTATTCATGCTAATATAGTGCATTTATTATTGAATTGTTATTCATTATATGTAATAGGTACCCAAATTGAAAACTTCATGGGTAGATGGAAGTATTTAGTAGTATATTTTGTGAGTGCCTTAACAGGAAGCCTATTATCAATCTTATTAAGTGATGCAGCTAGTATTGGGGCAAGTGGAGCTATCTTTGGATTAATGGGATCACTATTATATTTTGGATATCATTATAGAGTATATCTTGGCAGTGTATTAAAAAGTCAAATTATACCTTTAATTTTATTTAACTTGTTAATTGGTTTTATAACACCAGGAATTGATAACTTTGCTCATATAGGTGGCCTTATTGGTGGAGCACTTGCTACTGTTGCTGTAGGTGTTAAATATAAAAGTACAAAGTTTGAAATGATAAATGGATGGATTGTTTTAATCATATTAATGGCATTCTTATTCTTTATGTCAATTCAATATATTGGTTGATAAGTTGAATAATTAATGATAAAATATAGGTAATAATAGAGGTGGTAATATGGATAATGATACAACTCATTTATATTCAATAGAAGAATTTGAATCTAAATTAGTTAGTGATACTATTAAAGATGTATATGATTCATTACAAGAAAGAGGATACAACCCAATTAATCAATTAGTTGGTTATATTATGAGCGGCGATCCTGGATATATTTCTTCACACAAAGAAGCAAGAAACAAGATAACTAGGATTGATAGAAGCAAAATAATAGAAGTATTGCTAAGGGAATATTTAAAGAAATAATGCGCTATTTAGGATTAGATTTAGGAAGTAGAACATTAGGTGTTGCAATATCAGATCCAACGGGTTTAATTGCTTCTAGTTATAGGGTTATAAGACATAATGAGGAATATGATAAAATAATTAATGACGTCGAGAAAATTGTATTAGAAAAAGAAATAGATGAAATAGTTTTAGGGCTTCCTAAAAATATGAACAATACAATTGGACCTAAAGGAGAACTATCTTATAAGTTCAAAGAAAAAATAGAAAACAAATTACATATTCCAGTACATCTAATGGATGAGAGATTAACCACTAAACAAGCCACTGATTTATTAATTAGCAATGATACAAGTAGAAAAAAAAGAAAACAAGTAGTTGATGCTATGGCGGCTACAATTATTTTACAATCATATTTAGATAAGGAGAGAAATTATGGATAGTAATAACAATACATTTAAAGTAATAAATGACGAAGGACAAGAAATCTTATGCGATATTTTATTTACTTTTGATTCAGAAGAAACAAAGAAAAGTTATATAGTATATACTGATAACTCTAAAGATGAAGAAGGTAACGTTCAAGTTTTTGCATCAATTTATGACCCAAAACAAGATAACCCAAGGTTAGAGCCAATTGAAACAGAACAAGAATGGAAAATTATTGAAACGATTTTAAATACCTTACAAGATGAAATCAAGAAAAAAGTAAGCAATGAGGAAGGTCAAAATAACGAGCAGTAATGCTCGTTATTTGTTCGAGGTAGTATATGAAAATATTTAGAAATGTAGCTCTCATTTTATTAACTATCCTAACTGTTACTATAATATTTATAGGAGTATATTTTAATATTAATATCTCTCCAGTAGATAAAAAAGATAATAATAATATAGTAGTAGTAATACCTGCTAAAACAACAACTAAAGAAATAGGTAAGATCTTAAAAAAGGAAGGCTTAATTAGAAATGCTCAATTCTTTTATATGTATGCTAAAATATATAAAATAAATGATTTAAAAGCATCAACTTATGAACTAAAAAAGAGTATGAGTCTAAAAGAAATAATTACTACTTTACAAAAGGGAAATAGTTATAATCCTAATGCAGTAACTATTACTTTCCCAGAAGGAATCAATATGCGTAAAGTAGCAAAAATAATTGAGAGTAAAACTAATAACAGTGTTGATGATGTTTATAATACATTAAAAGATCAAAAATATTTAGATGAATTAATAAACAAGTATTGGTTCTTAACCGATGAAATAAAAAATAGTGATATATATTATTCGCTAGAAGGATATTTATATCCAGATACATACTTTTTATCTAGTAAAGATGTAAGTGTTAAAGAAATATTTAATTTAATGTTAGATCAAATGAATACTAAGTTAAATTCAATAAAAGGAGATATTGAAAAGCAAAATATGAGTGTTCATAAACTACTAACCATTGCTTCTATAGTAGAACTAGAAGGAGTAACTGATGAGGATAGAAAAGGCATTGCAGGAGTATTTTATAATCGCTTAAATAAAAACATGAGTTTAGGTAGTGATGTAACCACTTATTATGCAGTAAAAGTAGAATTAAGCGAAAGAAATCTTACACAAACTGATATAGATTTTGTTAGTCCTTATAATACTAGAGGGCCTCAAATGGAAGGTAAAGTACCAGTAGGACCTGTGTCTAATCCATCAGTTAATAGTATAACATCAGCATTATATCCCACTGAAAGTAATTATTATTACTTTGTAGCAGATAAAAATAGAAAAGTATACTTTACTAAAACTTATAATGAACATCTTGCTAAAATTAAGGAATTAAAAACTAAAGGAGTTTGGTTTGAATGGTAGAAAATCATCAAGAAATTAAATTAATAAAACAATATGCCAAAGAAAATAATATCCCTATAATGTTAGATGATGGAATTAATTTTCTAACTACGTTTATCATAAAACATCAAATAAAAAATGTTTTAGAAATAGGAACTGCTATAGGATATTCAGCAATAATGATGACTTTAGCTAGTCCAAATGTTAAAGTTACCTCTATAGAACGTGATCACGAAAGATACTTAGAAGCATTAAGAAATATAAAAAAACTTAATCTAGAAGATAGAATAACTTTAATATACAATGATGCTGAACAAGTAGAATTAAAAGATAAATATGATTTAATATTTATTGATGCAGCAAAAGGTAAGAATATGGCGTTCTTTAAGAAATTTTCAAAAAACTTAACTGATAATGGTTATATAGTTACAGATAATATTAATTTTCATGGATATGTAGCTAAAGATGAAAGTGAAATTCACACAAGAAACTTACGTGGATTAGTTCGTAAAATAAAAGAATACATTGCATTCTTAAAAGAAAACCCAGACTTTCATACTGATTTTTATGAAGTAGGGGATGGAATTACAGTAAGTACTAGAAATAAATAATAAAAAGATTCTCAACTTTAAGTGAGAATCTTTTTATATAGGTCTATATTTATCTTGATCTTTAAATGGATTTTTCTTATCAATATGGTCAATAAATAAAATACCATTTAAATGATCTATTTCATGTTGAAAAGCAATAGCTAATTCTTCTCTAGCTCTAATGCTTATCTTATTACCGTTAACATCATATCCTTCAACTGTTACTCTAGCACATCTAGGAACAATTCCTACTGTTTCCCTATTGATACTTAAACAACCTTCGCCATCTTCTACATATATCTTTTCTTTAGAAGAACTAACAATCTTAGGATTTATTACAACATAATTATCAAATTTACCATCATCAACTTCGTGTACTATTGTTAAATATCTTTTAGGTATACCTAATTGTACTGCTGCAAGTCCCATTCCAGGTCTTAAATCATATTTTTCGGCTAATTCTTCTATTTGACTATTAGTTAAATATTCAATCATGTCATCTATTGTTTGTAAATCTTCTTTTGATAATGGAAATACAACTTCTTTACTTGATTTTCTTAAAATTTTATTTTTTTCATCCAAAATATCTTTAGTTTTTAACATAGTACCACCTCGACAATCATATTTTAACACAATTATTGTGGATTAACAATTGAAGTTATTTGTTTTACTTTCATTTTGTGAGGTGCATTTTGATATAGATTATCACGGTAATTAGTTAATGAATCAAGTTCTTCATCACTATGTATAACGTATTTTAAATTGATTCTATTAACACCAGCTGCATCAAAACTTTCAACGACTCCGCTACCTTCACGTCTTGAAAATCCCACATATACCATTTCATTATTTTCAACATAACAATCACGAATTTGATCAAATAAACTTAAACCAGCCTTTAAATCTTTTAGACTAAAATAAACTTTCAATAAAGATTCGGCATCCATTGTATAAGTTCTTTTAATATCGACTATAAATTTATAGTAACTATCTAAATTTAAATAATCAAGTGTAATTGTATAAGCTTTACTTTCGTTTGGACCTAATTCATTGTTTAAAAGAATAAGGTTAGGTATAGCTGCATTAACCGCACTAACTTTTATTTGCGCCTTTCTAATTTGTATTTCGTCTTTTTCTTCAATTGACATATTATCGCCCCCTTTTTTATGCACGGAGACTAATAATATCACAAATATTAAAAAAATGCAATAAAAAGATAAGAGTTTTTGCTCTTATCTTGTAAATCTAGAACCAATTACGATAACTAATAAAATAAATAGTACTAAGATTATTGCGTATGATGATGTGTTGCCATAATTGTTTCCATAGTATGGATAGTATGCATATGGATATCCACCACCTTGGCAGCCACAAGAGCCTCCACCGTAGTAATACATATTTATTCCTCCTTTTCTTCTAATATAGTTTATTATGAATAACTAATTTTGCTACTGTATATGTCTAGGTGTTTTACAAATAATAATAAAAAATAAAAAAAAAAATAATTATGGTATTGTTGGTATTAAAAAAAAATGATATCATTATAATGAATAATAAAATGGGTGATAATATGATGCGAAATAAGAAAACAATTATTGCTATTGCACTTTGTCTAGGAGTGTTCTTTATGTCAGTAGGATATTCTATTTTGATGTCAGAATTAAAAATAAATGGTAAAGCCAATATCACATCAACTTGGGATATTAGAATTACTGGAATTACTACTAGTAGCACAGTTGGAGGTGCTTATAATGTTGAAACACCAACTTATACTGCAACGACTGCAAAATTTCATGTAAGTTTAGTAAACCCTGGTGATAAGATTGAGTATAAAGTCACTATTGAAAATAAAGGTACTTTAACGGGAGCAGTAAGTAATATTGATATATCCGAAAGTGGTACAGATGCAATTACATATACTGTTTCCGGGTTAAATAATGGTACTCCCATTGCAGCAGGTGCTACGGCTACAGTAACGGTTATTGCTGAATACAATCCTAATGTTGTTGCTGATCCAGTTCAAAGAATGAAGAAATTAACAATTGATATAGATTGGGTTCAATATACTGGACCTACACCAAATGTTGAACATTGTTATAAAGTTAACTATAATGCAAATGGTGGAACTGGAACAACTGCTACTAACACATGCGATTTTGAAAGTCCATGCACACTAAGAACTAATGGCTTTACAAGAACTGGATACAAATTCTTAGGTTGGGCTACAACACCTACTGGAGCACCAGTATATGCTGATGGAGAAGCGGTAATGAATTTAACATCTCCTGGAAAAGACATCACTCTTTATGCAACATGGGGGCAGTATAAAACTTATTCATATAATGGAAATTTTTCAACTTATACAGCACCTATAAACGGATATTATCAACTAGAAGTTTGGGGAGCTGAAGGCGGATACAGAAATTCTAATACATACTCTGGAAAAGGTGGATATACCAGTGGTACAATCTTCTTAAATAAAGGTGATGTTTTATACATATATGTAGGTGGTAATGGTACCACTCATAGTGGATATAATGGTGGTGGTGTATCTGGATGCACTATAGCAAATGGATGCACAGCTAATATCTATGGTGGTGGAGCAAGTGATATAAGATTAGGTTCACAGTCCATTTACTCAAGAATAATTGTAGCAGGTGGAGGCGGTTCTGTAGGTGGAACTACTAAAAAAGGTGGAGCTGGTGGTGGAACTACTGGTGGCTCAACAACTGAAAGTTACACAGGACAAGGTTGCAGTACTACACTTTGTGGACAAGGTGGAACTCAAACAGCTGGAGGAGCTGGAACTGCTACTTCTGGATATACCGCAACAGCTGGTTCATTTGGATTTGGTGGACAAGGATATAAATATGGAACTTCTACTTTCGGTTACGGCGGAGGCGGAGGCGGAGGCTGGTATGGTGGCTCTGGTTCCGTACCTGATACATCCGGCGATGATGACCGTGGTGGAGGCGGAGGAAGTGGCTTTGCTCTAAGTAAGAGTGGCACAGTCCTTCCAAGTGGATACCTAGTAGATAGAGCTAGATATTATCTTACTGATACAACACTTTTAGATGGAACAGCAAGTATACCAAGTACAACTTTAGGTGGGGCTAATACTACTGGTAGATCGGGCGATGGTTATGCTAGAATAACAAGATTAACGATTAAGTAAAAACATTTAAGTTTTTACTTTTTTTATAGAATTAAAATACTTATGAGAGTATAATATAATTATTACAACAATGAGGAAGTGATTACATGGACTTTATAAAAGGAAATTTAAAAAGAATCTTATTTCAAGGTGATAATGGATATATAGTAGGCCTTTTTAAAGTAATAGATACAAATATAGAAAACACGGATATGTTAAATCAGATAGTCACATTTACTGGATATTTTCATGAATTAAATGAAATGGATACTTATATTTTGAATGGCAAATTTGTTTTTCATAAAAAATATGGTGAACAGTTTGCAACTGAAAGTTATGAAAGATGTCAAAAAGAAGATAAAGATTCCATTGTTGAATTTTTAACGAGTGGATTATTTAAAGGAATAGGTGAGAAAAAAGCTAAAAAAATAGTAGATGTTTTAGGGAAAGATACTTTGAAAATAATACTAGAAAATCCAGAAAATTTAATACTTATTCCTACTATTACTAAAAAACAAGCTGATATGTTACACAATACATTATTAGATTATGAAAGCAGCTATCAAACCATTTTATATTTAACGGAACTTGGTTTTTCGACTAAAGAAAGTATGATTATATATAATAAATATAAACAAAAGACAATGGATATAATAAATAATAACCTTTATCAGATTACATATGACTTAAAAGATTTAGGATTTAATAAAGTAGATACGATATTCTTAAAGCAAGAGAAAAATCCAATTGATTCTAGACGAATAGAAGCAGTAATAATTTATGTAATGAATGAAATATGTAATATTATAGGACATAGCTACTTATTAATAGATGAAATATATTCTAATACTTTGAAAGTATTGAATACTAAACTAACTGAAAAAGACTTTATAAATAATTTAAATAACTTAATTTTAAATGACAAAATTGTTAAAAAAGAAGAAAAATACTTTTTAAAAGAAATGGATGAAGAAGAAGAATACATTGTAAAAAGAATTAAATACTTAGTAGGATTACCATCTAATATCATAAAAAAATTAGATGATAAAATTGCCAATCTCGAATTGGAAAATCGTATTACTTACAACGATGATCAGTTAAGCGCCATTAAACTAAGTCAAGAAAAAAACTTTTTAACAATAACTGGTGGTCCAGGTACTGGGAAAACAACTATTATAAAAGCAATAGTTAATTTATATCAAAATATTAATAAACTAAATTATGAGGATTTAATAAACGAAGTAGTTATGTTAGCTCCAACAGGTAGAGCCAGCAAAAGAATTAGTGAGTCAACACTACTTCCAGCATATACTATTCATAGATTTTTAAAATGGAATAAAGAAACAAATAAATTTGCGGTAAATGAGTACAATAAAAGTGATGCTAAAATGATTATTATAGATGAAGGAAGTATGGTTGATATTCATTTATTTTATTCACTTTTAAAAGGATTAAAAACAGATACTAAAATTATCTTAGTAGGTGATTACTATCAATTACCTAGTGTAGGCCCTGGACAAGTATTGAAAGATATAATTGAAAGTGAAGTAGTTCCTGTAGTTAAGTTAAACTATTTATATCGTCAACAAGAAGGATCTAACATAATTAATCTAGCTTATCAAGTTAATAATGGAAAAATAGAAGATGATATTTTTTATAAAAAAAGTGACTTATACTTTATGAATGCTTCTAGTAGTGAAGTATTAGAACGTATTAAAGAAATATGTATAAATCACAAAAGAGATTCATATAAAGACTTTCAAGTATTAGTACCAATGTATAAAACACTTAATGGAATAGATAATTTAAATAAAGCAATTCAAGAAATTTTTAATCCAAAATCAAAAAAGAAAAAAGAATATGTAGTAGGTGATGTAATATATCGTGAAAATGATAAAATATTACAACTTACTAACATGCCTGATGAAAATATATTTAATGGTGATATAGGTGTAATCTCTAGTATAGACAAAAAAGAAATAATTATTGATTTTGATGGTAATCTAGTAAGATTTACACCAAGTAATTTTAATAAATTTAAACATGGATATGCCATAAGTATTCATAAATCTCAAGGGAGTGAATTTAAAACAGTAGTAATTCCAGTAGTAGATGAATATAACCATATGCTATATAGAAAACTATATTATACAGCAATAACAAGAGCTAAGAGAAAATTATATTTAGTAGGAAACTCAAATACTTTAAAAAAAGCAAGTAGAAATAATAATTCTGATATAAGGAGAACCACAATAAAAGATCGTTTAATATCAAAAATCACAAAATAAGAATAATTAAAATATTCTTGGTAACAATAATAATGGTATTTGTAAAAGTACTATCATATTTTTGACCGAGAGGTGATTATAGTGAAAAATGCATGGAAGTATTTAGTGGTTGGTGCTGCTGGTGTTGGAGCAATGGCTCTATATAAAAAATATAACCCAGACATGATGCAAGACATTAAAAGGTCAGTAAATAAAATGAGTAAAAATGCTACTAAATCAATCGAAAATATGATGTAGTTAGTCTAACTAACTAGAAGCAAGAATATTTCTTGCTTTTTTTGTTGACTAAAAAATATTGAAAAATTTCATTATATAATAGAACTTTTTAATTTTATAAAAATAATCTATTATGTATAAATATATGATATATTTATATTATGTAGGGTGGTGAATAAAATGTTTAATAATAACAAGGAAGACAAAAAGATAGATTATGCTAAACTAAATGAAGTAATTAAACTATCTAGAGATATATTAAAAATTATTTTAATCCTAGGAATTGTTAGTTTGGTAGTGTTAGCATCTTTTTTAATTAAAGAATGGAAACTTTTTAATATTATTGGTACTATTCTAGGAATAATATCACCGTTCTTTATAGGATTAGTTATAGCATGGTTACTTGATCCAATGGTAACATTCTTAAGTAAGAAAAAAATGAATAGATTAGTATCTACATCTATAGTATTCATAATCTTTCTAGCATTAATAGTTTTAGTTTGTAGTTTAGTAATTCCATCATTTGGTAACCAAATAAATGAAATTATATCAACTGCACCTAACACAATAAAAAATTTAAGTAATTGGACTTCTAAATTTATTGATAATTTAAGTAACATTTATAATTATGATTTTACTAATATAAGAAATGGCTTTACTGATTCTCTTAATGATATTTTTAAATCAATTACAGTAGATTTACCTACAACCATAGTAGAAGTATTAAAAGCTGTAGTTAGTGGTGGAATTAATTTCGTATTTGGATTATTTATTGCTTTTTATATGTTATTAGATTTCAATAATGTTAGAAAACATTTATTAGTATTTGTTCCTAAAAAAATACATAATGAAGTAATAACTTTAACAGATAGACTTAATAATATGTTAAAAAATTATGTCCAAGGAACATTACTAATTATGTTGTTATTATTTATTTGTCAATCAATTGGATTTACTTTATCTGGACTTAGAGCACCTTTGGTATTTGGATTGTTCTGTGCTGTTACTAATGTAATTCCATATATAGGACCTTATATTGGAGGAATACCTGCTATTATCGTAGGATTTACTATGAGTCCAAAAGTAGGAATATGTACACTAATAGCAGTAGTAGTATGTCAAACTCTAGAAAGTTATTTCTTAAATCCAGTAGTAATGAGTAAAACTATGAAATTACATCCAGTAACAATAATGCTTGGGCTATTGATATTTGGACATTTCTTTGGTATACTAGGTATGGTTTTATCAACACCAGTGATATCTTGTGCTAAGATAATATGTACATACTTTAATGATAAATACCAAATATTAAATATGATAAATGAAGAATGATGAAAAAGATAAGTATAGTAATACTTGTTTAATAGAGAGTTAATGATGGTGGAAATTTAACAAACAAAATACTAGAAAGCTACTTTGGAGTTCGTCGGTAATACCGTTATTGAAATTAAGACCAAAATAGGATGGTACCGTGATTAATTCACTCCTATGTTTTGGTCTTTTATATTGAAAGGAGAAATATATGAAAATATTTTTAGTAAGTGGTGCATCACGTCATGGAAAAGATACAATAGGTAATTTTATTTGTGATTATTGCAAAGAAAACAATATCAAAGTATGTCGTACACAAATTGCAAAATACTTAAAAATGTACGTAAAAGATTACTTTGGATGGGATGGTAGTGAAGAGACTAAACCTAGAACATTATTACAGGAATTAGGAACTGATGTTATAAGAGGTAAATTAAATAAACCATATTTCTTTGCTAATCGTACAGTAGAAGACTTAGATATATTAAGTCACTTCTTTGATGTAGCAGTAGTAACTGATATAAGAGTACCTTTAGAAATAGAAAGTATAAAAGAACATTTTGATGATGTAGTAGTAATTAAAGTAGAGCGAATTAATTATGAGACTGAAATGACTAAAGAACAGCAACAACATAAAATAGAAAATGCTATGAATGATTACCATGATTATGATTATATTTTAATTAATGATACATTAGATAAATTACAAAAAGATGTAATAGAAGTATTAAAAAAAGAAGGTGTAGTAAATGAAGACAATGACTAGTACAGAAATTAGAAATATGTGGTTTAAATTCTTTGAAAGTAAAGGACATAAAATATTAGAAAGTGCTCCTTTAGTACCAATAGATGATGATAGCCTTTTATTTATTAATGCAGGAGTAACACCACTAAAAAAATATTTTGATGGAACAGTAGTACCAGATAATAAGCGTCTAGCTAGTATTCAAAAATGTATTCGTACTAATGATATAGATAATGTAGGAGTAACTAAACGTCATCAAACATTCTTTGAAATGATGGGAAACTTCTCAGTAGGAGATTACTTTAGAGATGATGCCTTAACTTTTGCAATGGAATTATTAACAGGAGAAGAATGGTTTGCAATTCCTAAAGAAAAGATATATGTAACTGTATATACTGATGATGAAGATGCATTTAATAAATGGATAAATCTAGGACTAGATCCAAGCCATATAGCTAGATTAGATGGTAACTTCTGGGAGATAGGTGAAGGACCTTGTGGACCTGATAGTGAAATATTCTATGACCGTGGAAGTGAATATGATGCTGATGGTAAAGCTCTTGAACATTTTATGAAAGATGAAGAACAAGAACGTTATGTAGAAATATGGAACAATGTATTTAGTCAGTTTAATTCCAAAAAAGACTTAGATAGAAAAGATTATCCAGAACTTCCTAATAAAAATATTGATACAGGAGCAGGACTTGAGAGATGGTGCTGTATATTCCAAGGAGTAGACTCTACATTCGAAACAGATTTATTTGTACCAATAATTAAGAAAATAGAAGAAATAACTGGTAAAAAATATAATGGAGAAATGCCTTATAAAGTAATAGCAGATCATATAAGAGCAATTACTATGGCTCTAACAGATGGCGCAATATTTGAAAATACTGGACGTGGATATGTACTTAGAAGACTATTACGTAGAAGTGTAAGAATGGGTAAAAAACTAGGAATGAATGAACCATTCATATATAAATTAGTTGATACAGTAGCAAATATTATGGGAGATAGCTATAAAGATGTAGTAGAATCAAAAGGATTTGTTAAAACTTTGGTACTTCAAGAAGAAGAATTATTCTATAAAACTCTTGAACAAGGTGAAAGAAGACTATATCAATTAATCTCTGAATCTAAAGATAAAACTATAAGCGGATATGATGCATTTAAATTATATGATACTTATGGTTTCCCATTTGAACTTACTTTAGAATATTTAGAGGAAGAAGGATTAACTACTTCAAGAGAAGAATTTGATAAATATATGACTGAAGCTAGACAACTTGCTAAAAGTAATCAAAAAGATAATGCCAATATGCATATTCAAAATGAAGTATTACTAAGCTTTAAAGATAATAGTGAGTTCTTATATGATACTTATGAAATGGATAGTGATATTATTGCATTATTTAAAGATGATAACATGGTAGATGCTATTTCTGATACCGGATATGTAGTTTTAGATAAAACATGTTTCTATGCAACATCAGGTGGACAAGTAAGTGATATAGGCGCTATTAAGAGTGATAACTTTAAAGCAAAAGTAGTTGACGTTGTTAAAGCACCAAACGGTCAACACTTACATAAAGTAGAAGTAGTAGAAGGAACAATTACTAATGGTCCATGTCATATTGGAATAATAGAAGAACGTCGTAGGAAAATTGCAAGAAACCATAGTAGTGTTCATATCTTACAAAAAGCATTACAAGATGTATTATCAAGTAATATTCATCAAGCAGGTAGTTATGTAGATGATGAAAGATTAAGATTTGACTTTACATTTACTGGTAAAATACTAGAACATGATATTTTAGAAATAGAAAGATTATGTAACGAAAAAATTCAAATGAATAGTGATGTTTTAATTAGAGAAATGCCACTAGAAGAAGCTAAAAAATTAGGTGCCATGGCATTATTTAGTGAAAAGTATAAAGATGTTGTAAGAGTAGTTACTATAGGAGATTCTATTGAATTATGTGGTGGTACACATGTAAAAAATACTAGTGATATAAAAGAGCTAGCAATAGTAAAACTAGAATCTAAAGGAAGTAATGTCTATAGAATTGAAGCTGCAACTAATGATAATATTACTAGTGCTATAGCAGAAGTAGTAAAAAATTACGTTGAGGAAATAAAAAAATTACTTGATAAAGCAAAAAATATTCTAGAAAGTGCTAAAGAAGAAGGAATTGATTTATCATTTGATGTTATATTAGATCAATCAGGACTTAATTCTTATCAAGATATAATCGCAAATAAAAATCAATTAGAACATGTTCAAGTAGAAGTAAAAGAACTAGAGAAAAAATATAATGAAGAAAAATTAAATAAAGCAAGTAATAATTTAGATGAATTTTTAAACAAGATAGAAGAAGTTAATGGTAAAAAAGTGATTATTACTAGAGTAGATAACTATGATATGGAAATATTAAAAGGTATTGTTGATAATTTAATGAACAATATCAAAGAAGGATTAGTATTTATTGTTAATGTAAAAGGTAATAATGTAAACTTTGTTTGTCGTAGTAGTATTGCTACTCATGCAGGATTATTAGTTAAGAATGCTTCTTTAAAATCTTTAGGTAATGGAGGAGGTTCTAACTCTTTCGCTCAAGGTGGGGGTAAAACACTAGAATTCCTAGATGAAATATTTGAATACGTAAAAGAAGAAATAAAATAATTGTAAAGGCAACTAAAAAGTTGTCTTTTTTGGTGAAGAAAAATTACGAGATTTGAAAATATCTAATGAGTGTATAATGAGTATAAAAAATATAAAATAATCTTGCGAATATTCTAAAATAATGGGTATAATTATAGATAGATGATACGGAGGTACAATGAAAGATAAATATATGAACGCAAAAAAGATAATAGTGATAACAATGTGTACTTTAATATGCATAATGGCAGTAGGATATGCAGCTTTTTCAACAAAGTTAACAATTACTGGAACATCAAGCATAGAATCAACTTGGAATGTAGAATTCACCAAAATAGAAGAGGTGTCAAAAACCAGTGGAATAACAATTACAAATCCTCCAACAGCAAGTGGAACAACAGCAACATTTAATGTAGATTTAACAAGTCCAGGAGATAATATTATATATAGAATAACAGTGGCAAATAACGGAACACTAAATGCAATAATAGATAATATAATAGCAAGTGAGACTGGAAGCGATGCAATAAAGTTTGAGATAACAGGTATCAAAAAAGGAGACAAACTAGCAAGTAAAGCAACAACTACATTTAATGTTAAAATAAGCTATGATGAATCAATTACTACTCAACCAAAAAAAACAAATAATGTATTATCTATAAATATAAATTATGTTCAAGATGTAGGACAAACAATTACAAGTGAGGATATTGTTATAGACAAAAATAGCGTGGTAAAAGTAGTATCAGGAGACATTAATAGTGTGGGTTCTATTATAAAAATAGGCGACGAACAGTTTTATATAATATCAAGTGATGATACTAAAGTAGCTGCATTAGCAATGTATAATTTAGATATAGATGTTAATGATACATCATCAACTGGTTCAACAACACAAGAAAAAAATCCGTCTCATGCAATTGGTAATAACTCCTATAAAATAACTCCATTAGCAGGTGCCCCTGCATCTGGTGGTGAATCAAAAACTTACAAGGGAACAGGAAAACAAGATAGTTTTTTGCAGGGGACTACTACTTATGGGACTTTAGCATTTGCAACATTAAATTATTGGAGTTGTGATAGCAATGAATGCAATATTTACGATTCTAATTCAAAACTATATAAACATATAGAGTCATATAAGACTTACTTAGAAAGTTTAGATGCAAGAATATATAATGCAAGATTAATAACAAAGAATGAATATGTTTCGCTTGGTTGTGAGGCTAACGGTAGCTGTGCTAATGCTCCTAGTTGGATCTATTTAACTTCATACTGGTCATCAACGTCGTATGGTGAAAATGTTTATGCAATTATTTATAATGTTGGGTCAACTGTGGAAAACTATTCTAGAAGTAATTTTTTTGGGGTTCGCCCAGTAATTGAGATTTTAAAATCTGATATTTAGTAATTATAATAAGGAGTTATTTTCGATCTCTGCTGGTTGGAAACTAGTATTACTATAATCAGTAATTACTACATATAAGTTTATTAAAGAAATAACAATTGCTAGGTAAGATGATACTAATTCTAAACGTAAAGATGAAGTATCTTGATTAGTAACTTTGGCAAGATTATAACTTTGATAATCGAGATTTAAAGAATAAAGAACAATAAATAAAGAAATTAATTTAGTTAAAAGAGCTAATCTTTGGGATTCTTCATTAGTAAGAAACTCTTTTCTACCATTAGCTTTCTTTTTTTGGTCTAAGATAATTACCATACCTAAAATAATTGAAATTATAGATAAAATACTAGTAATTAAATTACCGTTTATAATTTTGTTTTTCCTATCTCTAATATCTTCTCTCATACCAAAATATATGTAGATTTTTTCATGTTTTAGTACTAAAATATATATAGTAAGGTGATGTATGATGAAAGAATTAATTGAACTTTTAACTAAAAACAATAAAACTATTTCCACAATGGAATCTTGTACTGGAGGTGGAATAGTAAACGCTATTACGAATATTGAGGGAGCCAGTGAAGTATTAAAGTTTAGTGCAGTTACTTATTCCAACGAATACAAAATAAAAATGGGAGTTAGAAAAGAACTAATTGATAAATATACTGTTTATAGTAGTGAAGTTGCTAAAGATATGAGTAAAGTTATTAGTAATTTTACTAATTCTAATTATGGTATAGGTGTAACAGGTAAACTTAACAGGGTTGATAAGAATAATCCATATGGCGAAGACAATATAGTTTATATAAGCATTTACAACAAAGATAATGACGTCTTTAATGAGTTTTCCATTAAAGTGGATCAAAATACAAGAGAAAAGAACAAAGAAATGATTATAGATAAAATCATTACTGAATTAAAAAAAGATTTCATATAATATACACTTATTTATCACAAATAAAGGTTAAGATGATTATGGTGATGTTATGAGGGATAAATCAATTATATTTATGCTATTATTAGTATTACTGCTAACATTAGTTACAATTACTTTAATTGATAACAAGACAGTTAACGATGAGATAGAAGTTGAAAAATAACATATTTTATTAAAGAAACTTATAAAAAAGTTTCTTTTTTTATGCTTTTTTAGGAAATTGTACTCCAATGTCTAATAATTTAATTAGAGATATTTTATTTCAATTTTACATTGGGAAGGTATTTTATGAAAAATGAAATAATACTATTTGAGGACCAAAATGTTAAATTAGATGTTAACATGAAAGATGAAACTGTTTGGTTGTCTCAACAACAAATGGCGGATTTGTTTGATAAAAGCAGAAAAACTATAACAAGACATATTCAAAATATTTATAAAGATGAAGAACTAGAAGAATCTGCAGTATGCTCATTTTTTGAGCATACTGCTAAAGATGGAAAAATATATAATATTCAATATTATAACTTAGATATGATTATATCGGTTGGTTATAGGGTTAAAAGAAATAATAGGAACAATATATCAATCAATAGAAGAGAAGGGAGCTAATTTCTTATATTTAATTATTAAGAATCATACTTTTATAGACGAAAATAAAAGAATAGGTGCAACATTATTTATATATTTTTTAGAATATTATAATTTGTTATATAGAGATAATAGACAAGTTATAGATAATAATACATTAGTGGCAATAACTTTATTAATAGCACAATCTAATCCTAAAGAAAAAGATATATTGATTGATTTAGTTATGAATTTCTTAAAATAAAGTTATAAAAGTAGTTCATATATCGTTAAAACAAGTTAATTGACATAAAAGCAAAAAATATTTTGTGTAAATATACATAAAATATTTTTTTATGATATAATTTAGATTAGGAGGTGGCAGATATGCCAATGTGGTTAATTATTTTACTAATAGTTGTAGTTATCTTAATACTAGTATTTATATCTTGCTATAATTCTTTAGTATCATTAAGAAATAAAGTAAGAGATCAATTTAGTCAAATAGATATCCAACTAAAAAGAAGATCTGACTTAATTCCAAATGTAGTAGAAACAGTAAAAGGATATGCTAAACATGAAAAGAGTACTTTAGAAGAAGTAATCAAAGCAAGAAATACTTACTTATCTTCAAAAACTAACGAAGATAAAATTAATTCATCAAAAGAAATGACTGAAGCAGTTAATAAATTATTTGCTTTAGCAGAAGCTTATCCAGAATTAAAAGCGAATACAAACTTTCTACAATTACAAAACGAATTAAAAGAAACAGAAGATAAAATATCTTATGCAAGACAATTTTATAATGATTCTGTATTAATGTATAACAACAAAGTAGAAACATTCCCAAGCAACATTATTGCAAATATGTTTGGATTTAAAACCAATACTTTCTTTGAAGCAACAGAAGAAGAAAGAAAAAATGTTGAAGTAAAATTTTAAGGATTGAATAAATCCTTATTTTATTAGAGGTGAGAAATGAAAAAGTTTTTTCTAGGCGTAGTTTTGTTTTTATTTCCAGCTTTTTTAGCAAATGCTAATTCTATTTCTAATATTGATATGGATATATATGTTGCAAAAGATGGAAGTGCTACTATTACTGAAAGGTGGACTGCGGAAGTAAATAGTGGTACAGAAGGGTATCATCCATATTACAATTTAGGAGATGCTAGAATTAGTCTATTAAGTGCTAGTATGGATGGCGATAAATATACCATACAATCTAGTTGGAATGTTAATAAAAGTATGAGTGAAAAATCAATGAAGGCTGGACTTTATTATACTGGTGATGAAATTGATATATGTTTTGGATTAACAAGTTATGGTAGTCACTTATATGAAGTAAAATATAAAATAGATGGATTTGTTGCAGCAACAACAGATGCTGATATGATCTATTGGACACTAATGCCACATAACTTTAGTGCTGCACCTAATAGAGTTCATATTAAAATTTATAGTGATGAACGTTATTCTGATACATTAGATGTATGGGGATATGGACAATATGGGGCCTACGCATATGTCTATGATGGTTATATAGAAATGGAAACCAACGATAGGTTGTCAAGTAGCGAATACTTGACTCTACTTGTAAAATTTCCAAAAGGAACATTTGATACTTATCATAAATTAGATAAAGATTTCAATTACTATTATGAAATGGCAGAAGAAGGAGCCGTTCATTATGATGATAATAGTAATAATGGTAATGGTAGTATTAATACTGTTGCTAATGCAATATTAATGACGGTGATAATTGCACTTAGCGTATTAGCACCATTATCAATCTTTGTATTAGTAATAATTTACAGTGGTAATAATGGTTATAAATTTGGTGCAAGAGGAAGAAAAGTTCCAAAAGATGTAAATCCATTTAGAGACATTCCATGTAATAAAGATGTGTTTAGAGCATACTTTGTTGCAAATTTATATAATCTAAATAATAAAAAAGAAGATTTTTTAGGTGTTTTATTACTTAAATGGTTAAAAGAAGGAAATATTAAAGTAGAAAGCATTGAAAAGAAAAAAATATTTAAAACAGAGAAAGAAACTACTATTAGATTTATGAATCAACCAATTGGTAATGCAAGAGAAGAAGAAATCTATAAATGGATGTATGAAGCAAGTCGTGATGGAGTGTTAGAAAAAAACGAATTTAAATTATGGTGTAGTGATCATTATACAAAAATACTAGGATGGTTTGATAAGGTATTAACTGATGAACGCAATGCATTAATGATAGAAGGTAAAATAACTATTGTTAGAGAAACTAAGTTAAAAATATTTCATCTTCAAAAATATCTTGTTGATGATAGTATGATGGATGAAGCTCTTCAAATGGCAGGATTAAAAAAATTCTTAAAAGAATTCACTCTCATAAAAGAAAGACAACCAATTGAAGTAAAGTTATGGAATGAATATTTAATGTATGCTCAAATATTTGGTATTGCTGATAAAGTAGCAAAACAATTCAAAAAGTTATATCCTGAAGTTATTACAGATATGAATAATTATGGGTATGATTTAGATACAGTTCTATTTATGAATTATATTTCAAGTGTAGGAGTAACTAGCGCTAGTAGTGCTAAGAGTAGAGCTGAGAGTTATAATTCTGGCGGCGGTGGATTCTCTTCTGGTGGCGGCGGAGGCGGTTCCTTCGGTGGCGGAGGCGGCGGAGGCGGCTTCCGTTAAAATACCACTTGATTTTTAGAGTTAATTGTTTTACAATACAAGTAACTTCTATGAAAGAGGAGTAGTTATAAATATTACTTATAGAGAAAGTATGGTTGGTGAAAATACTGGTTATATTATAATGAAGACACTTTTGATAAATAGAAGCGTTCGTTCGCGTTAAGAACTTAAAGCATAATTAAATTATGGAATTAAGGTGGCACCACGACATAGTTCGTCCTTATTGGTGCTACCTTTTTATTTTTTTAAGAAAGAAGGAATAAATATGATAACAAAACCTAAAGGCTGTCATGATATATATGGCATTACTGCTAAGAAATGGCAATATGTAAATAAAATGATTGATTCATTAATGGAAAAGTACAATTATGACTTTATCCGTACTCCAATATTTGAGTCTAGTGAAGTATTTCATAGAGGAATGGGTGAAACTACTGATGTAGTTACTAAAGAAACATATGACTTTACAGACCGTGGCGATAGACCAATGACACTAAGACCAGAAGGAACAGCTGGAATAGTAAGAAGTTATATTGAAAACAAAATGTATGGTAATATGCCTAGCCCTGTAAAACTATATTACAACGGTACAATGTATCGTTATGAAAGACCTCAATCAGGACGTGATAGAGAATTAACACAATTTGGAGTAGAACTTTTAGGTACTGATGATCCGTTTAGTGATGCTGAAGTAATATCTATTCCAGTTAATCTATTTAAAATGTTAGGACTAAAAGAAATTAAAGTTAAGATTAACACTTTAGGAGATACACCTTCAAGAATGAGTTATAGAGAAGCTTTAAAAGAATATTTTAGACCTCATTTAGATGAATTATGTGAAGACTGTCGTGAAAGATTCGAAAAGAACCCACTACGTATTTTAGATTGTAAAGTAGATAAAGATAACGAAATACTAAAAAATGCGCCAGTAACCCTTGATTATTTAAATGAAGAAAGTAAAGAAAGATTTGCTAAAGTAAAAGAATATCTAGAAGCATTAGAAGTAGATTATGAAATAGACCCTAAACTAGTAAGAGGACTTGATTATTACAATCATACAGTATTTGAAATAGAAGCTCATGTTGAAGGATTCGGAAGTAACAATGTTCTAGCAGCAGGTGGTAGATACAACGGATTAGTTGAATTACTAGGAGGTCCATCAACTCCAGGTGTAGGTTTTGCTTGCGGATTAGGAAGACTAATCATGGCACTTGACTTAGAAGATATAAAATTACCTATCAAAGATGATGTAGAAATATTTGTTATGTATGTATCTGATACTGAAAAGAACTATGCTGCAACCCTTGTTCAAAACTTAAGAATGAGTGGCTTTAGAGTAGAAAGTGAATACACAGGAAGAGGGCTTAAAGCTCAATTTAAACAAGCTGATAGATTAAAAGCTAAATACTTAATTATTCTTAACGATGAAGATTTAGCAAAAAATGAAATTAAAGTAAAAAACAATAAAACTAAAGAAGAAATAACTTTAGGATTAGATTACTTATTATATTATTTCGATGAAGCATTACTAGAAGATGATATGGAATATGTAAGTAATGATGAATGTGATTGTGACGATTGTAATTGTGATAGTCATAGTCATGGATGCCATTGTAATCATGAGGAGGAATAACATGAAAAAATATAATAACGCTAGCTTCAATATAAAAAATGTTGGACAAGAAGTAGAACTATATGGTTGGGTTGCTAAAAAAAGAAATCTAGGGGGATTAATATTTATTGATTTACGTGATAGAAGTGGAATAATTCAATTAATAGTTAGACCTGATAATAGTTGCTATGAACTTGCTAGTAGCCTAAAAACCGAATCAGTAATTAAAATAGAAGGAACAATATCTGAACGTGAAAGTAAAAATACTAAAATTCCTACTGGTGAAATTGAAGTCATTGTTAGCTCACTAGCATTAGAATCAATGGCTCATGATTTACCATTTGAACTAGGCGATGATACAACAGCTCTTGAAGATACAAGATTAAAATATAGATACTTAGAATTAAGAAGAGAATCAGTTCGTGAAAAACTAATTGTTCGTAGCAAAGTAATGCATGTAATTAGGTCATACTTTAACGACAATGATTTTATCGAAGTAGAAACTCCAATTCTTTGTAAATCAACTCCTGAAGGAGCAAGAGACTACCTAGTACCGTCTAGAGTTAATAAAGGTAAGTTCTATGCACTTCCTCAATCTCCTCAATTATTTAAACAACTTTTAATGGTTGGAGGAATTGAAAAATATTTCCAAATTGCTAAATGTTTTAGAGATGAAGACTTAAGAGCAGACCGTCAACCTGAATTTACACAAGTAGACTTAGAAATGAGTTTCGTAGATGAAGATGATGTAATGAGCGTTACTGAAAAATTAATTCAAAGAATATTTAAAGAAATTAAAAATATTGATATAACATTACCACTTGCTAGGATGAAATATGATGACGCAATGCGCGATTATGGTAGCGATAAGCCTGACTTAAGATTTGAAATGAAGATAAACGAAGTAAGTGATATATTTAATAATACTAATTTCACAGTATTTAAAAATGTTTTAGATAATAAAGGTATAATTAATGCGCTTGTTGTAAAGAATAATGCTAGTAAATATTCAAGAAAAGAAATTGATAAATTAACTGATTTTGTTAAAACATATAAAGCAAGTGGCCTTGCTTGGTTAAAAATAGAAGAAGAAATATCTGGTTCAATTGCTAAAGTATTAACTGAAGAAGAAATAGCTAATTTAAAAACTAAATTAAATCTAGAAAATAATGACTTAGTTTTATTTGTAGCGGACCAATACAATATAGTTAAAAAATCCCTTGGAGCATTAAGATGTAAAATTGCTCGTGATTTAAATTTAATCAATGAAAATGAATACAAAATGTTATGGGTAGTTGATTTCCCTTCATTTGAGTGGAGTGAAGAAGAGAATAGATTTATGGCATGTCATCACCCGTTTACTGCACCTAAGGATAGTGATATAGATAAATTATTAACTGATAAAGCACATTGCTATTCTAAAGCATATGATATCGTTATAAATGGATATGAAGCAGGTGGCGGAAGTATTAGAATCCATAATGAAGAAGTTCAGGAGATAATGTTTAAAGCATTAGAGTTAACTGAAGAACAAATAAGAAATAAATTTGGATACTTTGTTGATGCTTTAAAATATGGTACACCTCCACATGGTGGATTAGCTCTAGGACTAGATAGACTTGTAATGTTACTTACAAATACTGACAATATAAGAGATGTTATTGCATTTCCTAAAACAGCTAGTGCATCATGCCTTATGAGCGAGTGTCCTAATAGTGTTGACGCATCTCAACTAGATGAATTGTCAATTCAAATAAAATAATTTAAAAAATCAAAAAAAAGAGGTTGTTTATGACAACTTTTTTTGATACAATAAACATGTGTATAATAGAAAGATACCGGAGTGATGAAGATGAATAACAGTAGGGTAAAACAAATCGTAATTGGGGTATTAGTTCTTACTATTTTGATTATGAGTGTAGCTTATGCTAACTTGTATCAAGAGTTAAGAATTCATGGTAATGCAAGTGTTATAGCATCATGGAAAGTAGAAATTACTGGTATACGTGAAGGTGATAAACAAGGTAATGCAGTTAGTACAACAGTACCTTCTTATACAAGTTCTACAGCATCATTTAATGCAAACCTAAGTGATATTAACGATAGCATTGAATATATTATAACCATTAAAAATAGTGGTAAAATCGATGCCAAACTTAATAGTATTACCAAAGCAGTTAATGGTAATGATACTATTACTTACGAAATAATAGGTGTTACTAAAGATAGTATTCTAAAATCTGGAGATACTATAGAAGTAAGAGTAAAAGTTGGCGTTAACCCTAGCATTACAGAAATTACAGAAACTGTTAATAGTAGTTCAACAATCATTTTCAACTATGTACAAAATATATAACAAAAGAAAAAGATAAAATAGGGGATAGTTATTATGAGAGCAATGAATAAAAAAATAGCATTTTTGTACTTGCTTGTCATAGCTTATGTGGCCGTGAGAATAATATCTGTTAAATATACTAATTTAACCATTTCCAATGAATTAAACGTTGGTATTTGGGGAGCAATATTCCTTGTTGGATTAATATTTACCAAAGGGGATTATAACAGATATCTGGATCAATATGACAAAGTTCAAACAACATTTATTGTAGTAGTTGCATACTTAATGTTCTACTTTGTATTAGGACTATTCTTAGGATATCAATATAATGCATATTCAATGACTCCAAAAGGAATAATTAATAATACAATAATGTTTATGCCTATTATTATATTTCAGGAATACATAAGACAAATATTTGTTAATTATAGCAATGGTAAAAATAAATGGATGGCATTTATTACAATATTATTTATATTAATTAGTATAAATTTTAATAGTATATCAAATGATTTTAGAAATGCTGAAATAGGATTCAAATTCCTTTGTTCAGATATAATACCATTAATAGCTAGAAACTTTGTATTTACGTATTTAGCATTAATCAGTAGTTGTAAGCCACCAATAGTTTATAGAATGCTTACAACGGCTGTATCAATATATTTGCCAATATTACCAAATGTTAACTGGTTCTATACAGGACTATTTGGAATATTAGTTCCAATAATTCTATATATATTAGTTAACTACTCGCAAGCAAAACTTGAACGAAAACTATCTTGGCAAGAAGAAAAACGTAGTAGACCAATCACATATGTCCCTATACTGATTATGGTATTTATAGTAGTTGGATTTGTTGTAGGTTTCTTTAAGTATCAACCAGTAGCAGTAGTAAGTGACAGTATGCTTCCTTTATTTGCAAGAGGAGACATGATTGTTATAGAAAAAGTAGAACAAAAAGATATTGGTACTCTTAAAGAAGGAGATGTCATCAAATTCCTAACTGAAAACTATTATGTAATACATAGAATTTATAAAATAGAAGAAACCGATGAAGGGTTACTATTTACTACTAAAGGTGATAATAACAATGCACCAGATAGTAAAAAAGTAAAACCAGAACAAATACAAGGTAAATATAGATGCCATGTAAAATATGTAGGATTCCCTTCAGTTTGGTTAAGTGAAGCATTAAGATAGGCGGTGGCAAAGTGAGAGATGAATTAAGTAATGACTATGAAGAACAAGATGATATGTTTAACAACTTTCCAGTAAACAATCACATTTTTGAAAATGGTGACTTTGTACCGGATAATAACGAAGATCATAGTTTAAATAAAGAAGATAAGAAGGATGAGCCAATTATGAAAGATAAAAAAGAAAAAACGACAGAAAAGCAAATAAAAAATAATTTGCCTAAAGATTTTCTAAAGATAATAGGACTTGTTGTATCAGGAGTGTTATTAGTATTATCGTTAATAACAGGGGCTAAAAGTTTTGTGCCAGCTCAAAAGAGTGAGGAACAAGTATTATCTTATAGTGTAACTAATTCAGCAGATTATAGAGTTAACTTGGTAGAAAATAATTTCTACGAAACACCTACATTAGGAAAAGGTGAACTTGTACCAGTAACATTTATTAAAGATATTGAAGTAGATTTCTCAAGTTATTTATCAGCAAGTAAACAAATAGATATGAATTATAGTTATCGTATCACTGGAACAATAACTGCTACAGCAAGTGATAATGGTAAAGAAGATAGCGGTGGAAAGATTTGGACTAAAAACTATACTTTTGTTGAACCAAAAAGTATGACTGAAACTGCTAGTACTGGTTACAATGTTCAAGAAAAAGTAGTTATTGATTATAAAGTGTATAATGACTTAGTAAATCAATATAAATTAAAAGCAGCAATTCCAATGGATGCGGTATTAACTGTTACATTATCAGTTGATGCAAATAGTGATGTTGAAGGAAATGCATTGAATGAAAATAATTCAGTAAGTGTAAAAATACCTTTATCAGTAGCAACTGTTATGATATCTACTAGTGATGATGGAACTGAATCTAAAAACTTAGTTAATACTCAAGAAATAGCTGCAAGTAAAAATTATGTATTATTAGGTATCAGTGTTGTAATATTCCTAGGTTCATTAGCAGCAACTATATATCTATTAAAAGGATTACGTAAAATGACTGAAGAACATAGCTTAGTAATTAAATTCAATAAGATAATGAGAGATTACAATCAAGTAATTATTGAAATAGAAGAATTACCAGAAGTTAAGAATGCGGCAGTAATTGAAGTAAAAGCATTTAAAGATATGCTAGATGTACAAAAAGAATTACATTTACCTATCATGTGTGAAAGAGCAAAAGATGATGTAATAACAAATAATATATTCTATATTGTTAATCAAAATCAAATATTTAAATATAGAATGAATGGCGATCCTGAAAAATTCTAATAATTAAAGGAATGACTTAGTTCATTCTTTTTTTGTATATTTATGTCAAATGTGGGTAAGTATATTGTATTAAATTTTATATCTATGGTATAATAATATTGTCTAAGAGAATCGGCTGTTTTATATAAAACCGACTAAGCGATGATAAGGGAGTTCGGAGCTCTATCTTGTGTTGAAGACCTTTAATTAGGGATCCTAATGGATAGATATGGACACCCACCTGCAGTAAGCGGGTTTTTATCGTTACAGTCGAACTCTTGGACATTTTTATTTGTGAGGTAAATATGTTTGAAAGATTAGAACTATTAATAGGTGAAGATAACTTAAATAAAATTAAAACGAAAACTATTTTGATAGTTGGAGTAGGTGGCGTAGGTGGATATGTCGTTACTTCACTAGCAAGGAGTGGTGTAGAAAACATAATCATAATTGATTATGATAAAGTAGATATTTCAAACATTAATCGTCAGATAATTGCATATCACTCAACTATTGGAAGAAAAAAAGTTGATGTTTTAGAAGAGATGCTTTTAGATATAAATCCTAATATTAATGTAATTAAATGTGATACTTTTATAACACCAGATAATATATATGATATATTTGATAAATATAAAATAGACTATGTAGTTGATGCTTGTGATAGTATTCCCGCTAAAAAAGCAATAATAGATTATTGCATGGCTAGAAATATAAAACTTATTAGTTCAATGGGAACGGGTAATAAATTAGATCCAACCAAACTAGAAATTACGGATATTAGAAAAACTAATAACGATCCAGTAGCAAGGATATTAAGAAAACATGTTAAGGATAATAGAATAAAGCAGAAAATAACGGTGCTTTGTTCTACTGAAGTTCCTAAAAAAGTGGGAAGAGTAGTAAGTTCAAATAGTTTTGTACCATCATCTGCTGGCCTTATAATAACTAGTCATATAATAAATGATATAATTAAATAAAAAAAAGGAAACTTATGTTTCCTTTTAAAATACTAAAATCTACGATATAATCCAACAGCTTTACCTAATATAGTTACATTGTCCAAAATAATAGGTGCCATAGTATCGTTTTCGGGTTGTAATCTAATGTGATCTTTTTCTTTATAAAAAGTTTTAAGGGTAACTTCATTTTCATCCGTCATAGCCGCTACAATATCACCATTATTAGCAGTATTATCTCTTTCAATTAAAACTATATCATTATTATAGATACCTTTATTAATCATAGATGTACCTTGAACATGAAGAGCAAAGATTTCTTTTTTAGTAGGAATTAAATTACTAGGAATATCAAAGTATTCATCAGGAGTTTCAATAGCTTCAATAGGACTACCTGCAGTAATTTGGCCTAGAAGAGCAACACTAGTAGTTGCATCATCTTTAGTTAAATATTCATTAGGTACTAAAAGTTCTAATGCTCTATTTTTAGATTCATTTTTCTTTATGTATCCTTTTTCTTCTAATTTATTTAGATGAAAATGTGTAGTAGCAGGAGAATTTAAATTTAACATAGCTCCAATTTCACGTACAGTAGGTGGATAACCATGTGTTGCAATAAATTTTTTTAATGCTTTTAAAATATCAGATTGTCTTTTAGTTAGTTTTTCCATATATAGACCTCCATACTTATAATTTTATCACAAACGTTTGTTTATGTCAAACGATTGTTTAATATTGACAAAACAGTCTAAAAATGTTACTATTTACTCTTATCAGAGATAAGGTTTTTGTGTGTAACACAATGGGAGGTGCTTTGATGTCAATTGCAATTTTAGGAGTGAAGCTTAATAGTGAACCAGATAAAGTTATTAATATCGAAACTGGTGCTCTTCGTTATGTTGACTCCATTACTAAAAGTTATAAAAATGTTGATGAATTATTAAGTGATGAGACATATGCCTTAAAAGTAAAACCTTATAGGATGAATCATACAATAGATGATAATAGTAATTTAGTTTTAACATATATAAGAAACAATGAAGAAAAAGTAGAACTAGAAGTCTTATTTGATGATGAAGATGAGATAAGAACAAGGACAAGTTCATTAGAAGATATTAAATCAGAAACAGAAAAAGCAAGGAAACTTCTTCTAAACAGCAAACATCAAATGTTTTTAACATCATTTTTGCTTAATAAAAACTTGAAAGATACAACTTCACCTACAGTTAAGATGACTCTAAATGAATATAGAATAGCTAAAAAAGAAGGATATCCAGTCTCAACATATGATGGAGAGTATCATATATCAATTGGTGATGTATTAAAATATAGACTAGATCATAAGAAACTAGGACCTATGCGTCTATTAGTAGAAGATACACTAGAGGTATGGAAAAGAAAAATGCTTGGATTATCAAATGAAGATTTATATTTCTATTCAAGAGAATTAAGAATATTAATAAACGAGTATAATTATCGTAAAATGCCTCATAAAGTAGTATCTAAACTTTCTTTCAATAAAGAACATTTAAGTGAAGATTTATCATTAAAACACTATAATACTTTCCGTTGTAGTTCAACTGTTGGATTATCTAAAAAGAAAGTACTTGATGAAAAAAAAGTTGCATAAAAGAACATTATCAATATGTTCTTTTTTCTTGACTTAAAAAAACTAGAAATGTATATTTTAATTGTGGTGATAATATGAAAGAAAAAAAATATTTAGATGACTTTTTTAAGTATCTAGAATACGAACGTAATTATTCTAAAGCAACTATTGATAGTTATAGAGGTGACTTAGAAGATTACTTTTTATATTTTCAAAGAAATAGTAAAAGTATTTTAAATGTTAATCATAGTGACATTAGTAATTATTTAACTATGCTTAATAATAGAAAAAACAATAATGCAACAGTATGTAGGAAAATAAGCTCATTACGAAGCTTTTACAAGTATCTAGTAAATGAAAATATTTGTAAAGATAACCCATTTACTGGAATAAAACAACCAAAAAAAGAAAAGAAATTACCAAGATTTTTTAGTTATAACGAATTAGAAGAAATGTTTGTAGTACCTGATTTAAGAACTCCACTAGGTCAAAGAGATAGATTAATACTTGAGATGCTTTATGCCACTGGATTAAGAGTATCCGAACTTGTAAATATTAAATGTAGTGATATTTCGTCACGTGAAATAAAAGTTCTTGGTAAAGGTGCTAAAGAAAGATATGTAGAGTTTGGAGATTATGCTGATGAAATATTAAAATTATATTTAAGTGATGGTTATAAGAAGTTAAATCAAAAAAATAGTGAATATTTATTCTTAAATAAAAATTATACTAAATTAACTGATAGGGGAGTAAGATTAATATTAGATAAAATTATAACCGAAACATCAATTAATAAAAATATTTCTCCTCATATGTTACGTCATTCATTTGCTACTCATTTATTAAATGAAGGATGTGACTTATTAAGTGTTCAACAACTTCTAGGACACGAGTCCCTAACCGCAACAGCAATATATACTCATGTTACAACCGATAGGATCAAAGAAGTATATTTTAAAACTCATCCAAGAGCTAAAAAAAAGTAGGTGTTTTACCTACTATTTTTTTAAATAGAAATAATTAAGTACTTTTGAAATTCCAACCAACATAATAATTATCAAAAATAAAGTGTAGAAAGTATTTATAATTTGATTAGAGAATATCAAACATAAGATACCTATAAAAAATGGAGTAAAAGATAAAGCTGGAATTGAAGTAATAATCATTTGGTTAATACTATTTATTATCAAAATAATTCCTAAGACTATTATTATGTAATTAAGAGACTCAATTGGAAATATTAATACATAAACAGCTAATAATGTTAAAAATATAGCTTGTAACAAGAAAATAATAAAGTGTTTGGCGTCAGTTTTTCTAAGATTAAATGCCATCTTATATATATTAGCTGAATACAGTAAAAGTCCTATTGGAATAATATACATAAATAGTTTTAAGATAAGTTTAGAATTCATAAATAATCCCATAACAGATAGGATTACTAAGACTATTCCAAATATTAAATCCTTTAAATAGTTTTTCTTAAAATCATAATTATTAGTATAAATAATTGTTTTCATCATATCACCTAGATTAATTATATAATAATTTTGTGAATAGTACGTGTAATTATTTAAAAAAATATAGTTTTGTAGTAAAATATAATCTATAGTAAGGAGGATTTAATATGGCAAAACTATACTTTAGATATGGGGCAATGGGATGTGGTAAAACAGCTCAACTATTACAAGTAGCTTTTAACTATCAAGAACGTGGAATGACTCCAGTGGTAATGAAACCAAAAATTGATACTAAAGCTAAAGATAAATTAAGAACTAGGATAGGACTTGAAAGAGATATTGATTACTTAATTGATATAAAAGATGATATATTTAAAATTATTGAAGAAAAGTATAATAATAGCAATTGTATTTTGATAGATGAAGCACAATTCTTAACTAAAGAACAAGTAGACCAATTAATGAAAATAGTAGTAGTAAAAAATATTCCAGTAGTTTGTTATGGACTAAGAACAGATTTTTTAACTAATGGTTTTTCTGGCAGCACCAGACTTTTAGAAATAGCACATACAATAGAAGAATTAAAAACAATATGCCAGTGTGGTAGAAAAGCTTTGTATAATGCAAGATTTTGTAATGGGAAAATGGTAACTAAGGGAGAACAAATAGTTATAGATGATAAAGAAAATATAAAATATGTAGCAATGTGTCCAAAGTGTTATTATAAAAATATGGAAAAATAAAGTTTAAAAAAATATAACATTATGTTATACTGATACTAGGAAAGTAGAGGTGTTATTATGGATTTTTTATTTGGTAGTGGAAATAAAAGACAAATTCGTGAATATGAAAAAATAATTGATAAAATAAATAAACAATCTATTAATATTGAATCTCTATCAGACGAAGAATTAAAAAGCAAAACAAGAGAGTTTAAAGATAGAATAAAAAATGGTGAAACTTTAGATGACATATTACCAGAAGCTTTTGCGGTAGTAAGAGAAGCAAGTAAAAGATTTTTAGGTATTAGGCAATATCCAGTTCAATTAATGGGTGCTATAGCATTACATCGTGGTGATATAGCTGAGATGAAAACAGGTGAAGGAAAAACTTATACCGCACCAGTTACAGCGTATTTAAATGCCTTATCTGGTAAAACAGTACATATAGCGACCTCTAATGATACTTTAGCAACAAGAGACCAAGAGTTAACTAGACCTTTATTCGAAGGATTAGGATTAACTTCGGGGGTAGTTACTGAAGAACGTGATCCTAATTATGAAAAGGACATTAAAAAAAGAAAAGAAGCTTATAGTTGCGATATCACATACGGATCAGGTAATGCTTTTGCATTCGACTATTTAAGAGATAATACTGCTACAAGTCTTAGTAATGTAGTAAGGGGAGATAGAGAAATTGGACTTATCATAATAGATGAAGCCGATCAAATATTAGTAAATGACGCTGTAATGCCATTTAAACTTTCAGGAAAACATGAAGATAGTGATTTATCTCTATTAGAAAGAATTGAAAAAAAATCCCGTGATGAAAAAGAAGCTAAAGAACAAATGGCTATATATAGTGCAGCTGATGCTTTTGTATCTAGATTATTTAAGTATGCTAAAACAAAAGAAGTAAAAACAGAAGATGAAATGATGCTTTATGAAGGTGGAAATGAAAAAGCCACAAATTCTGTTCAAAGAGAATGTTCTGTTCTTTATTGCAAAGGAAGTACAGCTGTATTAACAGAACGTGGATGGTTAGAAGCATTTAAATATTTTAACCAAGATAAAATTAATGAAATTGCAAATAAAAACATTAATAAAATTTTAAATGATCCAGAATTTGAAATAGATAAAGATTATTCATATGATGAAGAATCAGGAATGATTGATCTTTCGTTAAGAGGAATAGAAAAAGCAGTAAGAATACTAGATGAAGTCAAAACTCTTAATAATGCTTTTTATGCAAGTGAAGAATTTGCTGCAACCAAAAAAGCTTTAGATAATGCCTTAAAAGCATATTTTACATTAGAACGTGGTAAAGAATATATCTTAGATGACGTTAAAAAAGGTAAAACATTAAAGAAAAGAGTTCTTTTGGTATCTAATGGTAGAACAGCTGAAGGTAGAGTATATAGTGATGGATTACAACAAGCTATAGAGTTTAAAGAAAGAAACTTATTAAAAAGAGAAAACCTTGAAATAGAATTTACTGAAGAACACGATGAATTAGCATCAATCTCTCAAAAAGCGTTTTACTCAATATATTCAAAAATTGCTGGTATGACTGGGACTTCTGCTAAAGAGTTATTTGAAGAAGTATATGGAATGGATACAATAGAAATACCTAAGAATAGTGAGTATGGTGTAACTGATGAAGAAATAGATGCAATTTATAGTGGAAGAGTTGATAATGATACAGTCCTTTTTGCTACAGAAAGAGAAAAAATGGAAGCTGTTATAGCATCAGTTCTTGATTCACAAAAAAAAGGACAGCCAGTACTAATAGGAACTACTTCAGTTAATGAGTCAAATAGACTATATGAAGAATTTAGAAAACGTGGTATCGAATGTACTAAGTTAAATGCTGAGACTTCTTCAATAAAAGAAGAAAATGATATTATTGCAAGAGCAGGTAGAAAAGGTAGTGTTACAATTTCTACACAAATGGCAGGACGTGGAACTGATATTAAATTAGGTGGAAATATAGATGATGTTATTTTAGAATTAGAAGAAGCCGAAATAACTAGAACAATCAATAATGTTTTACATGGTACTAAGGTAAGTGAAGAAGAATATAGAAAATTACGTATTGGTGCTACTAAGTTCATTGAAACTAAAAAGATGGATGATATAAGAGCAAAGGCAGAAGAAATAGTAAAAAGAGAAAAAGAAGAGTTAGTTAAAGCGGGTGGACTAAAGGTAATTGGTTATGGACATTCCATGACTAGACGTGATGATGATCAATTAAGAGGTAGGGCTGCAAGACAAGCTGATCCAGGAGTTACTGAATTTTATTCTTCAATTAAAAATTTAAGAAAAGAATTAGGGGTATCAGGGGATAAAATAAAAGCTTTGAAGAAACGTGGACTAGCGGAAGGTGCTCCACTTAGCGGTGATATAGTAGAAAAAGTTATCTCAATTGCTCAATCTAATAATGAAGCTTTAATGACAGGTGCTATTGTTAATACCCAAGAAGCTGATTATCATTTATCTATTATGAGACGTAAGATATATGACCAACGTATGCGTATGTTAAAAGGTGAAGATCCTAAAGAAAATATGGAGTTTATTATAGAAACTTCAGTTAAAAATCTAATTGATAGAAATTTGGAAGAAAATGATAGAAGAGCAACCCATAGAACTAAATTGAAAAGATCAGGTATTAATTTAAATAATCTAGTAGTAGATACAATAGAAACTTTTGGGGTAGATATAAGAGATGCGCTTGAAAATAATGAACTTTCAACACTAGGTGATGTAGAGCGATATGTAGCAGTACATGCTAAAGAACGTTATTATGAGGTAAGAAAAGAAAATGGGGATGAAAAACAAGATGTTCTAGATAGAGACCGCATAATTGGAACTATTGATGATGCATGGTTAACTTTTAATGATAACTTGGATTACATAAAATTCCAAAACAGTATGTATTCTCTAGCACAAAATAAAGAGTTTGACGAAATTCATGCTATGAAACAAGGATTTAATAAAGCTATGAAAGATGCTAAGATCAGTATGTTAAGTAGAACAATTGGAAAACGAACTACTTTAGAAAGAGAAAAGCCTATAGAGGAAGATTTATTTGATAGAGATGAATCCCTTAATGATTATGAAGTTGAGACTAAAAAGCCTCAAAGTAATTTAAGCGTTAGACCTGCTAAAATAATGGCAACTTTATCTGGTAAGATAAAACTTATAAAAGATAAAATTAAATCTAAATTTGAACTAGTTTCATGGAAAGACGAAAAAGAAATTAATGGAGTGGAACGTATGAATTTTGATAACAGTAATATGGCAGTAGCAGAAGGAGTTCAACAAGAAAGTTCTAGTCATAAAAAATAAATGTAAAAGAGCAACCAAAAAAGTTGCTTTTTTTCTTGCCAAATCCCTAGGGGGGGGGGGTATAATGACTATAGAAAATAAAATTCGGAGCAATAATGAAAGAGAAGTATTATGAATAAGAAACAAATAATAATAGTTGCAATGTGTTTAGTAGTATGTTTAATGATAGTAGGATATTCTATACTTGGACAGAACCTAAATATAGATGGAACGGCAGATATAGAGTCCAATTGGAATATATTATTTACTAGTGTAACAGCAAAAGAACAAACAAGTGGTGCAACATTTACTAGTACTCCTACAATAAGTGGAACAACTCTAACATTTGGATTAGATTTAAAAGCACCAGGAGATGGAGTAAAGTTAGATGTAACAGTAGCAAATAAAGGAACATTAAATGCAATAATAAATAATATTGAAGCCAAAAAGGGTGCTAATGAAGTAGTAAAGATAGAAATAACAGGAATAAAGAAAGGTGATAAACTAGGAAAAGGTGAATCAAAGACATTTGAAATTTATATAACATTCGATTCATCTGTAACAGATCAACCAATAATGGATAGTGATATGTTAAGTGTAAGTGTAGATTTTGTTCAAGATGTAGGACAGACTATTACAAGTGAAGATTTAGAAATAGTATCAATGGGATTAAGAAAGAAGATATTAAGTGATAATAAAGCAGAAGCTGATACCAATATAGATTTTTCTAAGATAAGTAGTGATACAAATGGAAAAGGCTTATATTATACTTCAACAAATACCGAAGATGATAAAGTAACATATTACTTTAGAGGAAAAGTAGAAAACAATTATGTAACATTCGCCGGATTCACATGGCGAATAATAAGAATAAATGAAGATGAAAGTATAAGATTAATAAAAGAAGGATTGTTAGATGCTAGCTTGATAGATAGTAGCACTTTTAATAATAAAATTAATGATCCAACGTATGTAGGGTATATGTATGGAACAGTAGGTTCAACAACATATGTTGAAACTCACAAGAATATAAATTCAAGTGATGTAAAAATAGCTGTTGATCAATGGTATAAAGATAATTTGATTAACTATTCAGATTATCTAGCTGATGCTGGTTTTTGTGGGGATAGAAGTATAGCAATTGGTAGTGGAATTGGACAAGATAGTACTAACTATGGAGTGTATAATAGATTAACGATAAATAAAAAGCCCCAATTTGTATGTCCACAAGAAAACGACTTGTATACAACCACGACTGCTACAAAAGGAAATAAAGCATTAACATATCCGATAGGGTTAATAACAGCAGATGAAATATCATATGCAGGTAGTGTATTAGGAGTAACAAATAATGAAATTTACATAAGGAAAGGTGGATATAACCTCTGGACCATGACACCGTCTTACTCAAGTACTAATCAAACGGTTAATATAATATTTATGTATGATGGACGTATAAGTGGTGCATATTTAGACCATAAGCTTAACATTCGTCCAGTTATAAATCTCAAGTCAACAATAGAGATAACAAAAGGTGATGGGACTAAAGACAATCCATACATCATAAAAACTAACTAATAAACATTAATCTAAGAAGAGAAATACTCTTCTTTTTCTTTGTAAAATCATGTAAAAGTTGTTTCACTTTGATATCATATATGTTATAATCTAGTTACGACAAATTGAAAGGAAGATGATTAAATGACAAAGTGGGTTTACCTTTTTAAGGAAGGAAACGCGGACATGAGAAACCTACTTGGTGGTAAAGGTGCTAACTTAGCAGAAATGACTAATATTGGACTACCTGTACCTCAAGGTTTCACAATTACAACTGAAGCATGTACTCAATACTATGAAGATGGTAGAGAAATTAATGAAGAAATTCAAAACCAAATCAATGAGTATATCGGTAAGATGGAAGAAATTACTGGTAAAAAATTTGGAGATAAAGAAAATCCTCTTTTAGTTTCTGTTCGTTCAGGAGCTAGAGCTTCAATGCCTGGTATGATGGATACAATTCTTAACTTAGGTTTAAATGAAGAAGTTGTTGAAGTTATTGCTGAAAAATCTAATAATCCTAGATGGGCATGGGACTGCTATAGAAGATTTATTCAAATGTATTCTGATGTAGTTATGGAAGTTGGTAAAAAATATTTTGAACAACTAATAGATGCTATGAAAGAAAAGAAAGGTGTTAAACAGGACATCGAACTTGATGCTGATGACTTAAAAGAATTAGCAAATCAATTCAAAGCTGAATATAAAGAAAAAATTGGTAAAGATTTCCCAAGTGACCCTAAAGAACAATTAATGGGTGCTGTTAAAGCAGTATTTAGAAGTTGGGATAATCCAAGAGCTAATGTATATAGAAGAGATAATGATATTCCTTATTCTTGGGGAACTGCAGTAAACGTACAAGCAATGGCATTCGGTAACATGGGTGACGATTGTGGTACTGGTGTTGCATTTACAAGAGACCCAGCAACTGGTGAAAAAGGATTATTTGGAGAATTCTTAACAAACGCTCAAGGTGAAGACGTTGTTGCAGGTGTTAGAACTCCAATGCATATATCTGAAATGGAACAAAAATTTCCAGAAGCATTTAAACAATTCAAAGAAGTTTGTAAGACTCTAGAAGATCATTATAGAGATATGCAAGATATGGAATTTACTGTTGAACATGGTAAACTTTATATGTTACAAACAAGAAATGGTAAGAGAACTGCTCAAGCTGCATTAAAAATTGCTTGTGATTTAGTTGACGAAGGAATGCGTACTGAAGAAGAAGCAGTTGCTATGATTGATCCTAGAAATTTAGATACATTATTACATCCACAATTTGATGTAGATGCACTAAAGAAAGCTACACCAGCTGGAAAAGGATTAGGAGCATCACCAGGTGCTGCATGTGGTAAAGTAGTATTTACTGCTGAAGATGCAGAAGCTTGGCATGAAAAAGGAGAAAAAGTTGTACTTGTTAGACTTGAAACTTCTCCAGAAGATATTACAGGTATGAAAGCATCTCAAGGTATCTTAACAGTTCGTGGAGGTATGACTTCACATGCTGCAGTAGTTGCTCGTGGTATGGGAACTTGCTGTGTATCAGGATGTGGAGATATCATAATGGATGAAGAAAATAAATGCTTCACATTAGCTGGAAAAACATATCATGAAGGTGATTTCATTTCACTAGATGGTACTACTGGTAACATTTATGATGGAGCTATTCCTACAGTTGATGCAACAATCGCTGGAGAATTTGGTCGCGTTATGGAATGGGCTGATAAATATAGAAAACTAGGTGTTAGAACAAATGCTGATACTCCAAGAGATACTAGAAAAGCTATCGAATTAGGAGCAGAAGGAATTGGTCTTTGCCGTACAGAACACATGTTCTTTGATGAAGAAAGAATTTTCAATTTAAGAAGAATGATCTTATCTGAAACAGTTGAAGATAGAGAAAAATACTTAAATTTATTGATTCCATATCAAAAGAATGACTTCAAAGAAATGTATAAAGAGTTAAAAGGACGTCCAATGACAGTTCGTTATATTGACCCACCACTACATGAATTCATTCCTAAAACAGAAGCTGAAATGAAACAATTAGCTGATGCAATGGGTGTAACAGTTGAACATGTACAAGATGTTTGTAATGGTCTACATGAATTTAACCCAATGATGGGACATAGAGGATGTCGTCTAGCAGTTACTTATCCAGAAATTGCAAGAATGCAAACTCGTGCTTTATTAGAAGCAGCAATTGAAGTTCATGAAGAAGATGGATATGATATTACTCCAGAAATTATGATTCCACTTGTTGGAGAAGTAAAAGAATTAAAATATGTTAAAGATGTAGTAGTTGAAACTGCTGAACAAGTTAAAGCTGAAAGAGGTTCTAACATTGAATATCATATTGGTACAATGATTGAAATCCCAAGAGCAGCATTAACTGCAGACGAAATTGCAAAAGAAGCTGAATTCTTCTCATTCGGAACTAACGATTTAACACAAATGACTTTTGGATTCTCAAGAGACGATGCTGGTAAATTCTTAGGTTCTTACTATGAAAAGAAAATATATGAACAAGATCCATTTGCTAGATTAGACCAAAAAGGTGTTGGGCAATTAGTTAAGATGGCTGTTGAAAAAGGTAAAGCTACAAGACCTAATATTAAATTAGGAATTTGTGGTGAACATGGTGGAGATCCATCAAGTGTTGAGTTCTGTCATAATGCAGGATTAACATATGTTTCATGTTCTCCATTTAGAGTACCAATAGCTAGACTTGCTGCTGCACAAGCTGCAATTAAAGCAAAAAATAATAAATAGTTTCAAAAAGGTCAAGATAATATCTTGGCCTTTTTTGTTTACAGGTAAAGTATGTTTATAAGAATAATATTTGATAGAGATTGCATCATAAACAAGTTTGTGCTTTTTCCTTTATTTATGCTAAAATATAATTGTAATTTTAAGAAGGGAGTGTGATTTATATGAAAAGAATTACAAAAAAATATAATCAGATAAATCATACTATAGATATTAAATAGTGTGATTTCTCAAGATAGGAGAAATAAAAATGAATAAGTTATATGTTATAACAGGACCTGCAGGAGTAGGTAAAAGTACTGTTAGTTATGAGCTTGGTAAAAAATTAGACAAGTCTGTAGTAATAGAAGGAGATACAATTTATAATTTTTTCGTTGGTGGTAGAATTAAACCATGGTATCCCAATGCACCACTTGATTTATTTTGGAAAAATTCTATCATGCTAATAAAGTCATATTTGGAAAACGGATATGATGTAGTGTTCAATTATATAATAAAAAATAAAGAATTAGAAAAACTAAAAGAAGTATTTAAAGGTTATGAATTTATATTTAGTTGTTTATTAGTAGATGAACAAACAATTATTAAAAGAGATTTATTAAGACCAGAAGATTGTCAGATGCATGAAAGATGTTTAGTTCTTTTAAAAGAGTTTATGAATTGTGATTACGATAACAAGTATATTATAGATAGCTCTAATTTAACTGTTGAAGAGACTGTAGAAAAAATATTAAACAAGAAAGGATAAACATCAAGTCTAATTAAAAAAATTATTACATGTCAAAAATATAGAATAACTCCATTAAACGATGGAGTTTTCTTTTACCTTATGATATACTTTATTACAATAGAGGTGAGAGAATTGGACGGTACATTTTTAATAATCCTGATAATAATTTTAATATCAATAGGAGTATTTTTATTGATCAAAAAGGTTTGTCAACCAATAAAGACAATAACAGCAATTTTATTAGTTATACCAACAGTAGCAACGTGTGGAATTGCACTTTTAATTTATAAGTTTTTTAGAAATAGTTTTGAAGTAACTAGTTATCATGGAAAGAATTCTTCAAGCCATGCTAATGCTTATTCATCTGCTTCTTATGATATTCCAACTTTTGATGAACCAAAGAAAATCGAAAAGAAAAAACCAGCGAGAGCATTTACTGATGTATCTGGTAAAACGGCATATTATGATGATGAAGGAAACCTTATTGGAAGTTCAACAGATAATGGCTTTGACAAAAAAATATTTACTGATAATGAAGGTAACTACATAGGTGAAGGGTTAAATAATGGATTAGGTCAAACCATATATACAGATAAAGATGGAAATATAACTTCTAGTAATACTAATTATCGGGGAGATGAAGAATTTTCTGATGGAACAACTGCTAAAAAAGATTCCTCTGGAAATATGTATTATTAATGAGAGATAATTATTGTTAAATATTGGTGCCGATATTAGAAAAGCAAGAATAAAGAAATAAACTTTGTGACTAGCAACAAAAAAGTTGCTTTTTTTATTGCCAAATCCCTAGGGGGGGGGGTATAATGATTATAGATAAATATAATTCGGAGTGAGAAGGATGGAAAAGAAGTATATGAAAGCCAAAAAGATCATAGTTATAACGATGTGTACCTTAATATGTATAATGGCAATAGGATATGCAGCGTTTGCAGCTAATTTAACAATAACAGGAACATCAAATATAGGGTCAACTTGGAAAGTAGAATTTACTAATATTGAGGAAGTATCAAAAACAAGTGGAGTAACAATAAAAAACGTACCAACAGCAACAGGAACAACAGCAACCTTTAATGTAGATTTAACAAGTCCAGGAGATAAGATAGTCTACAAAATAACAGTAGCAAATAATGGAACATTAAATGCAGTAATAGATGATATAACAGCAAGTGAGACTGGAAGTGATGCAATAAATTTTGAAATAACAGGTATTAAAAAGGGAGATAAACTAGCAAGTAAAACAACAACGACATTTGATGTATCAATATCATATGATAATTCAGTAACAAGTCAACCTAATTTAATAGATAGTACATTAACAATAAATATTAATTATGTACAAGATACAGGACAAACGATAGTAACAGATGATACTATAATAGTACCAACAAGACTAGCAGCAAAAATATTGAAAGACAATGAAGCACAAGCGGATACAAGTATAGATTTTTCTAAGATAAGTAGTGATACAAATGGTAAAGGATTATATTATACAAGTACCAATACCGAAGATAATAAAGTAACATATTATTTTAGAGGAGAAGTAGAAAATAACTATGTAACATTCGCGGGATTCACATGGAAAATAGTAAGAATAAATGAAGATAGTTCAATAAGATTAATCAAACAAGATTCAATAGGTAAGAGCAAATTTAATACAAACATAGATGAAAATGCATATGTGGGATATATGTATGGAACAGTTGGTGCTTCAACGTATGAAGAGACACATGCAAATACTAATTCGAGTACAATAAAGACTTTTATAGATACATGGTATCAAAATAATTTAATGAGTTATTCGAGTTATTTAGCTGATTCAGGATTCTGTGGAGATAGAAGTATTGTAGATGGATTAGGTTATGGAACAAACGCAACTCGTTATGGAGGATATGATAGGGCTGTAGCTAGTGCACCACAATTTAAATGTCCGCAAGAAAGTGACTTATATACAACTAAGACAAGTAATAAAGGTAATAAAGCTCTAGATTATCCAATAGGTTTATTAACATCAGATGAAGCTGTTTATGCAGGAGTGGTCTATGGTGTTAAAAACTCTTCGATATATTTAAGAAACAATTTGAATTTTCGCCTTGGCACCCCCTTTTTCGGAAACAGCAATAGTTCTACAGATAGTTTTCGCTCTGACGGGCGTACATATATTGCAAGGGTTCAAGGATTAATGGATACAATTCCTGTAATAAATCTAAAATCAACAATAGAAATTACAACTGGTGATGGTACTAAAACTAATCCATATACTATTAAAACTAATTAGAAAGTGCTAAAGCACTTTTTTTCTTGAACTATTTTAGTATAAATGATAGAATTTAAGAGTATAGTAGTGAGGTTGTGTTATGAAGAAAGATAAAGAAAAAAAGAAGAAAAAAACTACCGAGAAAGAAAAAGTGCCAAAGAAAAAAAGGAAAATTAAAAGTAGCGTTATTATAATAATATCTATTATATTTATAATTCTAGGAATAGTATTAGCACTTATTGGCGTAGGAGTAATTTCGTTTAAAATGGATTTAGGCCCTAAATATTATCTTTTATCTGATATGGTTAAGGTTGGAGACTATGTATCATATGATGCTGGTAAGTGGAATGAAGATAAGGAAATACCTAATAGAAGTGCTGAATTTACTTTTGGTGGATATAAAAAAGGTGATTCTAGAAACGATGGGGTTACTTGCAATAACAGTGAAAATAAAAACTCTGGGTGGCGAGTATTTAGTAATGAGGATGGAGTAGTTACTCTAATTCAATCTGGAATATCAATGTGTTATTATCATGGATATGGAGCTAATACAAACGATAAAAGTCTATCAATACTAACAGCATCTATTGAAGACGTGAATTATGATTATTTCTTAGATGGAAAATTTGCAACTGAAGCTAAGGTTTTATCAAAAGACGATATAGATAAGTTTAATAATGATGACTCTAGTTATAAAAGAATAAGAAACGATTTAATTAATATTGGTAATCCATATTGGCTTGCATCTAAGAGTGAAACATATTATATGTGGTACGTTACAGAAGGTGGAACAGTTGCAGTTGATCATGTTGGAACATATGGTGTAAGAATGCTTATTACTTTGAAAAAAGATGTTAAAACTACAGGCCAAAATAATAAGAATGTATGGAACTTGTCTGAAGAAGTAAAAAAGAAATAAAAAAGGCGAATAAATTCAAAAAAAGACTTTGAACTTTATTCGTCTTTTGTTATAATAAAAATAAGGTGATATGGTATGAAAGCAATATGCATAGGTCAAGCTGCTTATGACATAACATTGCCTGTAGATCACTTTCCAATTGAGAATAAAAAGATGAGATCACAAGATAAGATCGAGTGTAGTGGGGGTAGTGCTTGTAATTGTGCTTATTTGTTGGCAAAGTGGGGTGTCGATACTTATTTTGCTGGCGTTGTTGGAGATGACTACTATGGCAATAAGATAAAAAGTGAATTAGATGAAATAGGAGTTAATACCAAGTATCTAGAACTTAATAAAGCTTATCAAACAACTTCTAGTTACATAATAGCAAATACAACTATTGGTAGTAGAACAATAATTACCAATAGACCAAAAGAATTGATATTAGAACCAAAAAATGTAACAGAAAGTTTTGATATAATTTTATTAGATGGATATGAAAGAGAGTTTTCTAATAAGATAATAGAAGCTAATCCTAGTGCAATAAAAATAATTGATGCAGGTTCACTAAAAGAAGCAACTGTAGAACTTGCTAAAAAAGTCAACTATATAGTATGTTCAAAAGATTTTGCAGAGGATTACACAAGACGAAATGTTGATTATAATGATTTAACTTCTCTAGTAGTAATATATAATATTTTAAAGAAAGACTTTAAAAATAATATTGTTATTACATTGGAAGATAAAGGATGTTTCGTTTATGATAATGGATATAAACTAGTACCAACATTAAAAACCAAAGCAAAAGACACAACTGGTGCTGGTGATATTTTCCATGGTGCATTTACATATGCGATAGCTAATAATTTTGATATGATAAAAACTTTAAAATATTCTAATATATCTGGAGCCTTATCAGTAACTAAAATGGGTGGGCAAATATCTATACCTACATTAGATGAGGTAAGAAGAAAATACGATGAATGTAGTAAACAGAGATAGCCTTCCAAGATTAGACTTACACGGTGAGACTAGAGATATGGCTAGAATATTAGTAGAAGAGTTTTTAGAATATAATTACAAACTAGGGCAACTTGAACTAGTAATAATCCATGGAATTGGAGAAGGAATATTAAAAAAGGAAGTGCATAAAGTGCTAAAGAACAATAAGCTAGTGGCGGAGTTCGGATTAGATATGTTTAATCCGGGATGTACCTTAGTAAGATTGGGTGCTAAAGTTGACAATAATGACGAAATATGCTACAATATGCAGCATAACTTAGAGGGGGGATATTAATGTATACCGAATATGAAGAAAAAAAAGGATTTCCACTTAGAGATTTCCTAATCAAATTAGTATTAATAATTGTATTTGTACTACTTTTAATATGGTTCTTACCAATACCTAATTTAAAAGGGTTAAATAATACAATCTTTAATGCAAATGTTCAAACTATGAAAGATGCAGCTATCAGTTATTTCACAACTGAAAGATTGCCAAAAAATGTAGGAGACAAAGTAACTTTAACATTAAAAGAAATGTTAGATATGAAATTGCTTTTACCTTTTACTGATAAGAATGGTGAATCATGTGATGTAACTAAGTCATATGTAACTCTAGAAAAGAAAGAAACAGAGTACTTAATGACAGTTCACTTAAAATGTAAAGGTCAAGAAGATGAAATAGTAGTTCACTTAGGATGTTATGATTATTGTTCAGGAACAATTTGTGAACGAAAGAAAGATGATGAAGATAAGACTACAATTGTAACAGGCCCTTCTTGTACTTTAATGATTTCTTCTGGTAAATTAGGAGAAAACGGTTGGTACTTGGGTGATGTAACTGTTAAATTTAAGAGTAAGAGTACAACAGGCGGAGCCAAAATCACTAAATATGGAATTGGCTTAAGCAATAACTATGATGGTAAGAATTCTTATACAGTAACTAAAGATGGTGTTACTAAAGTATATGGATATGTAAAAGACTCAAATGGAAAGACAGCTGTTTGTAGTATAGATGTAAAAAAAGATACAAATGAACCAAGATGTGAATTATCTGTGTTAAGTGGTAGCGTATCATCTAATGGTACATATATCACTGATGTAGTAGTTGGATTTAAGAGTAAAACTGATGCAACTAGTGGAGTAGCAGCATTTGGTATGAATACTTCATCCAAAGCAGTATTCAACAGTAAAGATCGTTATACAGTAAATAAAAATGGTAAAACTACAGTATATGGTTATGTAAAAGATGCAGCAGGACGTACAAAAACATGTAGCATTACAGTAGAAAGAAATGCAACTGATAAAGGCTCTGTTCCATCATGTAACTTACAGGTAACTAGTGGAGTAGTTGGAAATAACGGTTGGTATACTAGCAATGTAGTAATTGGATTTAAGAATAAATCTACAACTAATGGAGCTACAATTACAGCATTTGGTATAGGAACTTCAGCTACATATGGTAATAATAGTAGTTATACAATAGATAAAGATGGTAATTATGTTGTTAATGGATATGTAAAAGATTCAAATGGCAACACAGCTACATGTAGTGTTACAGTAAAACGTGATGCAACTAAACCAGTTTGTAACTTAACAGTAACAAGTGGTACTAAAAATAGCAGTGGTAACTATACAAGCAATGTAGTAATCGGATTTAGTGAAAAATATGATGTAACTAGTGGAATGAATGCATTCGGAATGACTGCTAACAACACACTAAGCTATAATGGTTCAACTAAATTAACTGTTACTGACAATGGAACTCATACAATTAAAGGTTATGTAAAAGATAATGCCGGAAATACAAATACATGTAGCATTACAATTACTAAAGTAGCTAAAACTTATGAGTATGAATATAGTAAAAAGATCGAAGCTTCATATAGCAATTGGGGAGATTGGACTACTAAAGAATATAATCCAAGTAATAAACCTAAATGGGGATTATCTGATGATGGATTATCTTATACTGAAGATTTAGGAAAAACATCAATTTATAAAGAAACTCCAGGTAATGCTATATTTGCTAATCAATTAGTAGAAACAACAAGCGTATCTACTAAGACATGTGCTGGATATACATACTATAGAAGTAAAACTAACACATCAACAACTTATGCAATTAAAGTAACTGACGATTGGAAATATCAAGGATTAGTTTCATTATCAGGAGCACCTACTGATACATTATCAGTTAAATATGTATTCGTTGGTATGGACTGGGATAGATGTGGTGATTCTTGTACAACAACACCATATACAGTATGGCAAAAATATACAAGAACAGTATCAACTGTAACAGCTACAGATACAATAACTACAAATAATGGTGTATCAGTTAAATGTACATCATATGAAGAAACACCTATAAAAGTATTTAATACTTTCTCAAATATAGTTGGTTATGAAAAAGTTAGAACATTAGTAGAAACTTATAAATACAGAATTAAATATCGTACTTTAATTCACAGTGCTTATACTGATATTAAGTGGAGCTCATATAACGATCCTGTATTATTAACACAAGGGTATAAAATGACTGGTAACTATAGGTTAGCTGGTTAAAAGGGGTGAATGATATGAATGATAATAAAAGAGTATTAGTTACTTATACATATGATGAACAAGGAAGACCATCATTTGATAGAATTTACATTACTCATACCGATGGAAGAATTGAAGATAGAAAATACAACCAAGAAACAGATGGAGTTTTTCTAGGAGAATTCTTCCAAGCTAATGGGGTATCATCAGTAGCTGAAGCAGAAGATAAAGGAGTATTTAAAAGATTAAATGCTAACGATTATCAAAACGCTACAGCATTCTTAAATGGTAATAATCAAGAGGAAGTTGTTACTCCTCTTGATGATCCAAATGCTATGGATGATGATGACGAATATACAAATAATAGCGAAAAAAGAGAACCAATTCCAAATGATTTTGGTGATGTAGACGAAGATGAGTATGATAATGAAGCAGAAAAAACTTCTAGAACACCAACTCCGGATGATTTAGATGATGAAGATGAGTATGATGAAGATGAAATAAAAGCAGATCATCATATTGCCAAAAGGGTTGGAGCAGGTATTTTAACGGCAGGAGCAATATTTGGAGTTTTAAGCCTTGCTCATAGTTGCAGCAAAGAACAAGTAGTAGACGAAAAAAATAATCAAGATTTAGACGATCTTTATAAAAATATGACTGCTGAACAAAAAGCATTCTTTGAACCAACATTTAAAGCAGTAGAAGAATTTAACAAAAGAACAACAGAAGATGGTACATTTAAATTAGCAGAAGATACTTCAACACTACATATTTCAGTAGATGAAGCGGTTGCATTAAATATAATTTTAAATGATTATACTTCTGAAGAATTATACAGTATTTTTGGAACACTTGAATTTGACACTAATAACATAATGGATTTAGCTAGAAGCGCTTATTCAAAATTATCTACATACTATATGAATGCAACAAAAGCTAGTGGCTTATCTGCATTAATTAATGATGAAAATGCTCGTCAATTCTTTGAAGAACATGAAAATGCTGTAATTAATTTCAATAATAATCCAAGTACAGACCTATCAGACGAAGTAATTAAAGGATTATATTATGATTATGTTTATGGTGGTTCTACTGGCGAATATGCTAAAATCAATAATAATGGTGTTGCATGGTTTGCAACTTCAGCAGGATTTGGTTTTGAACTAGCTAATAGAAATGTAGAAGAATTCTTAAAAATTAATAACGTTAGTGAAGCAGAAATTGCTAAATATCAAGAAGCTGCTGCTAAAGTTGGTATGTCACTAAACACAATAACTACTAGCGAACTACTTAACGGAATTAATGAAGAAATAGATTTAGATGTAATTGATGAAATCAATAACAAGAGTTTATGCGCTGCAGTAACTGCTGAAACTAGGGACAAAGTTGAAGCATTACGTATGAAACAGCAAATTGCTACGACTATTATTTCAGCTAATGCTAAAGAAAACCTTGTAGAAGGATTAAAGAAAATAGGCTCTAACAGTTTAGCTAATAAAGTTATTGCTAGTGATACAACACTTGATGCTGATTTATTAGAAGAAATTAAAGGAGCTAGTAGTAAAGCAAATCAATTAGTAGAAGATTATGAAGGTGCATTAGCAGCTAATTCTAGTAAAGAAGCTAAAATAATGGCAATTCTAGAAATAGCTAAAGATAAATATGAAATTAAATCTGAAATAGATTTACCTTCATTAGTTAATAATAGATTTAGAACTAAAGAACTTGAAAAAGAAAATGACGTTGTAATCGGTAAAGATGAAGACGGTATTACAGTAGTTGATAGAGAAAAATATGATTCTTTATCAAAAGAAGAACAACAACAAGTAATAAAAAAAGAAGGTACAGTAATAAATAAAACAACTAATACTGTAACTGAAGAAGTAAAGAAAGAAGACTTAGCAAAAGATGAACAACAACAAGTAGAATCTCAACAAAGAGTCTTAGAAGAAATAGAAAATAAGAAAAATCAATTAATAACTGAAGGAGTAAATGATGCCGTAACTTATACTGATCAAGTAGGAGCATATAAATACTCTAAAGATATAGTTATTCCTTATAACAATCAAAAGTTAAATACTGATAATATGTCAATGTTTAATATAGTTGCATATGCTAGTGCATTTGGTGATGGTGCGAATGAAATAAATAGCAGTGATTCTCAAGTACAAAAGCGTATGGAAAAAGATGCTAGTGCAAATAAAATAACAAGTGAAATTGAATCATTATCAGCTGAAGCTAAACAATATTTGCAAAACCAATATGGTAGTAATTGGCGTGAACAATTTATAAATGAATCATACAAAGATGGATTTAGTAAACAAGTTGATGGTTCATTAAGAGAAGCAAGAGCAATGGGAGCTAAAGTAAGAGAAACAGCAGAAAATGAATATAAGAAAGCTCAAGAGGAAGCAAACAAATCAAATGAAGTTGTTACTCCAGCTGAACCAACTCCTTCTATCCCACCAAAAGATGATCCAAATCTAAATCCAGATCATAAAGCAGATGATGAAATTCCATATGTACCATCTACAACAAAAGAAGAAGCTTATTATCTTACAGAAGATCAATGGGAAGCAGCATATGGTAATACAGCAACTGCAGAAGAGACTGTTGGTAAAACTAGATGAAGTTTAGTAAAGAGAAAGTAAATCCACTTTCTCTTTTTTCATGTACAAAAAAAATCTAATATGTTAAAATATATTTATATAGTAGGGTCATAGGAGTGATGTTTATGAGAAAAAATGAAAGAGCTTTTACAATGATCGAACTCTTAGCAGCAATTATCATCATGGGAGTTTTATTAGGTATTGCTATTCCTGGAGTAACTAAACTAATGAAACAGTTTAGAAAAGATTATTATGTAAAATTAGAAGACTCTATAACTGAATCAGCAAAAGAATTCTATACTGATAATAAAATATACAAACCAGATGGTGTATTAAAATCTAGTTATACTGAATTGAACTCTTTAGTAAAAAATAAGTATACTGATTCAGTAGTTGATTATAAAGGCAAAAGTTGTTCACTTACTGATAGTTATGTAATAGTAATTTATCTTGGAAAAGATAATTATAAATATAAAACATGTTTAAAATGTAGTGGAGATAATTACTATACTGACTCTAAAGGAACATATTGTGATGAAGCATGGAAAACTAATGATAATATAAAGTATCAATTTGATAATAAAGATAGAATATATGTATATTACAATGATCAAAGAGAAGAAATAAGAAAACAATTAATGTCTACTTTAAATATAGTTAAATTAGACAAAGCAGGTACTGTTCTAGAAAGTGTGTTAGCAGAAGAAAACAAAGAAGATATCCTACCTGTTAATATTGATGAATTAGATACAACTCCTACACTTGATTCCGATAATAAGAAAGTTAGTATTTTAAGATATACTAAAGATAATACAACGCAAAGCTTAGAAGCTGTAGTATATAAATACAAAGCTCCAAAAGTAACAATTACTAAAAGTGCTACTGGTCAAAAATATACAACTGGGACATGGGCTAATGGAGTACAAGTAAAATTAGAAACTAATTATAATGCTAATTGGAATTTCTACGAATTAACAAATACTAAAGTAGCAAATTATCAAGTATACCTTGATGGTAAATGGGAAAATGTAAAATGTAAGATGACTTCTAGTAATAGTTGTACGTTTACAATTAAAGAAAACGTTGATAAAGATTATAAATTTAGAATTGTAACGGATAAAAAACAAATTAGTGATGAGACAGTAAACTATAATATAAAAGTTGATATTAATAAACCAACTATAAAAATAAATCCAAATGGTGCTGAACCAATAATAAAAGTAGGGTCTACTACTACTAATATTCAATTTACCTTAATTGCAAAAGATACTGGTGGAAGTGGACTTAAATCAAGAAAATATGCTATTACTGATTCAAATACTACTACTCCGTCTAATTGGATTGAATTAACTGCTGATGTTTATAGTTATGATAAGAGCCATACAGGTTCAAAAAAATATGTCTGGGCTGTAGTTGAGGATAATGCGGGAAATAAATCAGTTGATGTTTATCCTTCAAAAGAATTTTGGACAAAGTACGAAGTTGTATATAGTGGTAATGGGGGAGTAAACCTTCCTGTGACTCAATATAAGTATTATAATAAAGACTTAAAACTAAGTACAACAACTCCTACTAGAACAGGATATAAGTTTGCAGGATGGAGTACTGATAGAAATGCCACTCAAGCAACATATAAAGCAGGAGATACTTATAAACTTAACGAAGCAACTACGTTATATGCGGTATGGACTCCTAACAAAATAAAAGTAAGATACTTATTAACTGGTGGTTCATTAAGTACAAGTGAACCAAGCATTAAGACTAGTGGTAATTACTTAACATATAATGGGAACATTGACTTCACCACTTATAACTATGACGAAACTCTAGGAAGTAATGGTTTAGCTGATTACAATAATAGTGGATGGATAAACATAGTAAAACCTGGTTATCACGCCGCCTATGGACTTGAATGGCAAAATCAAAACGGTAAAAAATTTGACCAAGCATATATATACAAAGCAAATGAGTTGTGTGATGCTACTAAAGGTGACTGCATTGCTGAAATGTCAGTAAACTGGGAAGTCAACAAGATTTACCTTTATTATTCCACTAGTGGAGGAACGTTAAATACGACTAATACTAATATAAGTACAGATAATAGTTACATAACTTTATATGGTAATAAAGTTTTCAGTACATTTAGTTATGATGATTATATAGGTAACAGTGGCTTAGCAGATTATGATAATAAAGGCTGGATAAATGTAGAGAAAATTGGACAACATGCAGAAAGTGGTGCTGAGTGGGAAAATCAAGACGGTAAAAAATTTGATCAAGCTGCTAATTATAAAGCAAGTGAATTGTGTGATGCAACTAAAAGTTCTTGCAATGCTATAATGTATGTTAATTGGACCGATAACAAAATTTATGTTTATTATTCAACTAGCGGGGGAACATTAAATACTAATAGTTCTCGTATAGGTACTAGTGGTGGATATATAACATTGGATGGTAAAAAAGTATTCAGTGAATATAATTATGGTGATTATATAGGTAGTGGTGGCTTGGCTGATTATGATAATAAGGGCTGGATAAATATAGAAAGAGCGGGATACCAAGCAGTAAGCAAAGCTGAGTGGAAAAATCAAAACGATAAACCATTTAATCAAGCCACTAATTATAAAGCAAGTGAATTGTGTGATGCAACTAAAAATTCTTGTGATGCTATAATGCAAGTTAATTGGACTGCTAGTAGTTATACCATTACTTTTGATGCCAATGGTGGTTCCGTCAGTCCAGGTAGTAAAACAGCAAATTATAATACAAGTATAACTTTTCCAACTCCAAGCCGTTCTGGCTATACTTTCAATGGATGGTATACAGCAAGTTCTGGAGGATCAAGAGTTGGTGGTGCAGGATATAATTATACAGTTACATATTCAACAACATTTTATGCTCAATGGACTCAAACTAAGTGCAATCATACTTTTAAAACTAGAAGCAGTAATGAGGATATGCGCATCATAAATCAAAATAATAAAAAGTGGCCATGGAGTACAGTAGGAACAAGTGAATATGGATGCACAGCTTTAGGCAATAATAATACATGTATCACGGATGAACAAAAAAAACTAGGAGTATATAAAGCATATTATATGACTTGTTCTAAATGCGGAGCTAGAAATGGTACTAACGTATGGTGCCCTGTACACAATCCAAACGGAGGAAAAAATATAGAAATTTGTGATTCTGAAAAGAAAAAATATTCTAAAAATGCAACCAGCTGTATTGGAAAAGATCAAGGCTGGACACTAGTTTCAAAATAAGAAATCTATGATTTCTTTTTTCTTTTTATAAAACATATACTTATGGTATAATGAATAGTAGGAAGTGATAAGATGAAAGTTGTTGTAAGTGCTGGTGGTACAGGGGGACATATTTATCCTGCTTTAGCAATTATTTCTAAAATCAAAGAAAAAGATAAAAATAGTGAAATCCTATATATTGGTACCACTGATAGAATGGAAGCAACAATAGTTCCTAAATCTGGTATAAATTACGTTGGTATAGAAATGAAAGGATTAAATAGGAAAAATATCTTTAAAAATATTAAAGTTCTTTCAATATACCTTAAAGCAAAGAAAAAAATAAAAAAGACTTTACTAGAATTTAAACCTGATATTGTTTTAGGAATAGGGGGATATATAACATTACCAGTTATTGAAGTTGCACATAGCCTAGGTATTAAAACATTTATTCATGAGCAAAATTCAATACCAGGATTATCTAATAAAATATTAAGTAAAAAAGTAGATAGAATAGGGGTGTCTTTAGAAGACAGCTTACAATATTTTGATAAAAATAAAACAAGTTTTACAGGTAATCCTAGAAGTGAAGAAGTAATAAACGCTAAACCAGTTTTAAAAAGTAAATATGGACTTAAAGCAAATAAAAAACTAGTGCTAGTTGTTATGGGAAGCCTGGGATCAATGACAATGAATAAAAAATTAAGAGAAGCAGTTCATTATTTTGATGGTAAAGACTACGAAGTGTTATTTGTAACAGGAAAAAACTATTACGATGAATATAAACAAATGGATAATATTCCATCTAACGTTAAGATTGTACCTTACTTAGATGATATGCTATCAGTAATGAAGCGAACTGATTTAATGGTAACTAGAACAGGAGCTTCTACTATAGCGGAGATAACTGCATTAGGAATTCCTAGTATTTTGGTGCCATCTCCATATGTTACTCATAATCATCAATATAAAAATGCATTGGTACTAGAGAAGAATAATGCAGCAGTAATTATTGAAGAAGATAAATTTAATGGAGAAATATTAACTAAAACTATAGATGAAATATTAAAAGATCCTAAAAAATATGATATAATGAAAAAGAATAGCATGGCTTTAGGAGTAAGTGATAGTGCTTCTAAAATTTACGAAATAATAAAAACACTAGTAGATGAGGGATAGGATGAAGGAAGCAATAAAAGAAATTAAACGTATGGATGTAGGAAAAGTAGTTGAAAATGTTCCACTAAAAGATCATACTACTTATAAAGTAGGCGGAATAGCTAGCTGCTTTGTATATCCAGAGAATTCTAAACAACTAATAAAATTACTTAAATATGCTAAAAGTAAAGATATTAAATATAAAGTCTTAGGTAATGGATCTAACACATTATTTAGTGATGAGAAATATGAAGGCATTATAATTAAACTAGATAAATTCGATTATATTGAAATTAAGAACAATATTATAGTAGCAGGAGCTGGATATAATTTAATGAAATTAGCTTCTCTTGCAGCTAGAAAAAGTTTAGCAGGATTAGAATTTGCTAGTGGCATTCCAGGTACTGTTGGTGGTGCTGTATACATGAATGCAGGAGCTTACAAAAGCGATATGGGGTACATTGTTAAACGTGTTAAAGTATTAACACCTGACTATAGAGTTATTACTATGACTAATAGAGAATTAGATTTTCATTATCGTAGTTCTTTCTTTCAAAAAAACAAAGATTACATTTGCTTAGAAGCAACACTAGGACTTACTAAAGGTAAAAAAGAGGAACTTTATAAAGTAAATCAAGAAAGAAAACAAAGAAGATTAGAGTCCCAACCATTAGAATATCCTTCTGCTGGATCAGTTTTTAGAAATCCAGAAGGACTTTTTGCTGGAAAGCTGATTGAAGATTTAGGACTTAAAGGACTTACTAAAGGTGGAGCCCAAATAAGTAATAAACATGCTAATTTTATTATAAATATAGGTAATGCTAAAGCTAGTGATATCAAAGAGTTAATAGAATTCACTAAAGATGCAGTTTTAGATAAATATAATATTGAATTAAAATGTGAACAAGAATTTGTAAATTGGGAGTAGATATGGCTAAAAAGATCAAGAAAAAAACTAAACTCAGATTAATTCCAATTCTATTGCTTTTAATAATAATAGTAATAGGATATTTTCTTGTATCTTTTTTTATGAATGTAAGAATTAAAAATATCTATATAACGGGTAATAAAAGATTAACTGATCAAGAAGTAATAGAACTAGCAGGAATTGAAAATTATCCTAGTTTTGCAAAAACAACAATTAATGGAATGACTAAAAAAATAAAGAAAAATCCGTATGTTAAAGATGTTAAAATTACAAAAAGTCTAATTGCAACTGTTAATATAGAATTGACTGAATATAACTTGCTTTTTGTTAAAGAGGCTGATAATAAAGTTGTGGTAGATGTAAATAAAGAATTAACTTTAGAAGACGAAGTGGTGGGAATTCCAATTTTAGTTAATTATGTACCTGATACTATCTATGAAGAATTTATAAAAGAAATGAAGAATGTTAATGCTAAAGTAAAAGATAAAATATCACATATCGAATATCAACCTAATGATTATGATAAACAAAGATTTTTAATGTATATGAATGATGGTAATGAGGTTTATGTAACTATTACTAGATTTAATCTGATTAATAAATATAATGAAATATATCCAACGCTAGAAGGTAGAAAAGGTATATTGTATTTAGATTCTGGTAATCATTTTGAAATAAAGGGTTAATGGTGATTAAAATGAATAATAAAGGGTTTGCACAAATTAAAGTATTGACTATTATTTTTGTAGTAGGAATATTGTGTTTTACAATAGTGCCTAAAGCAATTTCAAGGCTTGAAAGTAATAATATGAATAAGTATGTTGAAGTAGCCAAGAAATATATAAATGAAGTAAAAACATCTATAAATTCTTTGGAATATAAACAAATACCATTAGAAGGTGAAGCTTTACTAGTGCCACTTTCTAATCTAGTAACTAATGATAGATCACCTTATGGTAGTTTTGTAGAAGACTATAGTTATGTAATTGTAGTAAATATGGGAAATGTATATGATTATTATTTTGCTGCTATAGATACTGCTAATTATGGTATTCCAATTGTAAAAGAAAGCGAATTAACAGTTGATGCTATAGTGTATGGAAAGAGTCGTCTTACAGCAATAAATAAGGTAACATCAATAGATAATTTAAATATTGCTAATACTATTTTTACTAAAAGTAAGAATAGCAAAGCAGATGATGTTAATATCCTTTTAACCCCTTTAAGTGGTGAGTTAACTGTACCATATTCATTTAAAGCAGATACTTTTAAGATATATGATAAAATAATTAAAAATATAGATACTAGCATTTATAATAAAGAAGCTACTATAAGTAGTGGAGTAGTAAGATATGATGGTAAAGTTTTAGGTAGTGATTATAGTAAAGATATAAATGGAATGTTTAGATATATATCTTTTCCAAATAAAGATGAATTAGAGTATTATGCAGCCTTTGTTACTTATAACAAAAGTTATGCAGGTGGAGTAATTAACGATAGCAATAATTATTCAAGTTCTGATATGATATATGACTCACTACCAACAGTAGTAATGAATCAAAATGCTAAGATAGTAACAGAAGATGATAAGAGATTATTAATGTTTAATATGATGGCGTTATATCCTGAAAATGATAATTATACTATAACTGAGTGTGGAGCATTAATAATTAAAAACAATTCTGCAACGGAAGTAGATATTACTAAAGATACTCCTGGGGTATTAATTGGTAAATCTAATAATAATTGTGAACTTGGAAATATATATGCAATTAGAAAAACAAACATTAATACCAATGATAGATTCTTTGCTAGAGGGTATATCAAATATAAAGATAAAATGGGATTAGAATCTATTGCATATAGTAAAAATGTAGTATCAGCACTTGTAAAATAAATTATTGAAGCAACCTAAAAGGTTGTTTTTTTATAGAAAAATTTACCAATAAAGAATTTAATAATTATAGTTTATAATTAACTGTACAGTAAAAAATAAAAAAGAGAAATAAGTATCTTGCCAAATCCCTAGGGGGGGGGGTATAATGATTTATATACTAAATAAGGAGGATAAGAAATGAGCGATAAGTATATGAGAAGAAAAAAAGCGATAATAATAACGATGTGTACTTTGATATGTATAATGGCAGTAGGATATGCAGCATTCGCAACAAATTTAACAATAACAGGAACATCGAGTATCGAGTCAACTTGGAAGATATTGTTTACTAAAATAGAAGAAGAATCAAAAACAAGTGGAGTAACAATAACAAAAGCACCAACGGCAGAAGGAACAACTGCAACATTCAATGTAGATCTAACAAGTCCCGGAGACAAGATAGTCTACAAAATAACAGTAGCAAATCAAGGAACAATAGATGCAATAATAAATGATATAACAGCAAGTGAGACTGGAAGTGATGCAATCAAGTTTGAAATATCTGGTATAAAAAAAGGAGACAAACTAGCGAAAGGATCAAGCACAACATTTAATGTAACAATAAGTTATGATTCTAATGTAATAAGTCAACCTAACTTAACAGATAACACACTAACAGTAAGTATTAATTATGTACAAGACGTAAGTCAAACAATAACAGAAGAAAATCCAACAATTAAAACAAATAGATTATCAGCAGAAATACTAAAAAATAATCAAGCTCAATCAGATACTGACATAGATTTTTCTGAAATAAGCAGTGATACAAACGGAAAAGGATTATATTATACAAATATCAATACTGAAGACAATAAGACTACTTATTACTTTAGAGGAGAAGTAGAAAATAATTATGTATCAGTTAGAAAGTTGGGAACATGTACGTACAAAGGTATTGATGTGGATTTTTGGGATGAAAGTGGTAATATTATTGATAATCCAACAATCACTAACGAATTGTGTCAATCTACTAATGTGTGTTTAGAATATCAAAATGATGAATTAATGTATGCTGATGTTGGTCTAACTGAAGCCAGTTGTATAGCTTTTAATGATGATGAAAGTTATACTAATGATGGTAATAAAGCAGTATGGACAAATGATAAAGCTACATATACATATGGTCTCAAAAATGAATTATGGCGAATAGTGAGAATAAATGAAGATGGTAGTATAAGATTAATTAAACAAAATTCAATAGGTAGTGGAAGATTTAATTATCATTTTAATGATAATGCATATGTAGGGTATATGTATGGAACAGCAGGTTCATCAACATATGAAGAAACTCACAAAAATACTAATTCAAGTGATATTAAAACAGTAGTAGATACATGGTATAAAGATAATTTAACTAGTTATTCATCAATGATAGCTGATTCTGGTTTCTGTGGTGATAGAAGTATAGCACCTAGTGCTAATACATGGAATTCAAGTGATACTGCATTAGGTTATGGAATTAATTATACAATTTACGGACCTTTATCAAGATTAGATCCAAAGTATGGTAGTACTGAAGTAATTCCTCAATTTAAATGTCCACAAACAAATGATTTATATACTACGGCAACTTCTACAAAAGGTAACAAAGCGTTAACATATCCAATTGGCTTAATAACGGCGGATGAAGTAGTTTATGCTGGTGGTGCATCTTATACAAGTAATGCCAATTATTATATGTCAGGAGAAGCATTTTGGACTATGTCACCTTGCTATCTTTACTATGCTTCTGGTGCTCCTTTCACTTACGTGTGGTCATTACATGCCAATGATTATATGCGTTTTGGTACTGTTGATTCCAGTAGTAATATTCGCCCAGTAATAAATTTAAAATCTACTGTAGAAATTACAGGTGGCGATGGAACGAGTGATAATCCATACGTTATTAAAACAAATTAAACTTGATTAAAGTGGCTTGTATGAGTCACTTTTTCTATTAAATTATAAAAAAGTTTAAATTTATGTATTCAAAAGTAGTAAAAGTATGATATAATCAAAGAGCATTGGTGATAAATGGACTGTTAGCTCAGTTGGTAGAGCAACTGACTCTTAATCAGTGGGTCTAGGGTTCGAATCCCTAACAGTCCACCATTTGCAAACAAAGTCTGACAAGTAACTTCGTCAGACTTTTTTCTTTAATAAACTATTTAATAAAAATCAATAACGTGTTAAAATATAGATATAAATAATAAGGAAAGTTTTAAATTTGGAGGTAGTAATATGAAAAAGAAAACTATAATAACAGTAATAATTATAGCAATCATTTTGTCTGGTAGCATTTTAATATCTACTTTAGGAACTAAAACACCTAAAGATAATAACGAAAATAATAAAACTGAACAAAGCACTACTACTAGCTTTCGTACTAAAATGTTATCTATGAACTCAATTGATTTATCAAAAGAAGAAAAACTGGTATTAGAATATTTTGATAATAGCTATACTAGATTAACTAGTAATATAGCACTAGTAACTCAAAAATATACAAACTTATTTAAAAATATGAAATTATATGTAGAAGGTGATGTACTAGAAATTATTGAATCCGATGACCAAAGATATAAAGCAATTATTAAACTGTACGATGATGATTACGACGTTTTAGAGGATGAAAACCACTATTGTGTAATTGAAGGAGATCAACAATTAAAAAGATTTCAAAAAGGTGATTACATATCAGCATATGGAACTTTTGAAACAAGTGAATTAACTTCCTATAATGATAATAAGTATACAATGCCTAAAATTGCAACTGAAAAATGGATTGAAAATGGTGCTAAATTTAGTAATGATGAAGTAAGAACGATTGCTAAATATATATTTGGTGAAAATATTAGATTTGATAATCCAAAAGGTTGTGCCTACAATAGATATTGTGAAAACTATCCGTTAATGGGATACTTAGTTAAATTAGAAAATCCAAAAAACTCTAATTATACAATGTTCAATATATTCAGAGGTGGAGGATTTATAGAAGTTGGTTATTGCACTAATGAAAATTATGATGAACTATGTAGTTCTACTCAACAAGTTATAAATGTAGCATATGATTATAAGCATTTTATAATTTTAACGTATGAGAAAGCTACTGAGACTGCTTATATGGAATACTACGATAGAGATTTTAATAAGGTTTGGCGTAAAGAGTTAGACAAAGAAGGTAGTATTGACGAATATAAGGCTAGGGGTTACTATGACTATAATGATAAGTATTTAACCTTTGTCATGGATGGGTATTTATATCTAATCGATTTAACTGATGGAAGTGATGTTATTTCTCCAATTTTAATAGGAACCGATCATGAGATTGTAATGTGTGAAGATTATATTCTATTATTTGGATATAATAAAAAAGACTATATTATAAAGATGGGATATGATGGTAAAATACAAAAGAAAATAGATATAACTGATTCCGAAATTACTTCAATAGATTCAAATAAAATTCAATTAATAGACAATAAAATAGTTGTTATGATTTATGGTGAAACTAAGGAAAATCAAAGAGTCTATAAAATATTAAAACTTGATAAAGATTTAAATATTGAAGTTCAATCTGATGATATTTAATATTTAAAATTACAAATAAAAGGTTGACTATTCTTTATATATTCATGTATAATGATATATGTCAACCGTGGTCATGGAGACGTACTCAAGAGGCTGAAGAGGCGCCCCTGCTAAGGGTGTAGATCGGGTAACTGGTGCGAGGGTTCAAATCCCTCCGTCTCCGCCATTATGATTTTAACTCTGTATTTCATTACAGAGTTTTATTTTGCCATAAAATATGTTATGATCGCCTTGGTAAGCGGAGGATATATGAAATTAGTAATAAAAGAATTAAAAAAAAGTTTTGATAATAATGAAGTATTAAAAGACATAAACTTTGAATTTGAAGAAGGAAAAATTTATGGACTTTTAGGCAGAAACGGTGCCGGCAAAACTACTTTGTTTAACTGCATAAATGAAGATATTGAAATAGATTCAGGAACCTTTTATTTAGTAGAGGATGGCAAAGAAAGAAATATTAGTGATGATGATATTGGCTATGTATTATCAACACCATTGGTACCTGAATTTTTAACAGCAAGAGAATTTCTAAAGTTTTTTATAGATATAAATAAAGATAAAATAACTAGTGAAAAGACCATCGACGAATACTTTGACTTAATTAAAATGGATGTATCCTCACGTAATAAATTAATGAAAGAATACTCTATGGGAATGAAAAGTAAGATGCAAATGCTTATTAATATAATTTATAATCCTAAAATAATGTTACTAGATGAACCTTTAACATCTTTTGATGTAGTTGTTGCTGATGAAATGAAGAAGTTATTAAAATCAATAAAGAAAGATCATATCTTAATATTTTCAACTCACATAATGGAGTTAGCATTAGATTTATGTGATGAAATAGTAGTATTAAATAATGGAAGATTAGAAAAAATGGAAAGAGATAGCCTAACTAAAAAAGAGTTTGAAAATAAGATAATTGATACTTTAAAAGGTGAAGAAGATGATTAATATAGTAATCAATTCTTTCAAATTAAATAATGCTTATTCTACTAATTCGTTTATTTATAACATAAAAAAAATACCATTAATAGGTAAATATATACTAACAGATTTATATGGTAATGAAAATATAATTGGTTTAATAAATATCTTAGTTGGAATCTTTAAAATAATAAAACCTTTTATTGGTAAAATTATTTATGTAGGACTAATGATATATATACCAGCAATTTCTTATAATGATCCAAATTCATTTTTAAATATTTTCGTATTTCTAACCATAGTAGGTGGATTTTGTAATACTGATATGTTTAATCCTAATAGAAGTAAATACTATTCTATAATTCTAATGCGAATGAACTCTAAGAAATATGCTATTTCTAATTTTATTTGGTTCCTAGTTAAAACATTAATTAGCTTTTATCCTGCTATTATAGCCTTTGGAATCTTATCTGATGTAAATATTTATTTATTACTTTTACTACCACTATTTGTTATAAACATGAAATTAATAGGTAACTTTGTTTATTTAAAGTACTATGAAAAAAAGAAAAAAGTATTAAATGAAAACAATTTCCTTATTACTGGTATAATTGGTACTATTGGTTTATCTTTAGCTTATATTTTACCAGGATTTAATTATAGTATTAATCCATTTATATTTATAATAGTTCTAATAATATCTTTATTCTTAGCAGTTTATTCATTAATATACATATTGCATTGTAATAATTACAATAAAATTTATAAGAGGCTTTTAACTTTGAATAATATAATATTTGATGCGTCAAGTACTAATACAACAAATATGAAAAAACAATATGAATCCAAAATAGATTCTGATATTAATATAGATAGTAATAAGAATGGCTATGAATACTTTAATGAATTATTTATAAAAAGACATAAATATATACTAACTAAATCAGCAATCAAAATAGCTTTAGTTGCTTTAGTAACAATTATAATTATCTTTATAGGTACAAGACTAGATAGTGGTGTATATAAAGATATTAATAAAATGACTTTGTCATATTTACCTTATTTTGTCTTTGTTATGTATATAATAAATAGGGGAACAGTAATAACTAGAGCTATGTTTATTAACTGTGATAATAGTATGCTTAGTTATAGATTTTATAGAAATCCAAAAGTTATCCTATCTTTATTCAAATTACGACTTAAAACTTTAATAAAAATTAATATGATACCTACTATTACAATAGCATTAAGCTTACCTTTCTTATTATTTGTAACAGGGGGAACTACCAATAATATCAATTATGTATTACTATTTATATCAATAATTTTTTTGTCGATATTCTTTTCTACTTATCATTTAGTAATCTATTATTTATTACAGCCATATGATATAAATATGAAATCTAAAAGTGCTACCTATTCAATTATCAATACTGTAACTTATATATTATGTTATTATTGCACGGTAGTTACTTTTCCTACCATTACATTTGCATTATTAATAACAGTTATCTCTGTTGTTTGTATATTTATATCGCTATATTTAGTGTGCAAATATGCACCTAAAACTTTTAGATTAAAATAATATATGATATAATAAATAATTATTGAGGAGTGATTTTATGATTAAAGCAAAACCATTTGTTAAATGGGCTGGTGGCAAAAGACAAATTATTAATGAGTTAAAAAAATATGTTCCAGAAGATTATGATTGTTACTATGAGCCTTTTATAGGTGGGGGAGCTTTATTTTTTGAACTCGCTCCTAAAAAAGCAGTTATTAATGATAGTAATAATGAGTTAATGAATGTATATGAAGTAATGTGTGATGAGCATAAGTATAGTAAAATGTGTCATCTTTTAAATAGTTATGAAGTAAAAAATAGCGAAGAATTCTATTATGAATTAAGAAATAAAGATCGTGATATGAAAAAGTTTGAAAAACTTAATGATTATACTAGAGCAGCTAGAACTATTTATTTAAATAAAGCATGTTTTAATGGATTATATAGAGTTAATTCTAAGGGTGAGTTTAATGTTCCTTACAATAAGAAAAACAAGGTTAATACATATGATAAAGAGAATTTACTAGTAGTTCATATGTATCTTACAATGAATGATATTACAATTATGAATACTGATTTTGAAGAAGCATTAAAGCAAGCTAAAAAAGGAGACTTTGTATATATAGATCCACCATATGATCAAATTAATTCATCTTTTACATCATATACTTTAGAGGGATTTGATCATAATGAACAAAGAAGATTAGCAAAGGTATTTAAAGAGTTATCTGATAGGGGCGTTCAAGTAATGCTTTCTAATCACAATACTGATTTAATACGTGAACTTTATAAAGACTATAATATTCATGTAATAGAGGCTAAAAGAAATATAAATTCTAATGGTAAAAAAAGAGGAAAAGTAGAAGAAGTTATTATAACTAATTATTAAGCGACACTTATCGCTTTTTTTTCTTGAATTTGATTAAGGTTTATTATATAATTAAGTAGAAAGTAGAGGGGTGTCCTATGGATAATGAAGAGAAAAAAGTAAAGACAACTACTCCAAAGAAAAAAGCAACAACTAAAAAAGAAACAGTTAAAAAACAAACAAAGACTACTAAAAGTGCTAGTAGTAAAACAAATACAACTAAAAAAGTAACTGAAAAAAAGAAAACAACTAAACCAGTAAAAAAAGAAGAGGTAAAAGTAGTTAAAGTTACTAAAGAAGAAGCAATAAAAGAAAAAGATACTATAAAGTTACCAGAGACAAAGAAAAAAGAAGTAAGTAAAGAAATATTAGAAATTAGAAAGAAAAGACATCTTATTGAAGCTATCATCATTCTAGTACTTGTATTAATTGCAATTATGCTTATCTCAAATCGTACTTTTTTAACTACTAGTTATAAGAATGATAATATAAATATATCAATTCCTAGATTTAGTTATTTTGTAAAGGATAAAGATAATAAAGTTAAGTTTGTTACATTAAGAAAATCTAAATATTTAAATGATTACTATAACGAATATTTAGAAGGATTTGTTTTTTATAGTTGTTCTGAAGGTGAAAAAACATTCTACTATAATGAAAAAACATTCTCATTAATTAAAGAAATTAAAGTAGAAAAGAAATTTGCTATTAAAACAGTAGAAATAACTTACGATACTAGATCTCCAGAAGAAGTTTGTGGTATTAAGTAGTAATATATGTAAAGTATTAAAAGCCTTATTATATAAGGCTTTTTTGATGCTTTAATCTTAAAAAAGGTACTAAATATGCTTCAAAAATTTGACAAAAATCGATAATTTTGATAAAATATGTAACTGTCACGTGAAATAAGAGGTGTATTTAAAATGTTTTATGATGAAACACAAGCGATAAAAGCGTGTGAAGAAGACCCCTCGCTGATATTTGAACTTATCAAAGAAGGGCACTACCAAATAGTTGATTTATTATTAACTAAAAAGAAAGTAGATATTAATATATGTGATGAACTTGGAAATAACGTTCTTGTTAGATTACTAAAAAAAGGACAATATGAATTAGTTCTAAAACATATGAAGAATAAAAAGTGGGATGTTAACCATCAAAATAATGAAGGTGATACATTCGCACATATCTTAGTACTATACAATTATGTAAATGTACTTGAGATAATTAACCAATTAAAAAAGAATAAAGATTTTATGCCAAATATAAAAAACAATAAGGGGGAGACTATACTTGACAAATCTATTAACGATAATTACATTTATACAACAGTTAAGATACTTGAGGATAGAAGATTTAATAACATTGATGTAGTATCATTTAAAAACTTATATGATACATATATTAAAACAAATCATTATGGTAAATATACTAAATTAACTAATTTACAAATAATATTAGATAATCTTGAAGATAAACCATTATTACCTAACATGGCTAAGTTAATTAATATTGTAAAAGAAAACTTTGATGTTATTAAAGAAGAAGTAATTAACAACAAAACAAATGAGTTAGATAGTATTATTACTAGTGTATTATATGAAAGTAGAGCGTAGCATCTACTTTTTCTTTTATTTTTAATGTATTTTGTTGTATAATTTAAAAAGAAATGAGGGATATTATGGAACTACCTAGTTATATAGAAGCAAGAAAAAGAACTAAAGATAAAGTTGCTATTGAATATTATAGTAATGATATTAAAAATATAGGATTAAATAAAACTTATCATATTAAAACTTATGGTTGTCAAATGAATGAACATGATAGTGAAAATATTAAAGCAATGTTAGAAGAACTAGGCTTTACTTATAATGATAATTATGAAGATAGTGATTTAGTCCTTTTAAATACTTGTTCCATTAGAGAAAATGCTCATAATAAAGCTTTTGGTATGTTAGGAAGATTAAAACATTTAAAAGAAAAAAATCCTAATCTTATTGTAGGATTATGTGGGTGTATGGCTCAAGAAGAAGGAGTAGTTAATGAAATATTAACTAAATATAAATGGGTTAATTTTGTATTTGGTACTCATAACTTACATCGCTTACCATATCTTATAAATGAGAATTTAAAGACTAATAAAAGCGAGATAGAAGTATATAGTAAAGAAGGCAACATCATAGAAGGTATGCCAGTTAAAAGAGAAAGTAAATACAAAGCTTTTGTAAATATAATTTATGGTTGTGATAAGTTCTGTACTTACTGTATAGTACCTTTTACTAGAGGAAAACAAAGAAGTAGATTAATGGAAGATATTATTACTGAAGTAAAAGGACTAGTGGATAATGGTTATCAAGAAGTTACTTTATTAGGCCAAAATGTTAATGCTTATGGTAAAGACTTAGGATTAGGTTATGGTATGGAAGAATTACTAGAAGAAGTAAGTAAAACTAATATTCCTAGAGTTAGATTTGTAACTAGTCATCCTTGGGACTTTACTGATAAAATGATAGATGTTATAGCAAGTAATAAAAATATTATGCCTGCTATTCACTTACCAGTACAATCAGGGTCATCTAGAATTTTAAAACTAATGGGTAGAAGATATACTAAAGAAGAATATTTAGAGCTATTTAATAAGATTAAGAATAAAGTACCTAATGTAAGTATTTCAACTGATATTATAGTAGGATTCCCAGGTGAGACTTTAGAAGACTTTATAGAGACTTTAGAACTAGCCGATACATGTAAATTTGATAATGCTTTCACATTTATTTATTCTCCAAGAGAAAATACAGCAGCAGCAAGACTTAAAGACGATGTAACATTAGAAGAAAAAGAAGACAGATTACATAGATTAAATGAAGTAGTAAATAAATATTTCTTAGAGAATAACAAGAAGTTAGTAGGCAAAGTTGTTCCTGTATTAGTAGAAGGTATAAGTGATAAGAAGAATGAACTATATGGTTATACTGATACTAATAAATTGATTAATTTTAAAGGGGAAGATGCATTGATAGGAAAAATAGTTGATGTAGTAGTAACAGAAGCTAAAACTTGGAGCCTAGACGGAGAGTTAAATGAAAAATAATTTATTAGATGGTATAGATGATATAATCACTATTATTGAAAGCAGTGATGAATATAAAAAGTATCAATTATTAGTAAAAAAAATGCATAATAATAAAGAGATAACCAATCTAATAAGTGAAGTTAAAACCTTACAACAAAAACTAGTTAAGGAAGAAGCTTTAGGTAACGATATAAAAGATATAGATAATGAAATAAAAGAAAAACTAAATAAATTAAAAGAGTATCCCATATATTTAGAATATACTTATTTGCAAGAAGACTTAAATAACAGTATTTTATTAGTTAAAGAAAAATTAGAAAAATATATAAATGATCTTACTAATTAAGAGGTAAATTATGGATGGAATTATATTAGTAAATAAACCAAAAGATATGACTAGTAGAGATGTCGTTAATATTGTATGTAAAACACTTAATACTAGAAGCGTGGGACATACTGGTACTTTGGATCCTATAGCAACAGGTCTTCTTGCTATTGCCATAAATAAAGGCGTTAAAATAGTAGACTTCTTAGTTAATGATACTAAAGAATATATAGCAACAGTACAATTTGGAATATTAACTGATACTTTAGATGTAACAGGAAAAGTACTTGATGAAGTAAAAGACTATGTTATAGATGAAGAAAAATTAAAACAAGTATTAGATTCTTTTGTTGGTAAAATGATACAAGAAGTTCCAAAATATTCAGCCGTTAAAGTAGCAGGTAAAAGATTATATGAATATGCTAGAAAAGGTGAAGAAGTAGAAATCCCTAAAAGAGAAATAGAAATATTTAATATTGAACTTTTAACTTTTGATAACGACGAATTTTCATTTAAAGTTACAGTAAGTAAAGGAACCTATATAAGAAGTTTAATAAGAGATATAGGTATAAAGCTAGGCATACCTTGTTCTATGAAAGAATTAATTAGAACCAAACAAGGTAATTACAAAATAGAAGATAGTTACACAATCGATGAGATAAAAGATAATAATTATAAAGTAATACCTATAAAAGATTGCTTAAGTAATTATACAACTATTGAAGTCGATGATTTTATTGCTAATAAAGTATTAAATGGTAGAATCTTAGAAAATAGATATAAAGATGATATAATTGTTTTTACTAATAAAGATGAAGTACTTGCTATCTATAAAGTATATGATAAGGATACAACTAAAGTGAAACCAATAAAAGTATTAAGATAAAGTAGATTTATATTTTATCTTTTTTTATGTTATAATGATTAAGAAGTGGAGGAGTAATATGCATACTTATATAATTGAATCAAGTGATTACGTTGTTATAAATACTAAAATCGATGAAATACTAAAGACTAATAAATTAAGTAAAGATATGATAATTAAGTATGACCTATTAGAAACTCCTATAAGTGTTGCTATAGAAGACTTAGACACTTACAATTTTTTGTCAAGTAATAAAGTGGTTATATGTGATAATGCTTATTTTTTAACTTCATCTAAACCAAAAGGTGCACCAGTCCATAATGAAGAAGAATTAGAAAGATATTTAAATAATCCAAGCGAAGATAATATACTTATTTTGATATGTGACAAATTAGATACAAGAAAAAAACTAGTAAAACTAATTGATAAAAAATATATTCTAGGCGGAGAAATAACAATAGAAGATATAATAAAAAAACATTTAGAGGATTATAAGATGGATATTAAAACTATTCGTTATTTAATTAGCTATTGCGATAATGATAATGAAAGAATTATCAATGAAATAGAAAAACTTAAATGTTATAAATTAGAAAAAAAAGAAATAACCATAGATGATATAAAAGAAGCTGTATTAAAGTTAAGCGGTGATAATATCTTTGCTCTTATAGATAGTATTGTTCAAAAAAACAAATCTAAAGCATTTTCTATTACCAAGGAGTTAACATCTAAAGGAGAAGACATAAGCAAAATAATCATTATGGTAGCGGATCAATTTAGATTAATGTATCAATCTAAAGTGTTTCTTAGTGAAAGATATAGTGAAATAGAGATTGCAAGTAAACTAAAAATTCATCCATATAGAGTAAAACTAGCTATTGAGAAAGGATATAATTATTCTTCTAAAGTTCTTATGGAAAACTTGAATAAATTAGCTGACTTGGATTACATAATTAAAAGTGGTAGTAGTGATCCTAAACTTGCCTTTGAACTATTTTTAGCTAATTTATAAAATTTGTAAAAATACATAATTTCTTTTCATATACTTTTATAGGTGAATAGGTATATGTTAAAGAAATTTTTTTCTTTTGTTGGAGCTTTATCTCTAATTTGTTTCAGTTTTTATTATACAGACAGTGCAGTAGATATTGTTAAAAGAAATGATCCTATTATGAAACAGATAAAAAGTGTAGTAGCAAATTATGAACAAGATTCTAAAGATGCAGTATTAATAAATAATAATATCATTCCAGGTGTAAATGGTATTAAAGTAGATATAGATAAAAGTTATGAAAAAATGAAAAAATACGGTTCTTTTGATGAAAATTTATTGGTATTTGAAGAAGTTAGTCCTGTTATAACTACAAATAATAATTATGATAAATTTATTGTTGGTGGTAATGGTAATGAACAAAAGATAAGTTTAATTTTTAAATTAAATACTACATCATATATTGATACAATATTAGATAATTTAAAAAATAAAAACGTTAAAGTAACTTTCTTTGTAAATCAAGATTTATTAGATAATGATGTTGATATACTTGAAAAAATTTATTTAAATGGTCATGAACTAGAACTATTAGATAAAGAATATAATCCTAGAGATGTAAAAAAGATAAATAAAAATGTTAAAGCACTAATTGGTGAAAAGTTAAAATACTGTTATAGTGAATCTGATAATCAAGAATTAATAAACAACTGCAAAAAAAATAAAATGCATTCGATAATTCCTAATATTATAACTTCATCTTTTCCGTATAATGATATAAAAAATACAGTAACAAGTGGCTCTATTATAAGTCTAAATAATGATATAAATACAATAAGGGAACTTTCGTCCATCCTAAACTATCTAAATCAAAAAGGATATAAAATGTTTTTATTAAGTGATTTATTAAAAGAATAGTACAAATATCGACACAATTTAATGTGTCTTTTTTATATTATATTCTTGGTGGTGATAACTTGAAAATATATGTAGATTTAGTATTGTTTTTAAATATTGCCATGGACTTTTTATTACTTTTATCAGTTTCAATAGTTCTAAAGAGAAATGTTAAGTTTTATAGAATAATTCTAGGAAGTATTACTGGGGGTATATCAATCTTACTTTTATTTATAAAACTTAATAATATCAGGCTATTTATCATTAAAATGTTAATAAGTATCTTAATGGTATTAATAACTTTCTCGTATAAGAACTTTAAATATTTCTTTAATAATCTTCTTTATTTGTATCTATCAAGTATTATTCTAGGAGGTGGCATATACTTATTAGATGTTCAAATAAACTATCATAACAATGGATTAATGTTTATTAGTAATGGTATGGAAATAAACATAATAGTACTTTTAATAATAAGTCCTTTTATAATATATAGTTATATTAAAAGTATGAAGCAAATGAAAATAAATTTTAATAATTATTACAAGGTAGATGTCTATTACAAAAATAACATATATAAATTTAATGCTTATTTAGATACTGGAAATAAACTTTATGATCCCTACAAAAAACGACCAATTATTTTAATAAGTACTAATAAAATAAATATTGATTATGAAGAAAGTATTTTAGTTCCTTATGAAACTGCAAGTGGTAAAAGTATTTTAAAATGTTTTGTTGCTAACAAAATAGTAATTGATAATAATTACGAAGTAAAAAATGTATTAGTAGGTATCATTAAATTCAAAATGGAAGGTGTAGATATGCTTTTAAATAATGAAATAATAGGAGGAATAAAATGATAAGTATTTTATTATTAATAGGGGATTTATTAGAATTAAGTAGTGTTTTATTTTATGTAGGTGCAACAGATAAATTACCAGAACCTTTATCTAAAGAAATGGAAGAATATTATTTAATGTTATCTAATGATGGAGATATAACAGCAAGAGATAAATTAATTGAACATAACTTAAGATTAGTCGTATTCTTAGCTAAAAAGTATGAAAATACCAAGGTAGATTTAGAAGATTTAGTAAGTATAGGTACGATTGGTCTAATTAAAGGAATAAAAACCTACAGTATGGATAAAAATATTAAACTAGCAACTTATGCATCTAGATGTATAGATAATGAAATACTTATGTATTTAAGAAAAAATAAGAAAATAAAAACAGAAGTTAGTTTTGATGAATCTTTAAGTTATGACCCTGATGGGAACGAATTACATTTAGAAGATATCCTAGGAACTGACCCTGATATTGTAACAAGAGGATTAGAAGAAGATATTGATAAAAGAATAGTAATTGAAGAGATTAATAGATTAGATCCAAGAGATAGGGAAATAATGGTTTTAAGATATGGTTTAATATCAGGTGAAGAAATGACTCAAAAAGATGTAGCAAAGCTTTTAGGAATAAGTCAATCATATATATCAAGAATTGAAAAAAAAGTTATAAAGAAAATAAAAAACATTGTTAGAAATTACTAAGAAAAAAAGACCTACTGGGTGAGAGTTCAGTAAGTCTTTTACTATATTGACTTAATCAATACAACTATATTCTAATAATCTTTTGTGAAACTAACGTGAAAGATTTATGTTTTTTTCCTAATAAATAACATCAAAAAGAAGTGAATAACTAGAATAGGTAGTAATAACCAAATAATCATTTTAAGACTAAGACTAGATAAATAAATACTTATAATAAGAATAATTAATCCAGGAATTATAACTATATTGTTATGCGGTTTAATCTTAAATAATGAAATAATACCTTCTTTTATATAAAATATTGTAACTGCAATTGTTAAAAAGCCATCAAACATAAACTTAAAAGAAATAATATCTTCAATACGTTCAATAAAGTTAAGTAGTGATACCTTTTGTAATACGATAATGTCTGGGTAATTTAAAATACTAGTTAATTTAATTCCAAGAATAGATATTACTAAAATAAAACTTATAAGAACATAAACTGAATTAACAATATAAGCAGTTATCATATACTTAGAATACTTTCTATTACACTCAATTTTATCTTTAGGAATTATTAATAAAAGAAATAATGGCGTAACACTCAAAATACTATAATATATTGAACCCTCATAAATATTAAAAAATTTATTTGTAAGAGGTGGATACAAATTAACTGGATTGCTATAGTTTAGAAGTGCAACTAATGAAATTATTACTAGAAATATTAAGATGAAAATAAATATACCACTAGTTCTTGTAATTGTATTAATACCTTTACTAGATAAATAAACACAAGATAAAACAAGAAGAATACTTATAGGAAGAATATTAATATCATTTAAAAGATTATAATTAATAAATAGTGATAGGTTATACAAAATATAAGAAGAAATAAGAATAAATAATAGAATTAAAATAAAGATAAATACTTTAGCAATTACTTTAGGAAACGAGGCATTAATTTTTTCAAATATATTTTTACTAGGCATTTTATCATTAATATAGAAATAACACTTAACTAAAATAAGTCCAAATATACTTCCCAAGATAACACTAAATATAGAATCATTTTTAGATATAGAAATAATTAAATTAAATAGACCAATTATATAAAAAGAACGATATAAGAAAGTGGATAAGAAAGATATGCCTAAAGGAGAAATTTTACTATCATTATTCATAACTATCATCTCCTTTAATATTAGAATTATTTATTTTATTAGAACTTATCTTAATGTTGAATTTAAACTTGATATCTTTATTATTTTTGTAATATTTATAATCATACTTTTTTAAAAGATTACTAAAGTAGTTATAATTATCTAGTGCAAGATAACTATTTATATATTTTTTTACTCCTTCTTGAAATAATAAATCTAACTCTTTATCATCTTTTATTTTAGTATTATTACTCATTATTTGATAAGTACTAGTAATATTAATATTTATCTTATTCTTATTTATTTTTAAATTTGTCTTAGAATAATTTATCTTAAAATTAATATCATTTACCTCAAACTCGTTCTTTATAATATTATCAGTAATAAAGTTATAACCAATACTTTCATCCTTAGTAAGCAACTTATTTTCATTATAAATAGAGTAGTACCCATCTATTTTAATTGAATCCTTATCATCTATTTTAGGTATATAACTATTTTTAATTTCTAGGATATCTTTTACAACATCATCAAATTGCTTAATTGCAACTATTCCTTCATTCTCATGATTAATATTAATTAAGTTATTAACATCATTTTTTTTATAATTTTCAAGATTAGTTTTAGGATTAGTAATAACTGTACTAAAGGTGTTTCTAGAATCACTCCTATTAAGGAATAGATTAATAACTTCATCATAGTCATCTTTTTCTAAATTAGTAGTAAATAAAATTAATTCTAAATGGGAAAAAGATATTTTTTTATTTGATTCTAAATACAAATTAGTTAAACACTTATCTAAAGATTTATCACTAGTAGTATAAACTTTATTACTTTTTAAATCATCCTCAGTAGGCGTTAACATATTTAAAGATACAACATATTGATTATTATCTTTATCAATTAAAATCATATCAACAATTCCTAGTTCATTTAATTCACTATAACTAACACAACCAGTAGTAAAAACAATTAAAAGAATTAATACTAATAATTTTATATATTTCATCTTATCGCTCCCTTATAATGTTTTTATCAGTTAAAAGGGGATTCCTTTTACGAAGTCTTTTGCCTTTAACTCTTATAACCGCATCATTTAATTCAGATTTAATAATAGGAGATAATGGTGCCATATAAGGAAAGCCAAAACTAGTAATACTGCAAAGTTTAGTAACTAATAAAACGAGTCCAATAAATATTCCATAAATACCAAAAAATGTTGCAATAATTAATAGGAAAATACGATAATATCTAATTGCTTGTGATAAGGCATTACTTGTAAATATTAATCCACTTATCGCACTTATTGCTACTACTATTATCATAATAGGAGAAATAATACCGGCATTAACTGCAGCATCTCCAATAACTAATCCACCTAGTATTGATACTGATGTTCCCATTTTAGAAGGTATTCTAGTATCACTTTCTCTTAATATTTCAAAACTTATAATCATCAAAATAGCTTCTATAAAAGCAGGAAAGGGTACAGTTAATCTTTGTGATGTAAAATTAACTAATAAGTTAATAGGAATCGAAGAGGTATTATGAGTAGTAACACTTACGTAATAAGCAGGTAAAAATATTGCAATTATAAATCCAATCAACCTAATTATTCTAATAAAAGATGCATTTATTGGTTTTTGATAATAATCATCAGGAGTGTGTAAAAAATCTATAAAGAAAGTAGGAATAATTAATACGTAAGGAGAGTTATCAACAACAATTGCAACTTTTCCTTCTAATAAAGCTTGAGATACTGTATCAGGTCGTTCTGTTATATTAATAACTGGAAATAAGTGATCTTTTTTAATAATACGTTCTCTTATATAACCAGAATCAATTATTCCATCGATATTTATTTCTTCTAGTTTTTTCATTATCTTTGTAATTAACTCATCATTAGCAATATTATTCATATAGCAAACCCCAACTTTAGTATTGCTATTCTTTCCAATAAATAAAGTTTTTAAATATAAGTTATTACTTCTAATTCTTCTTCTAATTAATCCAACGTTAGTATTAAAATTTTCATTAAAAGCATCTTTAGGACCAATAATAGAAACTTCACTATCAGTAGTATTTATTCCTCTATCAAGCCTAGCTTTAACTTCTACTGCAATAAAATTCTTGTCTACTAAAACAATACAAAAGCCTTTAAATATATAATCGATAACACTATTTACGTCATCCAATTCTTTTACATTACTTAAAGGTATAGAATTTATGATTAAGGAGTATGTATCTTTAGTAGGAACATTAATTAATTTAGTAATCTTCTTTAATAAAAAATCATTTATATCATCACCACTACATAGTACTTCGTTAAATATAATTGTTACTGTACTAGAGTAGGTATCAATACTTCTTATAACTATATCACTACTATTACCACATTTATTTTTTATATCATTTATTAAATTATTCATAAGTCTTCACCATTAATAATATTATTAGTTTTTTTATTTCAGTTTATACGTTATAATTAATATGAGGCTGATAAATATGAACCGAGTAGTAATAGAAAAATTAGATCATTTTGGAAGAGGAATTGCTAAAATAAATGAAAAAATAGTTTTTGTTCCTAATACATTAAAAGGTGATGTCGTAGTAATAGAAATAGTAAAAGATAATTCTTCTTATGCTTTAGGAAAAGTAGTTAAGTATATAGAAAAGCAAAAAAGACTAAGTCCTTGTAAATATAGTAATATTTGTGGTGGCTGTCACTTAATAGATATGGATTATTTTAGTCAATTAGAGTTTAAAAAAGAAAAGATAAAGGAATTATTTAAGAAAAATTTAGGATTAGATATTACTTTAGATGACGTTATAACAGGAGATAAAAGTAATTATCGTAATAAAATAAATCTTCATATAAAAGGTGAAAAAGTAGGTTTTTATGCTTTAGAAAGTCATGATTTAGTAGAAATAGATGAGTGTTACATTACTAAAAAAGAAATTAATGATTTATTACCTAAAGTAAAAAACTTGGCCAAAAATAACAATATAGATGAAGTAATGATTAGATATCATAATGGATTAATCTTATCTATAAAAGGAAATGTTTCTAAAGATTTTCTTTTAAAGAATTTTCTTGATTGTTCTCTTATTTATTTAAATAATAAAAAGATAAAAGGTAATGAAGTAACAGAAAATATTTTAGATAAACGCTTTAGAGTATCACCCAAGTCATTTTTCCAAGTAAATACTAGCGTATCTAGTAAAATGTTTTCAAAAGTAAGAAGTTACATTAAGGATAAATCTTTTAATAAAGCTCTTGATTTATATTGTGGAACAGGTGTTATTGGTATTTTAATCTCTGACTTAGTAGGCGAAGTAGTAGGAATAGAAGTAGTAAGTGACGCTATAGAAGATGCTAATTATAACAAGAAAATAAATAATATTAATAACGTAAGCTTTATATGTGACAAAGTAGAGAATAGGATAGATAGTTTTAAAGATATAGATTTAGTTATAGTAGATCCACCAAGAAGTGGACTTGATAAGAAAAGCATTGCTAATATAATGACTATCGCCCCTAAAGAGATAATTTATATTTCGTGTGATCCTGCAACATTAACTAGAGACTTAAAGGAGTTAAGAGGTAAGTACGATATAAGTAATGTATCTATTGCTGATATGTTCCCAAATACTTACCATTGCGAAAGTATCACAGTTCTTAAGAGGAGATAGAGCTAAATATGTTAAAAATGATTAAAGGTGTAAAAATCAATGATTCAGATAAGTTAAATGAAGAATATATGATTACTGAAAATTGTATAATGGCGAATATTGATGCAAACAAAATATTAAAGATAATTAATGATTTTGTTGATATACAAAAGGACCCCCTATTTTTAATAATTGAAGTTCCTACCAATGAAAAAGATGAAGGAATTGAAGGAAATATAATCAAAGAACTTCATAAAGATGTTTATTATCTTGATAATATGTCTAAACCATTTGCTAAAGAATTGTTAAAAATATTTGGGAATTTGTTTATTAATGATGGATTATCACAAATTGGTATAGGAAATCATGTTAGTAATGCAGAAATAATGACTGACAAATATAATGTAATAGAAATTTTTAACGGTAAAGACAAAATTGATAATTACGAAAAGTTAATGGATAAATATAAGATTAGAAAAGTGGAAGATTTAGTAACTGCATGGGCTTTCTTTAGTGATTCTAACCCAGGAGAATGTATTTGTGTTGATGAAGATGGAAAGTCAGTATATGATGCTATTGAAGTATTAACAAAAGAATCAGGATTATATTTTGCTGAAAGAAGATAAAGTTTGATTAAATGTTAATGCAATTGCAAATTTATTTAATGTTCAAAGAACTGCAATTGTAAAACATATTAACAATATATATAATGATGAAGAATTAGATAAAAATTCAACTTGAAGGAAATAGAAAAGCTTCAAGGAAAAAAGACTATTATAATTTAGATATGATTATTTCTATTGGGTTTAGAGTTAATTCCAAAACTGCAATAAAATTTAGAACAAAGCAAGATAGAGAATATATTTCAAGCCTGGATGAAATGTATAAAAAATAATAAGATGTTACAAAACAGGTATGAATTAATAACAATGTCTATAACTAATTCTGCTAAAGCAATATTAGAATTTAAAAAGGTCATTTAAAAGGTATTTTAACTAAAGAAATGTTTTTTGCTATTCATATGCTTTTTAAAAAAAGCGTTAACTTGTGGTATAATTATATAAGAAAGATATTAGATTTATTTTTTAGAATGGAGTGGTAGGTGATAAATATTGTGAAAAAGATCTATATAATAACAGGAGCAAATGGTTTTTTAGGTAATAACATTATAAGAAAGTTAGGGCAAGATGCTGATAATGAAATTAGGGCCTTTGTATTAAAAGGTGATTCTATTAAATCGCTAGAAGGATTAAAATGTAAAATATACTATGGTGATGTAACTAAAAAAGAAACTTTATCATCGATTTTTGAAAATACTGATGGACAAGAAGTTTTTGTAATTCATTGTGCTGCAGTAGTATATATAAAATCAAAATACAATCCACTTGTTTATAATGTTAATGTTAATGGAACTAAAAATATAGTAGATAAGGTAATAGAGTCAAAAGCAAAACTTATCTATATTAGTAGTGTTCATGCAATCCCTGAGCAACCTAACAATGAATTAATAACAGAAATAACTAATTTTAACCCTGATAATGTTGAGGGATTATATGCAAAAACAAAAGCAGAAGCTGCAAAGTATGTAATTGATGCAGTAAAGGGTAAAAATTTGAATGCTTGTATAATTCATCCATCTGGTATTATAGGTCCAAATGATTTTGGCAATAGTCACTTAACACAACTAGTAAAAGAAGTTACAACTGGCAAGTTATTTGCTTGTGTAAAGGGTGGATATGATTTTGTTGATGTAAGAGATGTAGCAAATGGCGTTATTAGCGCTTGTAAAAATGGGACTAATGGTGAATGTTATATCTTATCAAATAGATATATAACAATTAAAGAATTATGTGATTTAATTTGCGATGTGCAAGAAAGAAAAAAAATTAAAATGGTATTACCGATAGGTATTGCAAAATTAATAGCACCTTTATTTGAAGTATATTATAATTTAAAGAAACAAACTCCCCTTTTTACAAAGTATTCACTATATACACTATCTTCTAATGCTAATTTTAGTAATGAAAAAGCTAAAGAAAAGTTGGGATTTAAAAATAGAAATATGAAAGCTACAATAAAGGATACTATTGAGTGGATAAATAATAATACAAATTACAATTAACCACCAAACAAGGAGAAACACCAGTTGTAAGAACGTTAGATAAGATTGAATATAAAAATGAATTAGAAAAATATATGAAGAGTATAAAGAGATAATTGAATCATCGGGTGATGAGCGAATAGAAGAATTAGCTGAGATGTTAGAAGTAATTAGATTCCTAGCAAAATTAGAAAATAAAGATTTAAACAATGTTATAACAACGGCAGATAAAAAGAATGAAAAATGTTGCGTTTTAGAAGAAAAATTTTTTTAAAAAGGTTATTAAAGTAAAATAGAAACCAAAACTGAGCAAAAAAATATCAATTTGTGGAGATAGAAGATGAAGATAATTTATATAAAATCTAAAAAAGATTTTATATAATAAAGAAAGAATTATAAAGGAATTTCCAGCGTTATTAGTATTGTTATTTATCTTTGCTCCTTTAGTACATCTAACAGTAGCGAAGACATTTACTTTTGGATTCATATATTCGTTTATAATATGGTTCCTCATAAAAATATTTGTAGTATTTGTAATAGATATTTTATGGTATTCTAATTCACCTAAGTACTGGATAAAGGGAACAGAAGATTTAAAAAGTGAATATAAGAATTATAAATTCTATATAAATAGTATACCAAGAAGCTTATTAGTGAGATTAATCGTATCAATGATTGTAGGCATAATTATAAGTTTCCAAAATAATTTGGAAAACAAAGGAGTTTATAAAGACGAATCATAATTATAGTTTAATTTTGTAATGCATGTTATAATTATTCTATACTAATGGAGGTAAAAATGGAAAAATGGTTAGAATGGGCGATAGAGATTCAAAACCTAGCCCAAATAGGACTTACATACACTGATAATCCCTATGATGTAGAACGTTATGAAAGATTAAGAGAAATAGCAAATGAAATGATTGCAGAAAAATCTAATATTACAAAGGAGAAAGTAAAAGAATTGTTTTGTAGTGAAATAGGTTATCCAACCCCTAAATTAGGCACAAGAGCTGCTATATTTAAGGATAACAAAATATTATTGGTTCATGAGAAAAATGATACGTGGTCACTTCCTGGTGGTTGGGTTGACGTATTACAATCAATCGGTTCTAATACGATAAAAGAAGTAAAAGAGGAATCCGGCCTTGATGTTAAAGCAACTAAGATTATTGCTATTCAAGACCGTAATAAGCATAATAAACCAGCATACCCTTATGGGATGTGTAAAGTATTTGTATTGTGTGAATTACTTGGTGGTACTTTTAAAGAAAATGTTGAAGCAACAGAAATTGAGTATTTTGGACAAGATGAATTACCAGATAACTTAGCAAATGAAAAAAATACTAAAGAACAAATTGAAATGTGTTTCAAAGCAGCTAATGATGATAATTGGCAAACAATATTTGATTAATAAGAAGTAGGTGAGATTATGAAAAAGAATAACGCTTTAGGCATATTAGGAGCATTAATAGGAGCAATTTTATTTAGTATTCCTTGGATTATAACTTATATATATTTAAATTATATTTTATCTTTACTTGCAATGGTAATTGCTTTTGGATCGTTTTATTTCTATAAATTATTCGGCGGAGAAATAACTAAAAAAACTAGTATTGTTGTTACAATTTCATCACTATTATCAATTACTTTAGCAACTTTTGTATTTATTCCTCTTTGTTTAATGCTAAAAGAAAATATTGCGATAAATGCTGAAAATATTTCTTTAGTGTACCAAAATAGTGAATTTATTGGTGCCTTAGTTAGCGACTATCTAGTATCATTATTATTTACAGCTTTAGGTATTGGGGGAATAATTAGAAGTATTAATCAACAAGCATACCAAGTAAATGGTTCTGAAATAAAAGATTTAACAAGCGACGATGTTCAAAGTATTTATGAAGAATATGGAGCACTTAGTAAAGATAAAGCAGTACCTAATAGTCTTATCTTAGGTAGAGTACCATATAAAGAATTAAGACGTCTTGAAAAAGAAGGTATAATTGTACCAAAAGGAACTAAAAGTTACTTTGATATAGAAGCAGTTACTAATAAGGAAAAAGGAAAAGAAAATAGAAAAAAAGATATTAGAAACAGTGTAGTTATAATTCTTGTAATAATCTTATTATCTGCTATATTAACAGGAATAGTAATTGCTTTGGATAATAGTGAAGATAATATCAATGTTAATGATAAGATAGAAAATATGACAATAACTTATCAAGATCTTTCTCTTACTATACCAAATACATTTGTAAAGGATAAAGAAAATGAAGGAAGTGCAGTATACTCTAACAACAATTATGAAAATGATGCTGTATACCAAATAATGTTTGACTATTATACAACCAAAGAAAATGAAGATGGTAAACAACTTTTTGATGACTATCTAACATATCTAAAAGAATACTTTGAAATATTAGAAGAGAATAAAAGCACATCTACCTTAGGAGGAGTTATCTATTTATTAAAATCAATAGAATACCCAAATGAGTATTACTATGTAAATGTTAACTATGATGATAAAGGACTTTATGCTATATCTTTTTATACATATATAGAAGATAATCAAGCAAAAGATGAAAGAATTAATGAATTAAAAGAAGAAAGTAATACTTATTTATCAACACTTAAATACAATGGACAAGTTTTTGAAAGTTAAAATAAAAAATAAGCAGGAGAAGTACAAATGAAAAAGAAGTTAAAAGATTATCTAGAAAATGATCACTCGTTTGATAAATTAACAATGCTTGGAATATTTAGTTTAATAATAGTAATAACTGGATGTTTTGGTTGGTTATATGAATTTATTTTCTATTTTTTTAATGGTGGTATGAAAGAATTTTACTGGCGTGGAGGTAATTTCTTACCTTGGATTAATATCTATGCGACGGGTTCAATTATGTTATATTTCTTAACGTATCGTCATCGTAAATATCCATGGAAAGTATTTGTAATAAGTTTCTTTGCTTGTGGTATTTTAGAATACTTTTCGGGTTTAGGAATGTATATTATAGGTGATGGATTAAGATGTTGGGACTATAACAGTGAAATATTAAACTTTGGCAACATTGGCGGATTTGTTTGCTTAAGAAGTGCATCATTCTTTGCACTATCTAGTTTATTACTAATGTATGTAATAGTGCCTTTATGTTTTAAACTAGCAAAGAAAATGAATAAAAAGCTATTCTTAACAATAAGTTTTACTCTATGCTCAATAATATTAATTGATGAATTTTATAACTTATTATTTGCAAGAATATTTCATCTTCCAAGAGCATCTACTATATATAAGAAAATAGGATTTCATTACGTAAATTTTAAGTAAGGTGATAAAATGACAAATAAAAAAGAAAGAATAAGTGTTCCTAAATATACTTTATCAGAAGAATTAATTAATTCTATATCACATGGTGTAGCAGCAGGATTAAGTATTTGGGGTCTTGTAATGCTTATAATAAAGGCTTCACATGAAAGTGCTTTAGCAGTAACAACTGTTACATTATTTGCTACTACAATGATAATTCTATATACAATATCATGTATATATCATGCCTTATCTTCTAAGCTAACTGGTAAAAAAGTCATGCGAGTAATTGATCACTGTAATGTATTTTTACTTGTATTCGGAACAATTATACCTGTTGCATTAGTAGGAGTAAAAGGATATTTAGGATGGATTTACTTTGGAATAAGTGCTTTCTTTACAGTTCTTGGAATAACCTTTTCAGCTATTAACGTTGATAAAAATCAAAAACTTGAAGTTGTATGCCATTTAGTTAATGGTTGGGGAGCATTATTTTTTATGAAACCTTTAAGTAATAACATCAGTTTAAGTGGTGCATTACTAGTAATAATAGGAGGTCTTTTATATTCACTAGGAGCTGTATTATATGGAGTTGGTTCTAAAAAGAAGTATATGCATTCTGTCTTCCATTTCTTCTGCATCTTTGGTAGTATTTGTCATTATTTTGCCATATATTTATACGTATTATAAAAGTTGATTTACATCAACTTTTTTCTATTTATTGCATTTTTTATTAATTTTTGCAATAATATTTTCTGTGCTATAAATCATTAATTAGGGAGGGTATATGGCTTATATAGAATTTCGTGATGTAATTAAAGAATATAAAATGGGAGAAGTAACTATTACTGCTCTTGATAAAACTAATTTTGAAATAAATAAAGGAGAATTAGTTGTAATAGTAGGTCCATCTGGTGCTGGAAAAACTACTGCATTAAACTTACTAGGAGGTATGGATAAAGCTAGTAATGGAACAATTCTAGTAGATAATAAAGATATTACTAAATTAAAAAATAAAGAACTAATTAAATATCGTAGAGAAGATATAGGATTCGTTTTTCAATTTTATAATTTAGTACCTAATCTTACGGCTTTAGAAAATGTTGAATTAGCAGTCCAAGTTTGTAAAAGAAAGGCATCAAGTCCTAAAAGTGTACTAAAAAAAGTTGGTCTAAAAGATAGACTTAATAACTTTCCATCACAATTGTCAGGTGGAGAACAACAACGTGTTGCAATAGCAAGAGCAATTGCTAAAAATCCTAAAATCCTACTATGTGACGAACCAACAGGGGCCCTTGATTATAACACCGGTAAACAAATATTAAAACTATTACAAGATACTGCAAGAAGTCTAGGCATGACTGTAATCATTATTACACACAACAAGGCTTTAGCACCTATGGCAGATAAAGTAATTAGCTTTAAAAATGGTAAAAGTGAACAAATAACAATTAATGAAAATCCAACTTCTATTGAGGAGATTGATTGGTAATGAAAGCACTAACTAAAGACTCTTTAAGAGAAATACGTAAAAAGTTTAAAATATTTATATCAATTCTTTTTATGGCCTTGTTAGGAGTAGGTTTCTTTGCAGGTATTAGAGCAACTACACCTGATATGCAAGAGACTATCAATAACTATTTTGATAATTCTAACGTAATGGACATAAATATTATGTCTAAAACGGGATTTACTAAAGAAGATGTAGAAAAGTTAAAGAATATAAAAGAAATAGATAACATTGCATTAAATAACAGCTTTGATATGATTGGTAAAATAAATACAAGAGAACTTGCTCTTAAGGTAATAACTATTAATGATAATGTAAATAAATTAGTAATAGAAGAAGGTGGATTTCCAGAAAACGATACTGAATGCGTAATAGATAGTAATAATACTAAAGTATCAATTGGAGACACTGTAGAATTAAAGACTGATGATCCTAGAATCAAAAATAAAGAACTAAAAGTAGTAGGTATCGCCTCATCTCCATTATATATATCTAAAGATAGAGGTACTACCAGTCTAGCAAGTGGAATTATTGATTACTTCTTATATATTAATTCCAGTAATGTCCTAGGAAACATTTATACCGATATGTACTTAACGCTAGATAATACTTATGATTTATTTAGTGATGAATATAAAGATATAATAGATAGTACTACTAAAAAAATAGAAAAAATAAATAATAACTGGTACATATTTAATCTAGATGATAACATTGGATTCTCATCATATAGAGATGATACTTATAGAATAGAAAATATTGCTAAAATATTCCCAGTAATATTCTTTGTAGTAGCTATTCTTATAAGTCTTACTTCAATGACTAGGATGGTTGAAGAACAACGTGGTGAAATAGGTACCTTAAAAGCTTTAGGATACAGCAATATTGCAATATCTAAAAAATATATTTTATATGCATCCCTTGCAACAATAATAGGAGGGGTATCAGGAATAATAATTGGCGTTAATCTAATCCCTAGAATTATCTTTATAATGTATCAATTAATGTATAATGCTGGTAACTTAATAGTAGGGTATAACTTAAAATATTCTCTTTTAGGTTTATTACTTGCGTATATCTGTATAATTGGTGCAGTTATATATGCTTGCTTAAAAGAAATGAGAAATAACCCAGCTGTTCTAATGCGCCCTAAAGCACCTAAAGCAGGTAAAAGAATTATGTTAGAGAAAATTCCGTTTATATGGAAAAGATTAAATTTCACCAATAAAGTAACATGTAGAAATATGTTTAGATATAAGAAAAGATTTTTAATGACTGTAATAGGCATTATGGGATGCACTTCCTTAATCTTTGCTGGTTTTGGATTAAAAAACTCAGTAGGAAGTATCTTACCGCTTCAATATGGAAAAATATTTAAGTATGACATGCAATTAATACTAAGTACAGCCCAGAATAATAAAGAAATACAAGTCTTAAATAATGAAGATGTAGATAAATATACATTAGTTAAAATGGAAAGTAGTACTCTAAGTTTCAATAAAAAAGAAGAAAAAGATACTCAAATAATGGTAGTAGATAACGATATTAATGATTACATCAATATTGATCCAAGTGGTTTAAAAGATGGAGTATACATAACTAAAAAAGTAGCAAGAGTCTTAAATATAAAAGAAAATGACTTTGTAGAAATAACTAATTCTAAAGGAATAAAAGCTAAAGTAAAAGTAGAAAAGATAACTGAGAACTATTTAAGACATTATATTTATATGAATAGTGATACTTATAACAATTTATTTGATGAAGAACCACTTTTAAATGTGGCACTTGTTAATATAAATGAACTAAATAAAAAAGAAGAACAAAATCTTGCTAAAGAATTATTAAAAAGCAATAATTTTTCTAAAGTAATTATAACTACTGATATTGCTAATGCCCTAGATGATACCTTAGATAATATGAATTATGTTGTAGGAGTTCTAATTGTATCAGCAGGTATTCTAGCACTTACTGTTTTATATAACTTATCTAATGTAAATATAAGCGAAAGAATAAGAGAACTTGCAACAATCAAAGTTTTAGGATTTTATGATAAGGAAGTTTATAATTACGTATCAAAAGAAAATACTGCTTTAACTATAATAGGTATTATTCTAGGACTATTTGGAGGCTATTTCTTAACTATAGTTATTATTAAAACATGTGAACTTAATATATTAATGTTTCCAACTAAAATAGATATGTGGTGTTATATAGTATCAGTAATAGTAACTGTAATATTTACAATTATAGTACAAGTAATTAATTATTTTAATTTAAAGAAAATAGATATGATAGAGTCACTTAAAAGCGTAGAATAATTAAAGGAATATGTTAATCACATATTCTTTTTAATTTAATAAAAAATGGTGCAAAATTATAAAAAATATGTTATCCTTTATATAGGATAATAGAGGTGAGGTTTATGACTGAACAATATACATTAGATGAAATTAAGAAAATTGTTTATAGTAACATGGTTAGTACTTCTAATTTAACTAACATCCTTTCTAGTTTAAAAGACTATGATTTTAACGATGAAATAAGAAGTATTTTTACTGCATTATCAAAAAGTCAAAACCTACCCGAAACAATAAGAATTAATTTTAAAAATATTATTGATAGTTATGATGAAATTTCAAAAGAGGTTAAAACAGATAGTGAAAATAGTAGTAGTAGTGATACTACAGTTTTAGAAGATACTCCTAAAGAAATAGTATTTGAAGAACCTACAATAGAAACTATTACTGAATTAAAAGATGAAAGTAAGGAAGAAGCAACTAAGGATGATTCATCAATCTCGCTAGAAAACGATGCAATAATGGGTGGACTTTTAGCATATGCTTCATTTAAAGGAATCAATGTTATTTCTAGTAATCCTGGAATAAATGGTAAACCTCAAATAGCATTTGAATTAACTTATGAATCAAAACCTTATATAGATCACTTATTACTAGAGTTATATGGTAAAGAAGAAAATATAAGTGTTGAAATGTCACGTATTGCTGCTAGTGGTAAAGAAGTTTTATCGTTAAGCGTTGATGATAATTTAAGTGAAGAAGAATTAAAAGAACAAGGTAAAAAATTATTTACCGATGTTAATGAAATATTAAAAAATACTGATGAAAAGAAAGATTATGAATCATTAATGCCAAGTGAGTTAAAAAACTTAAAAGATAAATTTGTAAATGATGATCCTAATATCCCAGATAAAGATTTTAAAGTAGGATTTAAATATACAAATGGTGAGAAAAAATTCTTTTTAGTAGCAGATTCAAAAGAAGAAGCATTAGAAATATCAGAATTAATGGGATATGAAGTAAAAGAAGATCGTGGTGGTAATGTTTTTGAACTTGATACTGCTGATAAGAAAATGACAGGTACTAAATTAGATAAAGTAACCGAAGATATTGATTCTATAGATGAAGTAAAAGATATTGAAGAAGGAATATCTGATGTAGATATAGATTACAACAATAAACATTATGCTGATGCTGATACTGAAGCTGTTATAGATTTTATTGAAGAAAGTAAAGATCCTGATAATATGTCAGTAGTTCAAATTGATGTACCTACATCTACACCTAGTCAAAGAGTAGTTAATTTAGCAAGTGCTGATGGTACTAGAAGAACTATTGTGTTTAATAACGGTAAAGATTTTGATAATTACACTTTACCTAAAGTAGCAACAGCTTTTGGTAATGGTACAACAATCAATAGAGAAAATGCTAAAAAGATCGAATATGATAATGGTAAATCTTCATACGATACTTTATCTAGTGATAATACTTATTTAAGAATGAATAATTTTGATAGTAAAACTGTTGATGAAGTTGATAATGAACTTTCTAAATATATGAATAAGAAGGAAGAAACTTCTTCTAAAGAAAAAAACAATTCATATGTAAAAACATTGGGTACATATCCTGTAAATACTGAAAGTGCTAAAATATCAGCATCTACATTAATTGTTTTTGCTGTAATAGTTATTATAGGTATTGTAATTGTATGCTTAACTTATGGGGGATAAGATGGAAAAATTAACTAATGATCAAAACATAAAAAACTTGAAAACTAGAAAGATTTTAAGATGGTTAATAATTATTTTGGGAATTATTACTATAGTTTTATCAATATTGTCATTGACTATAAAATTAGGAATAGGGTATGCCATTGTGGCATTCCTTATTACAACTATTTTAACTAAAAAAAGAGAAAGTATTCCAATTAATATTAATAAAGATTTAGAAGCTAAAAGAATAGAAAAAGCAATGGCAAAAGATAAGAAAAAGAAAAAATAGTTATTTAAGATTAGGAGTTGATCTTATGTATAGAAAGAAGACAACAGTAATAATAGTAATGTGCGTAATGATGCTGTTTATGGGGATAGGATATGCATTATTGTCAACGAAGTTGGATATAAATGGAGGAACCTCAGTAACATCAACATGGAAAGTAGAATTCAGTGCAATAAGAGTAAAGACGGGAAGTACCAAAGGGGGAGCAACTTCAAAGAGTAGTAGTTATACATCAACAACAGCAAACTTTGAAGTAGATTTAGTACAACCAGGAGATGAATTAACATATGAAATAGATATAACAAACTATGGAGATATAAAAGCAGAAGTAAAAGGAGCAACATATACATCAACAGATAATGATGCTATATACGTAAGAATAGAAAATATAAGAAAAGGAACAACAATAGAAAGCTGCGAAGGATTAACTACATGTCCAACTCATACAATGACAGTAACAGTAGGATATAATCCAGCAGTAGAAAAAGACCCAAGTAAAAAGACAAAAGAGATAGGATTAACATTAAATATAGGACAATATGTAGCAAGTGCACCAACAGCAGATGGCGAATTAATACCAGATGCATATGAAAAATTAGTAACCAAAATATTAAGTAATAACACAACAATAGCAGATACAAATATAGATTTTGCTAAACCTAGTTCAGCTCCAATTTATAAAGAAAGTCATGCGGCATCAGCACCGTCATTGTTATTTTCAACTTCAACAAAATATTATTTTGCAAATGCCTACACTTTTGATAAGACAACAGGGAACTATAGTTTAGCGGGCGATGTAGTACAAGAAACATGGAGCTCAACAATAGTACAAAAGTACCCCTATACATGTCAAAGTTCTTCAAATGTCTGTTACAATTTTATTTATAAAATTACATCATATTCAAGTTCAACTTTAGGATCTGGATATAGTTATAGCGCTATAGCTAACGGTTATGATACAAAAGCAAATGGTCAAGGATTATACTACACTTCGACAAATACCGAAGATAATAAAGTAACATATTACTTTAGAGGAGCAGTAGAAAATAACTATGTATCTTTTGCAGGATTTACATGGAGGATAATAAGAATAAATGAAGATGGAAGTATAAGGCTAATAAAACAAGATTCAATAACAACAAACGCTTTCAATACTAATAATACCGATAATACATATGTAGGACTTATGTATGGAACAGCAGGGTCAACAACATATGCATTAACTCATGCCAATACTAATACAAGTGCAGTAAAGAAACAGTTGGACGACTGGTATGTAGTATATTTATATAGTTATAGAAATAGCTTAGCAGACACCGGATTTTGCGGAGATAGGAGTCTTTCAAGCGGTACAGGGATAGCACAAGATAATAGTACTGTTTATACGCCTTATTCAAGAAACTCTGGCACAGCTGCACCACAGTTTAAATGTTCACAAACAAGTGATTTATATACAACAACAAGCGCTACAAAAGGGAATAAATCATTAACATATCCAATAGGACTTATAACAGCAGATGAGGTAACATATGCAGGAGGATATTTTAGCAAAGAAAATAAAAACTATTATTTAAATAATGGAAAGGCGTTTTGGACAGTTTCACCATGCATCTATAATTACGGAGCTTATATGATAAATGTAAGGGATAGCGGTGAAACAAATTGTGAACAAGCAAAAAACACTGGAAGTGTTCGACCAGTAATCAACTTGAAAGCAGACACATTAATATTAAGTGGAGATGGAACAAAAACTAATCCATATCTTGTTAAATAAGAATATTCTAAATATTCTTTTTTTTTAGGCTTTAAAATGATAAAATAAATATATGTTTAAAGGTAGTGATATTATGAATTTTTTAGATACAATAGATGAAGAAACTATTCTTATAATACCAAATAATATAAAAAGTAAAATCTTAAGATATATAGATTCATTAGACAAACTTATAAACGTTAAGATTTTTGATTTCAATGAAATAAAGCGTCATATATTTTTTGATTATGATGGAGAAGCTTTATTATATCTTATAGATAAATATAATTATAAATATGATGTTAGTAAAATATTGATTGATAATATGTATTATGTAGAAAACAAACAATATGAAAGTGAAAAGTTAAGTCAATTATGTACTTTAAAACAAGAATTAGAAGATCAACAATTATTAAAAAAAGATAATTTGTTTTTGCAAAATTTATCTTCCAAACCAGTTATTGTGTATGGATATGATTATATCGATAAGTTTCAAAGTAGAATCCTATCTTATTTTGATAATGTTAAAATAATTGATTCTAATACTTTAGACAATAAAAACATAACAGTATATGAGGGTAATACATTACTAGATGAATCGAACTTTGTTTTATCTCAAATTGCTAAATTAATTGATGAAGGAATAGATATTAATAAAATAAAAATAACTAATATAGATACCAATTATAACCATACATTAACTACATTATCTAAAATGTATAATATTCCAATTAATATATCAAAGAACTCATCAATTATTTCTACTAGTATATGTAAAATGTTTTTGGAAAAATTAAATATTGCTTCAACATTAACTGAAGCAGTAGAAATGTGGAATAATGAAATAACAGTAAATAATATCAATTCAAAGATATATGAAAAAATTATTACTATATGTAATAATTACATAAAATATAATTATCCTTTTAACGTTATCAAAGAAGCTATCATATATAAATTAAAAAATACCAAACTACCAAATAAAAACTTGATAAATTGTGTTGAAGTACTACCTTTTTCTAATACAATATTTTTAGACGATGAATACGTATTTCTAATGAGCTTCAATCAAGGAGTGTGTCCTAATATAGCCAAAGATGAAGATTATATTAGTGATGCCTTAAAAGAGGAGTTAGATCTTTCATTAACTAATGAAATTAATCTACTAGAAAAAGAGGCAGTTATAAGAAAGATAAATTCAATACAAAATCTTGTTATATCCTATAAATTAAAAAGTATAAGTGAAGACTTTTATCCATCGAATTTAATTAAAGAACTTGATATGAATGTAGAAAAAATAACTTTAGATACTATCTATTCAAAAGAGTTCAGTATGATTTCATTAGGCAAAATGCTTGATGAATTAATAAAATATGATTACAAAGATAACTTGCTTGATAGCTATTACAACAGCGTTTCCATTCCTTATATGAAGTATGACAATAAATATACAGGAATATCTAAAGAAAAACTAATAAAGAAATTAAATAATAAATTACTTTTGTCTTATTCTACAATTGATAACTATTATAGATGTGCTTTTAGATATTATATTGCTAGTGTATTAAAAATAGATAAATATTGTGAAACATTTAAAACTTTTGTAGGTAACTTATTTCATTATATTTTATCAGTATCTTTTAATGATGATTTCGATTTAAATAAAGAATGGGATAACTATATTAAAGATAAAGAGCTATCAGTAAGTGAACAATTCTTTTTAGTAAAATTAAAAAATGAATTGAAACTGATAATTGATGAAGTAAAATATCTACATAAAGAAACAGGACTTATCGATAATTATTTTGAAAAAAAGATTTATATTGATAAATCCAAAGACATACCTGTAACATTTATGGGAATAGTAGATAAAATCATGTATAAAAGTGTTAATGGTGAAGAACTTATTTCTATCATTGATTATAAAACAGGAAATCCAAGTACTAGTCTTTATAATATTATTTATGGAATTGATATGCAACTGCCAGTTTATTTATATTTAGTTAAATATAGTAATTTATTTACTAATCCTAAATTTGTTGGATTCTATTTACAGAAGATTCTACATAATGAAATCTTGAAGAGTAATAATAAAACTTACTTAGATCAAAAGAAGGACAACTTAAAATTAATAGGATACAGTACAACGGATGAAGGAATGTTATCAAGGTTTGATCCTACTTATGAGAATAGTGAATTTATTAAAAGTATGAAAATAACTAGTAAAGGCTTTTATGCGTATGCTAAAGTAATAGAAGACGTTAAGATTGGTGCTTTAATAAATCTAGTCGATGAAAAAATTAATTCGGCAATAGAAGATATATTGTCTGCTAAATTTGATATTAATCCTAAAAGAATAGGTATGGAAAATGTAGGATGCGCTTTTTGTAAATATAAAGATATATGCTATATGAAGGAAGAAGATATAGTTAATTTAAAAGAATATAAGGACTTTAGCTTTCTAGGAGGTGATATTAATGCCTAATTGGACAAAAGAACAACAAGAAGCAATAGATAAAGAAGGTACTAATATCATAGTATCAGCTGGTGCGGGTAGTGGTAAAACTGCTGTTTTATCAGAAAGAGTACTAAGAAAGTTAAAAGATGGAGTAAATGTTAATGAATTATTAATTTTAACATTTACTAAAGCTGCGGCTTTTGAAATGAAAGAAAGAATTAGAAAGAAAATAAGTAAAGAACCATCTTTAGCTAAACAATTAGAATACATAGATGCCAGTTATATAACAACATTTGATAGTTATGCATTGTCAGTAGTAAAAAAATATCATTACTTACTAAATGTTTCTAAAAACGTATCAATTATAGATGCTAGCATAATTTATATAGAAAAAAATAAAATGCTAGATAGTATATTTGAAGATTTATATCTTAAAAAGGATCCTAAGTTTCTAAAACTAATTACTGATTTTTGCACTAAAGATGATGAAGAAATTAAAAAATATATAATATCAATTTCTAATAAGTTAGATTTAAAATATGATAAAAAAGAATATTTACAAAACTACTTAAATACTTTTTATGATAACAATAAAATTGATAATGATATTAATAACTTTACAAGTCTTTTAAAAAATAAAATAGAATCTATCAAAGAACTTTTAAAAGAATTAGAACAATATGTAGATATAGACTATTTAGATAATGTTTATGAAGTGTTAAGTTCTTTATTAAGTAGCAGTAATTATGATGAGATTAAAAGAAGCATCCCAATTAAACTTCCTAATTTACCAAAAGGTAGTGAAGATGGTGCTAAAGAAATAAAAGAATCAATTAGTAGTGCATTAAAAGAAGTAGAATCACTATTAACTTTTGATGATATTATTGATATAAAAAATTCTATTATTGCAACTAGAGATTACGTAGAAATAATTACAAAGATTATTCTAAGACTTGATGAGATGCTTAATTCATATAAAAATAAAAATGACTTATATGAATTTACTGATATTAGTAAAATGGCAATTCGAATAGTAAAAGAAAATGAAGAAGTAAAAAACGAATTAAAATATCATTTTAAAGAAATAATGATCGATGAATACCAAGATACTAGTGATCTCCAAGAAGCTTTTATTTCGACAATAGAAAATAATAATGTATATATGGTAGGGGACATAAAACAATCAATTTATCGTTTTAGAAATGCTAACCCATACATCTTTAAAAATAAGTATGATAACTATTCTAAATTAAATGGTGGTTATAAGATAGATTTAGTTAAGAACTTTCGCTCTCGAAAAGAAGTACTTGATAACATTAATCTTATATTTAATTTAATTATGGATGATGATATAGGTGGAGCTGATTATAAAAGTACTCATCAAATGGTATTTGGTAATAATACATATATTGAAAAAGGAACTACTAATCAAAATAACAACTTTGAAGTTTTAAAATATGAATACCCTAAAAGTTATGATTTTACCAAAGATGAAATAGAAATCTTTGCTATAGCAAAAGATATTATGGATAAGGTAAAAAATAAATATCAAGTATTTGATAAGGATGAAGGACTATTAAGAGATATAACTTATAATGACTTTGTAATACTAATGGATAGGACTTCTAAATTCGATTTGTATAAAAAAATATTTGGATATTTAAAAATTCCAATTTCAAAATATACAGATACTTCAATTACCAACGAAAGTGATACCCTAATAATTAAAAATATAATATCATTAATAATTAATACATACAACAAAACATATTTGACTGAATTTAAATATAGCTTTACAAGTATAGCTAGAAGTTTCTTATTCTCTTATTCTGATCAAGAAATATTTGATTATTTAGATAATGATAATTTTCTAGATAGTACAATTATGAAAAAAGTCTTAGAAATAGTAGAATCATACGAAATACTTACACCAAGAGAATTATTAGAATTAATAATAGAAAAGTTTGAGATATATTCTAATATAGACTTAGTAGGTAATATTAAAGATCGAATGACTAGATATGAATACTTAATTAATATAAGTTCAAACATGACTGATGCAGGATACTCAATAATAGAATTTTATAACTATTTAGATACCTTAATAAATGACAATTACGACATTAAAATAAGTATGAGTGAAGATAGCAAAAATAGTGTTAAAATAATGACTATTCATAAATCTAAAGGTCTTGAATATCACATTTGTTATTATTCAGGCTTATATGCTAAATTTAATATTAGTGATTTAAAAGAAAAATTCTTATTTGATAATAAATATGGAATAATAACTCCTTACTTTAAAGAAGGAATAGCAAATACTATTTATAAATATTTATTAAGAGAAGACTATTTAAAAGAAGAGATAAGTGAAAAAATAAGATTATTTTATGTGGCTTTAACAAGAGCAAAAGAAAAAATGATTTTAGTAACAGAAATTAATGAAAATGTTAACGATACTACAAATGTTATTAATAACTTTTTAAGAAAATCTTATCGATCTTTTAAAGATATAATAGAAAGCATATATCCAGCCATAAAAGATTATATAAAAAATATCAATTTAGATGATTTAGAATTAACTAAAAAATATAATTTAATTCAAAAGAGTAATTATGAAAATTATATAGACAAGAATGCACCTTCTTTAACGTTTAAAAAGTTAGAAATAGAAAATAACGATGTAGAACAAACTCATTATTCTAAAGTTGTCTCTCAACTAGTAACTGAAGAAGTAAAAGATAAAATGGCTTTTGGAGAATACGTTCACTATATCTTTGAAATTACTGATTTTAAGAATCCTAATTTAGATTTAATAGATAAAAACTATAGTAAATATATAACACAGTTTTTAAATTGCGGGATTGACTTTAGAACTCCTAGAATATATAAAGAATATGAATTTGAAAATATATATTCTAAAGGAATTATAGATTTACTCTTAGAATATGATGATAAAGTAATAATAGTAGATTACAAATTAAAAAACGTAAGTGATGATGCATACATTAATCAATTAAATGGATATAGAGATTATATATTTAAAAAACTACATAAGAATGTCACTTTATATTTATATTCTATAATAGACAATAAATTAGTTAATATTGAATAAAAAAGGCCCTAATTTGGGTCTTTCCTTTTTTTACATTTTACTTGTTCTTTTGGTTCATCAATAGCGCCTTTTATTTTAATTGCTAAAAAACGCATTGCTTTTTGATATCTAGCATTTAAATATTGCCTAGAAAATCCGCATTTTCTACCAATATCAGCGAAAGAAGTTCTTTCGTTATCATCGAAACCAAAACGCATTTTAATAATCGTTTGATCAATTGGAGAAAGTTCATCTATAGCCTCATTAACTTTCTTATATAATTGATCTGTCCAATAGTTGTCGAATACATCAGCTTCATCATCGATAATAATATCTTTTAATTTTAAAGGTTTACCACCGTTAGATGGCGCAACGTCTTTTTCGATGCTTTCGCATCTAACACATTTATTTCTATTATTTATATAAGAAATAATTTCATTAGCTATACAAGGGGCAGCAAAAGTAGAAAATTTGTATCCAGCATTCGGATCAAAAGAGTCAACCGCTTTAATTAAACCACACATTCCAAACATAAATAAATCTTCTTGTTCGAACGGAGTATGACTAAATTTTTTATTAATTTGATCGTAAATTAAATTTTGATTTCGCATGACAAATTCGCCTCTTGCTTCTTCATCATTTTTTAATCTTTGAAAGAAGCTGATAGATGAATCATTATTTTCATCGTTAATTTTCATAGTAACACCTCACTGCATATTATAAATACACTTTCATAAAATAGCAAATTTTTTTTAATTGACTAAGAAATAATATCATGTTAAATTTATGTTAAATAATAATTGACAAAGAATTAAAAAAATAGTATAACTACATAAGCTTTAAAAAGGGAAGTGAAGAAGTGGAAAAAGTATACGTTTTTGGACATAAAAAGCCTGATACTGATTCTGTAGCAGCAGCAATAACAGCATCGTATTATATTAATGAAACACATAAGAATATGAAAGCCTCACCAAGAGTTTTAGGACATTTAAATAATGAAACTAAGTTTATTCTTAATTATTTTAATGTACCATCGCCTAAATATTTAAATGATGTTAGATTACAAATAAGAGATGTTAATTTTAAAAAAAATTTTTATTTAGAAAAACATCACTCGATTATGGAGTGTTATAACTATATGTTAAATAATAATACTAGTGGTGTACCTATAGTAGATAATGAACGTAATCTTTTAGGTATAGTAACATTAAAAGAAATTGCTAAAGAGCTGATTACTGGCAACTTCGATTATTTACATACTTCTTATGATAATCTTTTAAAGACACTAAATGCTAGAGAAGTTTTAAGGTTTGATGATGAAATAGATGCTAATATTATGGCAGCGTCATTTAGAAGTACAACTTTTTTAAATAATATTGAATTAGATAACAATACAGCTTTAATCGTTGGTGATCGTCATAGTATTATTGAATACGCTATAGCATCTAAAGTTAAACTAATTATTGTTGTTGGTAATGGCGAAATTAAATTAAGTCATTTAAAAGTTGCTAAAGAGAATAAAGTAAATATCATTAAAACTCCTCTTAGTACATTTGAAGTTACTAAATTAATTAATATGTCAAATTATATAGATACTTTAAATATAGGACCAAGTGCAGTTACATTTAATTTGTTTGATTATTTAAGCGATTTTAATGAAATAGCTAATAGAGTAAGACATACTAACTATCCAATAGTAGACAAAGATAATAAATGTTTAGGCATGTTAAGAATTAATGATATAGTTGATAAAAAAAGAAAAAAAGTTATTTTGGTTGATCACAATGAGGAATCACAAAGCGTCGATGGATTAGATGAAGCTGAAATAATTGAAGTAATAGACCATCATAGATTAGGAACTATTGCAACAACGCTACCAATTAACTTCAGAAATATGGCAGTAGGTAGTACTAACACAATACTATATCTAATGTATAAAGAAAGAAATATTGAAATTCCACGCCATATTGCAGGGCTTATGTTATCAGCTATTATTTCTGATACATTACTACTTAAAAGCCCAACAACTACTAAAATAGATAGAGAAGCAGTTCTAGCTTTAGCTAACTACTTAGAAATTGATTATAAAGAATATGGTATTAAGATGTTTGAAGCGGGTAGTGAACTTAAAGATAAAACTAAAGAGGAAATAATTTATCATGACTTTAAATTATTCCATGTAGAAGATAAGCAAATAGGAATAGGACAAATATTTACAACAAGCTTTAACTATGTTGAAAAAGATATACTAGAATATCAAAAATTATTAGATAATATTTCTCTTAATAATAACTATATAGTAGTAGCATTATTTATAACTGATATTATCAAGAACGGTTCATATATTATCTATAATAGCAAAGCTGAAAAAATAATGAGTGAAGCATTTGATTTAGATAATATTAAGCAAGGTATTTTCTTAAAAGATATAGTATCTAGAAAGAAACAAATGATACCACAAATGATAGAAGTACTAGAAAATAGATAATCTAGTACTTTTTTTATAGGAAAAAGTTAGGTGTGTTATTAGAGATATTATTGTTATTAACATTAGTAGTAGCACTTGTATTAGTATTAACATTATTATTAATACTAACATTATCGTTATCATCTTTTACAGCACCCATTATTTTAAAAACTGTCTTAGTATTATTCCAAATTGGTTTTACTTGATAATATACAGGTATTGCTTGATTTATTATATTTAAAGTTTTTTGAGTATTGTTTAATAGACTTGACCAATTGAATTTGCCTTTGATTGAAGAAAATAGTCCTGTTTTTAAACCAGCACTTTGATAAGGATAAAAACCGTTATAACCATTGTTAAACATGATAGCCCTCCTTTACATTATTATATGAATTAATTAAAAAATGTTTAAAATTATCAAGAGGTATGCTATAATCTTTTTAGAATAGACAAGAGGGGATAGCTAATGAAAAATATTTTATTATTTCCTGTTACAATTTTAAAATATGCTAAAAAAGGTGTTGGCTATCTTTTTGGACGCAATAAAGGTATAAGTAGTAATGTACCTAAAGTAAAAAAATTAGAAGGCGCTGATCTAGAAAGAGAATTAGCTCGTGTAAAAGCAGAAAGTACGGAATTTAAACGTGAAGAACAAGAACAAGCACAGAAAGAAAGAAGAGCTAAATTACAATCGTTTAGATACGTTGTAAGAGGTTCTAATGGTAATATTATAAAAGGTATTTTTGATGCTGAAAATGCTGATGCCGTTAGAATATTTTTAACTAATGAAGGCTATGAAATAATAAGTATAAATAAAAGACCTAAATGGGATGTAGATGTTAACTTTGGCGGTGGCAAAATAAAGAAGGGTGATCTTTCGTTTTCACTTACTCAACTAGCTACCTATATTAAAGCAGGTATTCCACTGGTTGATTCTATGCGTATTTTAGCAAGGCAAACATCAAAACCACAATTACGTAGAATTTATGATAGAGTAGTTTATGAACTTGTAGTAGGATGTAATTTTTCTACTGCACTAGAACGTCAAGGCGATGCTTTCCCTAAATTATTAATAAACATGATTAAAACATCGGAAATGACTGGTGACTTAGCAGGTACTCTTGATGAAATGGCAGAATATTATACTCAAACAGAAAAATCTAGAAAGCAAATGTTATCAGCATTAATATATCCAGCAGTTATTTTCACAGTTGCAGTAGGTGCTGTAATATTTATTGTAATGTTTGTAGTACCACAATTCGTAGATATGTTTGCAAGTAATAATGCTAAACTTCCAGGTATTACATTATTTGTAATTGGCATGAGTGAATTCTTTGCTAATTATTGGTGGGCATTAGCTCTTGGAATTATTACTGTTTTAATAGTATATCGTTGGTTATTTAAAAACGTTAGAGCATTCAGAAAAGCAATGCAAACATTTTATATGAAACTACCAGTTATAGGTAATGTAATTATTTATAATGAAGTAGCAAATTTAACTAGAACTTTTGCATCACTTCTAAGTCACAGTGTATTTATTACTGATAGTATGGAAATACTAAGTCAGATTTCTTCAAATGAAATATATAAAGATATAATTAATAGAACATTAATAGGTCTTAGTAAAGGTGCTAAAATAAGCGAAAGCTTTAAAGGTGAGTGGGCTTTTCCCGTCGTAGCTTATGAAATGTTAGTAACAGGCGAATCAACAGGACAGTTAGCCGTTATGATGGAAAAAGTAGCTGATCACTATCAAGGATTACATGAAAATGCTGTAACTACTATTAAAAGTTTAATTGAACCAATTATTATTTGTTTCTTAGCAGTAGCAGTAGGATTTATTATAATGTCAATTATTTTACCAATGTTTGACTTATATGGACAATTATAGGAGTAATTATGGAAATAATATATACAATATTTATATTAATAATTGGTTGCATATTCGGATCATTTTTCAATGTGGTAGGCTATAGAGTACCTAAAGGGTTATCGATAGTATATCCTGGAAGCTTTTGCCCAAAGTGCAAGCATAATTTGAAATGGTATGAACTAATACCAGTTTTATCATATTTAATTCAGAAGGGTAGATGTAGAGCATGCCATGAAAAAATCTCTATTATCTATCCTGTAATAGAATTAACAACTGGAGTATTATTTGCAGTATCATATTATATATTTGGCTTTAGTTATGAATTTTTAATTGCTATTATAGTAGCATCATTCTTAGTAGTAGTAATAGTAAGTGATATAAATTATTTAATAATACCAGATGAGGTAACTATATTTTTCTCTATTTTGATATTTGTAGTAAAACTAGTTGTAGATGGCGTTAAGGCGGCATCTTTATCTGTACTTTCAGGATTATTACTTTTTATTATAATGTATATATTTATGGTATTAGGTAATTTAATTTTTAAGAAAGAAAGCCTAGGTGGCGGTGACGTAAAGTTAATGTTTTTTGTTGGTATTGCTCTAGGTCCAATTTTAGGAGTATTTTCAATATTCCTATCTTCAATAATAGCTTTACCACTTTCTTTGATTATTCTACTAAAAGATAAAAACAATGTTATTCCCTTTGGACCGTTCATTTTAATAGCAACTTTTGCAATTATATTATTTCAAATTCCGGGAATTCAACTTTTAGAAGCACTAAAAAATATTTAAAATATCAAAAGGTACATAAAAGTGTATCTTTTTTTATGGAAAAAATTACCAAAGTAATTAAATAAAGCATTAGTTTATAATTAAATATATAGTAAAGAATAAAAAAGAGAAATAAGTATCTTGCCAATTCCCTAGGGGGGGGGGGTATAATAATTACAGATAAGATAATAACGGAGAATGGGGATGGAAGAAAAATATATGAAGACAAAAAAGATAATAATAATAACGATGTGTACATTAATATGTATAATGGCAGTGGGATATGCAGCCTTTGCAACACAATTAACAATTAATGGAACAGCAAGTATAGAGTCAACTTGGAAAATATTATTTACTAAAATAGAAGAAGTATCAAAAACAAGCGGAGTAACAATTACAAATCCTCCAACAGCAAGCGGAACAACAGCAACATTCAATGTAGACCTAACTAGTCCAGGAGATAAAATTGTCTACAAAATAACAGTAGCAAATCAAGGATCGCTAGATGCAGTAATAGATAAAATAACAGAAAGTGAAACAGGAAGCGATGCAATAAAATTTGAAGTATCAGGAATAACAAAAGGTGATAAGCTGTCAAAAGGAACAAGTACCACATTTAACGTAACAATAAGTTATGATAGTTCAGTAACCACTCAACCAAGTAAAACAAATAATAATTTAACAGTAAGTATTAATTATATACAATATGTAAATAGTACAACTCCAGGTGGAGATGAACCAACTAATCCCAATACATTAGTATATAAGATTCTAAACAGCAACCAAGCTCAACCAGATACCAATATAGATTTTTCACAACCAAGTAGTGACACGAATGGAAAAGGGCTATATTATACAAGTACTAATACTGAAGATAACAAAGTAACATATTACTTTAGAGGTGCAGTAGAAAATAATTATGTATCATTTGCTGACCTTGATTGGCGTATAATAAGAATAAATGAAGACGGAAGTATACGGTTAATTTTATCTGATACAATAGGTAGTAGCGTGTTCAATGAAAGCTCTGATAATAATGCATATGTAGGATATATGTATGGGACACCTGAAGCCTCAACTTATGAAGAAACACACGCAAATGGAGAGCGTAGCGAATTGAATCAAATGCTTTTTGACTGGTTTTGGAACGGTTCCATATATGATTACGAATCTTATTTGGCTGATGCAGGTTTCTGTAACGATAGAAGTGTAGCGCCTAGTGCTAATACATGGGCTAGTGGAGATACTGCTTTAGGTTATGGCAGTAATTTTACAGTATATGGAGCAATGCATAGATTGCTTGGCGGCGAAGGAGTAAAGCCACAATTTAAATGCCCACAAAGTAATGATTTGTATACATCGGATGAATCTGAAAGTGGAAATAAGGCTTTAATGGTATCAGTAGGAACAATTACACTTGATGAAGTCATTTATGCAGGCGGCACGGTAGCCGACAATGATACTTATTATTTGGCGGGTGGTCAAGATTTTTGGACAATGACGCCTGTCGCTTTTTCTGATAATTGCGCCGAAGTGTATTATGTTGCAGAAGGGAGATTTATCAGGAGCTCTAAGGTAACTGATCATCTTAGCGTGCGTCCAGTTATTAATCTTAAATCAACTGTAGAAGTCACAAGTGGAGGAGACGGTACAGAGAATAATCCATATGTTATTAAAACAAGTTAAATCAATTTATCGAACTATAATACATAAAAGATCTTGGAGATCTTTTTTTTTAATGATATAATTTTTTTAGTGGTGATCGGTATGATAGATATAAATACTATAGTTAAAAGAAATAATGATCAAGATATAAAACTAAAACAAGAATATGTTAAAGCGTTAGAAGATAGACAATTTAGAGAATTAGTATCAATACTAAAAATAGATGACGATTTACTTATGAAATATACTTCTAGAATAAAAGAAGCAGCTAGTGAGTTTCATAATTGTAGTAATTGTAGTTCTTTAAGTGAATGTAAAAATAAAATTAGAGGTTTCTTTCTAATGCCAAGTAGAGATAATAATCGTGTTGCATTCTCATATCGTGCTTGTAGATACACTGTTAATGAATCATATCATGATAACGTAGAATTATTTGATGTCCCTAAAGCAATTAAAAATGCAAGTTTTAAAAATCTATATAAAGATAAAAATAGAATTGAAGTAATTAAAAAAATGAAGTCATACTTATCAAACTATTTTGTATCACGTGAAAAAGCTATATATCTTCATGGTAGCTTTGGATCAGGAAAAACATATTTAGTAGCAGCCTTACTAAATGAACTTGCTAAAAAAGATGTTAAAGGTATAGTAATTCACTTACCAGAATTTATAAGAGGTCTAAAAGAATCATTTTCAAGTAACTATAGTGAAAAATATGAATCTATTAAGAAAGTACCAGTATTACTTATTGATGATATAGGAGCAGAGTACCTAACTAGTTGGGCAAGGGATGAAGTATTAGAACCAATTCTTCAATATAGAATGGACGAAAACTTAGCAACATTCTTTACTTCTAATTTTACTATTGATGAATTAGAAAAACATTTAGCAGTGACATCTAATAGTATTGATAAAGTAAAAGCTAAGAGAATAACTGAAAGAATTAAACAATTAAGTGATTCTTATGAACTAGTTAGTAAAAATTATCGAGAATAAATATCAAATAATTGTTGACATATCATGAAAAATATCATATAATCTAGAACGTAAACATGAAAAAAGGAAAGCGATGTACCTACATCCACCTGATTAGCGAACAGCAATAGGTAAAGAGCCAAAGTAAAATATTTAATATTTTTATATGGTTTGATAGTAGGTATATTATACCTACTTTTTTATATTTAATGGAGGTGTTTTATATAGCAAACACGAAAAATAATCTGCTTATCAATGAACAGATTAAAGTAAGTCAAGTTTTGGTAATTGGACCTAATGGTGAACAAGTTGGAGTAAAACCTATAAGTGATGCTCTAACACTTGCAACTTATGCTGGATTAGATTTAGTACTTATTAATCCAAATGGTAATCCACCAGTATGTAAAGTAATGGATTACAATAAGTATAAGTATGAAAAATCTAAAAAAGAAAAAGAAGCCCTAAAAAGACAAAAACAATCTTTATCTGAATTAAAAGAATTTAGATTGTCACCAGCTATCGATGTAGGAGACTTTGAAACAAAATTACGTAACGTAAGAAAATACATCGAAAAAGGTGATAAAGTAAGAATGGTTATTCGTTTTAAAGGACGTCAAATGGCTCATACTGAATTAGGACGAGATGTATTAGTAAAATTTGCTGAACGTCTTAATGATGTAGCTGAAGTTCAAGAACAACCAAAGCTAGATGGTAGAAGTATGACAATGCTACTAGTTCAAAAGAAGTAAAGAAAGGAAGAAGAATATGCCTAAATTAAAAACACATAAAGGAACAAAAAAAGTATTAAAAGTAAGAAAAGGCGGAACAATTGCTATAGGTAGACCAGGATCACGTCATAACACTGGTAAGAAAACAAGTTCTGCAAATAGAAAGAATAGAAAAGGTTCAGCACTATCAAGAGCTGATTACAACAGATTAAAAGAAATAATCTAGTTTAAATAAAGGAGGAAGAAGATATGACAAGAGTTAAAAATGGAGTTACTACAAAAGCTCGTCATAAAAAAGTTTTAAAAGAAGCTAAAGGGTATTTTGGAAGTAAACATAGATTATATAAAACAGCTAAAGAACAATTAATGCATTCAGGACAATATGCATTCCGTGATAGAAGACAAAAGAAAAGAGAATTCAGACGTCTATGGATCGTAAGAATTAATGCTGCATGTCGTGAAAATGAAATTAGTTATTCAAGATTTATTGAAGGATTAAATAAAGCAGGAGTAGAAATCAATAGAAAAATGCTTTCTGAAATTGCTATTAATGATCCAAAAGCATTTGCTGAATTAGTTAAAACAGCTAAAGCAGGAAAAGAAGGAAAGATAACTAAACAAGAAGTTAAACCTGCTGCAAAAGCTACTGCTAAAAAAGAAGTAAAAGCTGCTACAAAAGAAGCTACTGATTTATCTAAATTAACAGTTGCTGAATTAAAGAAAATGGCTAGTGAAAAGAATATTGCTGGTGCTAGCACAATGAAAAAAGCTGAATTATTAGAAGCTTTAAAATAAAAATCATATTAATGAATTGATTTACCTAGTGCCTTATAGGTGGTAGATTTTAGAAATTAATAAGTGTATAACGAAAGGGAAAAAAATTATGACAGTTATTTCAATGAATTATTTATTAGAAGCAGGTGTACATTTTGGACACCAAAAAAGAAGATGGAATCCAAAGATGGGAGAATATATCTTTACATCTCGTGATGATATCTATATTATCGACTTACAAAAAACAGTTAAGAAGATAGAAGAAGCATACGCTGCACTAAAAACAATTGCTGAAAACGAAGGAAAAGTATTATTTGTAGGTACTAAGAAACAAGCTCAAGAAGCTGCTGAAGAATGTGCTACTAGAACAAATATGTACTTTGTTAACGAAAGATGGTTAGGTGGAACATTAACTAACTTCAAAACAATTAGATCAAGAATTAGAAGATTAGAAGAAATAGAGAAAATGGAACAAGATGGAACATTTAATCTATTACCTAAAAAAGAAGTAATTAAAATTAAAAAAGAATATGAAAAATTAAATAAAAACTTAAGAGGAATAAGAGAAATGCGTAAACTTCCTCAAGCATTAGTAATAGTAGATCCAAGAAAAGAAGAAAATGCTATTAAAGAAGCTCGTATTTTAAATATTCCAGTATTTGGTGTAGTTGATACTAACTGCGATCCAGATATGGTTGATTATGTAATTCCAGGTAATGACGATGCTGTAAGAAGTGTTAAAGTTATGTTAGGTGCTTTAACTAATGCTATAGCAGAAGTAAATGGTAATGAAATTATTGAATTCGTTACTGAAGAAGATAAGAACAAAGTAGATAAGAAAGATAAGAAAAAAGAAGCAAAAGAAGTTAAAGAAGAAGTACAAGAAGTAAAGGAAGATAAAAAAGAAGAACCTAAGGCTAGCAAAGTAGAAGAAGAAATGGTTAAAGAAGAAAAAGATTTAACTAATATGAATCTTACTGAACTTAAAGAAATGGCTAAGATCAAAGGAATCAAAGGTTATTCTAAAATGAAAAAAGACGAACTTATCGAAGTTTTAAAATAAAAGTTATTTGGAGGAATTATTATGTTTAGTGCAAGTGATATAAAAGAATTAAGAGAAAAAACAGGAGCAGGAATGCTTGACTGTAAAAAAGCTCTTGAAGAAGCTAAAGGAGATATGGACAAAGCTGTTGACTGGCTTCGTGAAAAAGGTATCTCTAAAGCTGCTAAGAAAGAAGCACGTATTGCTGCTGAAGGACTTAGTGAAATAATTATAGATGGTAATAAAGCAGTTATTTTAGAAGTAAATTCTGAAACTGACTTTGTTGCTAAAAACGAAGAATTCAAAAAATTTGTAGATACTATTGGTAAAACTATTTTATCAAGTAATGTTAAAACAATGGATGAAGCATTAAACCTAGAAACTAGTGAAGGAAAAGTTAGTGACTATATCGTTAACTTAACTGCTAAAATAGGTGAAAAATTAAGCTTCAGAAGATTTGAATTAATAGAAAAAAATAATGATGAAGTATTTGGTAGTTACTCACATATGGGTGGTAAAATATCTGTATTAACAGTATTAAAAGGGGCTAACGAAGAAGTAGCACGTGATGTTAGTATGCATGCTGCTGCTATGAGACCCTCTTATATTACTAGTAGTGAAGTACCTTCATCAGTAATTGATCACGAAAAAGAAATTATTAAAGAACAAGCTATTAACGAAGGAAAACCAGCTGATATAGCTGAGAAAATGGTTAATGGTAGAATTAATAAATTCTTCAAAGAAATTTGCTTAATTGAACAACCATTTGTAAAAGATCCAGACTTAACAGTAGGGGCATACATTAAAAATAATGGTGGCGAGATTAAAGCTATGGTTCGTTATGAAGTTGGAGAAGGAATTGAAAAAAGAAAAGATGACTTTGCTCAAGAAGTAATGAATCAAGTAAATGGTAACTAATAATTAAAGATAATCGAAAGATTATCTTTTTTTATGCTCATAAAGCGACAATATTATCACTAGATATTAATATAATTAAAGTAAAGGTGATAGTATGGATAAAAAGAAGAAAAACAAATCACGATTAAAGAAATTTAAAATAATGCTTCTTTTAATTATTAGTATCCTATCTTTTACTTATACTATTAGAATATTAAATAAAATTAATTTGCAAGTAGATGATCTATTTTTAGAGACTTTAATAAATAGTTCTAATAATATAAAAGGACAAGGTATAACAAGTGATGTAGTAAATTATGTAATTAGTCTTGATTTTTTAAATCCAGTTAATTTAATTAATAGTAATTATAAAGGATTAGTTAAAAATAATGTAACTAAAATAGATAATGTAGTGATTAAGGAAACTAGTAATACAAAAGAACCAAAAGGTGATAATACTAATAAAGTAGCTACAGTATATATATACAATACTCATCAAAGTGAAGAATATAAATCAAGAAACTCTACTTCATATAATGTTAATCCGACTGTATTACTTGCAAGTTATATCTTACAAGAAAAACTAAGTAAACTAGGAATTAATTCAATTGTTGAAGAAAGTAACATTATGGAACTATTACGAATAAATAATTGGAACTATGCTAGTAGCTATAAAATAACCAAAATGTTATTAGAACAAGCAAAAAAAGATAATCAGTCACTTGTATATTTTATAGATTTACATAGAGATTCAATTAGTTATGATAAAACTACTATTACTATTAATAATAAAAAATATGCTAAAATCTTATTTCTTCTAGGACTAGAAAATCCTAATTACTTAGAAAATAAAAAAGTAATTAGTAAAATGCATGAAATGATAAATGAAAAATATCCGGGATTAAGTAAAGGAATATATGAAAAGAAAGGGAAAGGTGTAAATGGTGTGTATAATCAGGACTTTTCTAAGAATTGTATTTTAATAGAAGTAGGAGGTAAAGATAATACAATAGATGAAGTAAATAACACAATAGAAGTCATTGCAAACACTCTATATACTTATATAGGTGATAATAATGGCTAAAGTAATTAAGATTTTATCTCTTGTTTTAGTAGTTGTATTTTTTGTTATGTTTTTCTCATCAAGTAGTGGTTACTATGAATATGAACTTAATAAAAAGAGTAACCTTACTAAAGAAGCCATTGAAAAGTTTGAAGAAGATGTAAAAGAAGGAAAAGAAATAGATGTTAAAGACTATTTAGTAAAAGACAATAAAGACTATTCCAATAATTTTTCAAAAATGGGATTAGCACTATCTAATAAGATAGGTAAAACTTTTGAAGAGGGTGTTAAATTAATTTTTAAATCAGTAGGTAAATTAATAGATGATTAATATATAAAAATATGATATAATGTTTTATATATTAAAGTAGGTGAAGTATATGAAATGCAAAAGATGTAATAGTGAAATAAAAAAAGGTGAATTATTTTGCAGCAATTGTGGTGCAAGCATTGAAGAAGATAAAGGAAAAGAAAACACTCATGTAATTAAATTAGATGGATTAAAAGATGAAAACATTAAAGTAGATGATGATAAAGATCCTTTCTTTCAACCAGGATTAGAACAAAAAAATAGTAGTGGTAAAGGATTCTTAATTTTCATAATAATAGTTCTTTTAATGGGAATAGGATATTTATTGTATGACAATAATTACTTTAATTTAAAAAAGAAGAAAACGTCTGTTCCTACTAGTAATGAAGTTGTTTTAAAAAGTATCAGTTATAACAATCTTTTAATAGAGGTTAAAGATAATGATAATATCTCATATAAAGCAGAAAAAATATATTTAAACAACAATTCTTTTGATGCTGTTATTTATGAATGTGAAGATGATTTTGACGATATAATTAAAAATATAGATGAGATAACTTTAAAAGAAGAAGAAATAGGTATTACTCTTGATTCTCATAAAACATTAAGCGATAATGCTTATATATATGAAATGATAGGTAACTACAAGAATAATAAACATATTATTTATTTGTTAAAGATAAGTAATAAAACGCTTGTATTTGAGTTTAGTATTAATACTGGTACTAATTATGATGATGTATATAAAGATATTTTAGCAATTGTTAAAAGTACTAAATTAAATAATAAAGGTATTAATGATAACTTTGCTTATCCAGAACTAAATTTAAATCCTATAGGTAGTCAATAGAAAAAGGCAACTTTTTCTTTTTAACTTAATATTTTAAAGAAGGTGTTTGATTTGAAAATTGCAATATTAGGAACTGGAGCTTATGGAATTGCTCTTTCGCTAATGTTTAATAAAAATGTTAATGACATAGTATTATGGACTAAATTTAAAGAAGAGAAAGAATTATTAGAGAAAAAAAGAGGTAATGATAAAGTATTACCTAATATAAAGATACCTAGTAATATAAAAATAACTAATGATTTTGATGATGCAATTAATGATGCTAATTTAATAGTTATTGCTGTCCCAGCAGCTTTTGTAGAAGATATGGGACAATTATTAAAAGGTAAATTAAAAGATGAACAACATATTTGTATAGCATCAAAAGGTATTGAACGCGATACTTGTACTTTTGTTCATGAAATATTATTAAGAAATGTTAGCACTGATAAATTAGCTATTATATCGGGGCCATCATTTGCAATAGATATTGCTAATATGAATCCAATAGGTTTAAGCGTTGCCACAACTAATAAAGAAACAGAATGCTTACTAAGAAAAACACTTGAAAATGATTCGTTGAAGTTACGTACTACAGATGATATTATAGGAGTAGAAATATGCGGTTCTATTAAAAATATCATTGCTATAGCAGCAGGTATGATTAGTGGTATGAATTACCCAGAGTCAACTCAAGCTATGTTTATAACCGAATCCCTTCATGATATAAAATCATTAATTGATGCTTTAGGTGGTAATAAAAATACTATATTATCATTTGCAGGAGTAGGAGACTTAATGCTTACTGCTACTAGTACTAAAAGTAGAAACTTTAGATTAGGATATTTAATCGGTAGTAATACAGATAAAGAAGAAGTAGATAATTATATTAACAATACTACTATTGAAGGATTATATACTCTAAAATCAATTTATAAACTATTAGGTGATAGAAAAGTAGATATGCCTATTATTGATTTAATATATGACATAATTTATAATGGTGAAGATCCTAAGAAAATAATTACTTTTTTAATTGAAAAAGATTAGTATATAATCTTTTTTATTTTCCATAATATTAATGGAGGATAGATATGGAAAATGAATTATTAGAGTATATTTACAAAACAGTAAATATGGGAGTTCATAGTTGTGATAAATTAATAGCACTTCTAAAAGATAAGGACAATAAGATAAGAGATGCATTAGAAGATATAAAAAAAGAATATGCATCATTTCAAAAAGATGTAGAAAAACAAGTAAAGAAATGTAAGAAAGATGTAAAAGATATTGGTATTATGGCTAAGTTAGGGTCATCTATGGAAATGAAAATGGAAGTAATGAATGATAATAGCGACAGTAAAATAGCTGATATGTTAATAAGAGGACTTACTATGGGTGTAGTAGAAACCGAAAAATACATTCATAAACTTGAAAAGAAAACTGATAAAGATACAATGAAATTAGCCGAAGAATTATTAGAATTTCAAAACAAAAGCATAAAGAAATTAAAGGAATATTTATAATATTCTTTTTTTCATTAAATTTTCACTTAATATTTGCGTGAACTTCACATTAGTTTTATATACTTTAATCATGAAAGGAAGGTGATGTGTTATAAGTATTAAATACAACTAGATTGTATACCAAGATAACTATAATGCGATTTTGATACTACACTCCTTATTTCTTGCACTTCTACACTTATACTAAAAAAACGAAATCGCAAAAATATATAATTTAAAGAACTAAGAAAAAAGCCGCTATAGTTCGATTACATTTTGCTTACTATTAAAATAAATTTTTATAAACACAAAAAGGAACGATTAAAAGTTCCTTTTTTTTATCATAATATAATGGTGATTAGATGAAAGTATTGATTACAGGTTCTAGAAGTGGGATTGCTTTTTTAACTGGTATAACTCTAGCTAGTAGGGGGCACTTTGTATATATGACTACTCATACTTTAAAAGAAGCTCATGAATTAAAGAAAAGGGTTGATAGATACAATTATAAAATAATTGTTTTTAGGCTTGATGTAACAAATGTTGATGATAGAAAAATACTAGATACATTAGATATTGATGTTTTGATAAATCATGCTGGAATAGGAGTAGGTGGTTCTGTTTTAGATTTACCACTTGAAGAATTGAAGCGAAACTTTGAAGTTAATTATTTTTATTCTTATGACATAGTAAAAAGAGTAGTAAATAAAATGATTAAAAATAATAAAGATGGTAGAATAATAATTACTTCATCAATTGCTGGGACTATTCCTATACCATTTTTAGGATCATATTGTTCAACTAAATCTGCAATTAGTACAATGGCTACATCATTAAGAGGTGAGTTAAAAACTATAAAGTCTAAAATAAAAATAATTTTAATAGAACCGGGAGCATATAGGACTGGATTTAATCAAGTAATGATTGATGATATAGATAAAAATACAAATAGTGATTCAGTATTTTTTAATGAAAAAGATAAAATTCATAATAATTTAACTAATATTTTTAATTTAACAGAAAAGAAAAAACTAAATTCGATTGTAATTAAAATAATTGAAGCAGTAGAAAGTCCTAATCCAAGATCAAAATATTCTGCTCCGTTGGTTCAAAAAATATTTGCAAAGATCTATACGCTTTTCTGCAAATAGTATTTAAAAGATACATCTTTTATGTTATATTAGTATATATAATAGAGGTGTAGAATGAAAAAGAAGAAACTAAAAAAGATATGGATTATAATCCCTATAGTATTAATTGTTTTATTAGCGTATCCTACTTATTTAACAGTAAGAATAGTAAGTAATAATTACGAATTTAGTTCTGTATTTGATATAGTTACAAAAGGTCTTACTGATACAGCAATAAATAACAAGTATAGTAAAACCTTAGAAGTAGCAATTAAGAATAAGAGTTTTAACAAGGATAATGTAAATAGTTATTTAGAAATAAACTACCACGATAAAAAAGATTTTATAAATAGTATCAATAAATTATTGACACTAGGTTATACTACTTCAGATATCAATACAATTAATGATAAATTAAATGATAATACTATAGAAAGTTTATATAAGCATGATTTTATAAAAGATATTTCAAAATATATGGAATTTGATTATTTTAAAAGTGATAACTTATATAGATATATAGATTATTATACAGGTGACTATAAAGAAACAGTAGTATATGTAAATATTGGATTAGATAAAAAGTTATATGAAGATGCTGACGTTATAACAAAGTTTGATGAAACAATTTTAGCTAATAAATATCATAAATTAGATGAAAGTTTTGTACCAGACAATTTAGTTCAAATAAAAGATAGTTGTTCTAAAAACAAATCATATTTATCAAAGACAGCACAAGTAGCATTTGAAAATATGTGTGATGCTGCTAGGGAAGATGGTAAAAATATATTATCAAATTCTGCATATCGTTCTTATAAAGATCAACAAGATGTATATGATACTTACTTAAGTTTATATGGTCAAACATACGTTGACAATTATGTTGCCGTTCCTGGCTTTTCAGAACATCAAACAGGTCTTGCATTAGATGTAGCAGCTAAAGGATATAGTACTTTTAAAACATCTCCAGAATATACATGGATGTTAGAAAACGCTTATAAATATGGTTTCATATTGCGATATCCTAAAGAAAAACAAGAGATTACAGGTTATAAAAATGAAGCATGGCATTTTAGATATGTTGGCTTAAAAGCAGCTAAATATATTCAAGAAAATAATATTACTTATGAAGAATATTATGTTATGTTTTTAGACAAATAAAAAGACGAGTTATCGTCTTTTTTTAAGTTGCTTTATATTTTTACATATATCATAAGCATTATCATTAATTCTTAAATCTTTAAATGTATCAATATCATAAATAGGTACATCATGTTTATAGCGCCTTAATAGGCTTTCTATAGCACCAACTTCATACATAACCATATCAGCATTTGTTTGATCATTTTGAAAAGTATGAACTAAAAGATGAGTAGGGAATGTAACAGCTACCATTTCTTCTAATGAAACTCTATCTCTAACTTGTACTTCATCAGGCATATCAGAATATCTAGTATTAGTAGTATTATAATTACCAAGTCTTTGCATATTCAAGTATCCACCATAACTTCTATTTGAAACTGCTACTATATTAGGAGTAATAACATCTAAGTTTTCCTTATCAAATGCTAATGAAAGAGAATTTCTTATATAGCCATTAAATGAATTATATGTTTCATCTTCATTACTAACAATTTCACGGCGATCATAATCACAAAGTGAAACAAAATCCATTCCCGAAAAGCTAAAGCCCAGATCAAACTTCCTTTGTAATCTAAGTGATAAGAGTGATCCGTCTTGAAGAATACTTTTTAAGATATTTCTAGTATTTACTGATATGTAAGATCTGGAATTAGCATTAATTGCATGTAAATATATTTTTTCCATAATATCCCCTTCTTTTGTAGGGTATATTATACATCATAACTAGAAAAATTACAACTATTTAAAGAAATCTCTTTTATTTAATGCTGAAGTAATAAATCTTAAAGCAGCACGTCTATTAGTTAACCAAGCAAATTTAACATTGTTTTTGGTATTACTTATTATTTTATCTACCATGAAGGAAGCTATGGTTTCAGGATAATCTCCTAGAATATTATAAATTTTCTTTGTTTTTTCATCCAATTCTATTTTTTCACCATCACCTAAAGAGGTATTAATAAAGTTAGTGATCATAATTCCTGGAGTTATTTTTCCGATCAAAACACCAGTATTAAGTTCACGAGCTTCATGAGCTAAAGCTTCAGTGAAATAAGTAACTGCACGTTTTGATGTTCCATATATAGATAATCCAGTAATAGTAGCATCATTACTTCCATGTCCTTCAACATTATATATTTGTCCACTGTGTTGTTTTATCATAACTGGCATAATCATTTTAGAACATAGAATAGTTCCCTTTAAATCAATATCAATTAATCTATCAATTACTTTAGTATCAACTTCCCAAATAGGGTTGGAAGTTTGATTGACTCCCGCATTATTGATCCAAATATCAATAGTTGCAAATTCTTTTAATGTGCCTTTGATCAAGTTATCAATATCTTTTTCGCTAGTAATATCTGTTTTGAAAGATAAAATTTTTCCTTTTGAATCAATTTTTTCTAATTTTTCTTTAGCTTGTTTTAAAGCTTCGGTATTAACATCGCATAAAACTACATTAAAATCTCTTTTTCTAAATAATTCAGTCATGGCAAAACCAAAGCCTCTAGCATTTCCTGTAATTACAACTGTCTTCATATAAATCTCCTTTTTCAATTATCTTATAATATCATTTTAACTTTTTTAAAGAAGATTTACAACTAACTGTAATTAATTATTTTTATAACAACCGTTTTTAATCATTTTACTTTTCCAACTACAATTTGCCAAATAGATATATAATTTTTTTGTCATTGGTCTAATAGTAGTCTCTAAATTGATTTTTTTCTTATTAAAAATATATCTTTTAAATTTTCTTATCTTAAACAAAAATGGTATAGAAATTATTTTATATATTTTCTTTTTACCACATTTTCCAATAATTTCACCAGCACCAATATTAAAGGTTCCCATGTATTTTGCTTTATTATTAATAGCAAATTCTTCCATGATTAAAGATGCTGTTTTATTATGTTTTGCTTCCCAAAAACCACAATTGATAATGGTGTAGATCATCTTATTTTTAATATCTATTTTATTATCTTGAATATATTCAAGTAATTCTATTATTTTGTTGGTTGGAGCATCTACATATAATGGAAATGAAAATACAATGGTATCAGCATCTTTTATATCTTTTAAAATTTTATTAAATTTATCTTTATATACATAAAAAATCTTAGTTTTTTTATTTATCTTATTTAAGAAAAAATCTGAATTACTATTTTTTAGTTTTGGACTTCCATTTATGTATAATATCATAAATTAATCTCCTTATATGAGTTATAAAAGTATAGGTTAGGGCATAGGGTATTTAAGTTTTTCTTATTAGCTGTAACCAAATGCTTAGAAATAATTTTATCTTTATCTGTTATATTCTTGTTATAAAAATATATTTTAAAATCGATTTTTTTAGGTTTCCTTTCTAAATGATGAATTTCTTTATTTCTAAGTGTAAAAAATGGCTCAACATAAGAAATGCTCCTTTCTAGTATTCTTTTTACTTTACTACTGTAGCAACCATTAATACATTTACTGATAATAATTAATTCGTTACTATTTAGTATTTGCAAACCATTATTAATTATCTTATCTTTATAAATACAAGAAAAAGGAGTTTTAACCCAACAAGTAAAACATCCTATACAACTATTATCTACATCACTGATTAAAACATCATCACTTCTTAAATTTAAAAAAGAGGTATCCTCTAAATCATGTATTATTGTTCTCATATTTAATACATATTCTAGAATTTAAAAAATAATGACAATAAAAAAATAACTTAGAAGTTATCTTTTTGTGTTTATATTTAATTGTTTTTCATTCATAATTTGAAAGTAGTTTTTATGTTATCTCGAAAAGGCTTGAGTATACTGTTGTAATAGATAAAATAATCAAAAAGCAATATTCTATAATTATCTTAATATGTATTTACTGGCTTATAACCCAAGAATAAAACTATTTACGAGAAAAATTTTAAAAATTTATTTGTGTGAGCCACCTTTTGGGATATCACCAGAATTATAAGCAGATGCAAGTTGTTCCAAGTATTGTAATGGACTTTGAATTTGGGTGGAATCAATTTGAATATTATTTATATAGCATCCGTCCAATCTTCCGCTTGCAAGACTAACGGCAAGCTCTTCTTTGCTTGTTTCTCCACGATAGTTTTCTATTGCATTCCATTCTTCATAGGAATTAGAATATTCAATTCGTAATCCTGTATTTTTTAAATTGGAATCAATACCCTCTAAAGTTGTTAAAAAATCGAACATAGAAACATTTAAATTTGATAAATCACAACCCTCTAAAATTGTTGACTCATTTATATAAGGAATCAAATGTGATGGAAATAATAATCCTGTATTTTTTAAATTACAATTTAAAATACAGCCATCATTAACTTGTGATAAGTCATTGAATGATAGGTCAACATTTTCAAAATTACATCCCACAATATATAGAGTATTATAATACCTTGCTTCTATTGATTGTGATAAATCTATTCTAGCATTAGTATTACTAAAATTATTTTCGTTAGATGAAAGCATATCATATTCTTTCAGTTCTTCGTAAAAAAGAGTATCAAACATGGGATTGCCATGTATTGACCAACAAACATCCGCAAAATCTAATTCACTTAAATCTAATTTTGTTAGGAAATCTCCCGTCCAAATAGGGAATTTACACATAATGTTTTCATCTTCAATAAGGTACTGCTCAAATATAAGAGAATCTAATTTTTCTTTTTCAATATGGATTCTTTCTCCTTCAGGAACTTCTTTCAATTTTTCTTCTAATTCTTTTCTTGATTTCTTTCTTTCTTCTAAAGTACTCATATAACCTCCTATAATCATTATATCACAATTTAATTTGTTGATATACAACCCAGTAAAATGTTTACATATTCGCGTGTAAAGTTATTAATTTTACTTTTTCTTACATCTTCAAGCATTTTTTGAAATGCAGGTCTATGTTCTATATCTTTTGCACTTATACCCACATCCTCATACACATTATAAATATTATAATCCCTGTACTTACATAAATCTTTTAATTTTTCTAATTGTTCACCCGAAGAATAACCCTTTCTGGCCTGATCCTCGGTTGAAACACTACAATATATTGCTGCATTTTTCTTAAATATTTGAACCTCTTTTTTAAGTTTTAAAAGCAATTTATTCGATTATTATTATATAAGTTAATTTTAAATTTAATAATGGGTTATAAAGACCTATAGTTTTTTATGTGGTCTTGTAAATCCTTTAATGAAATATGATTTTCTAAATTATTGATATAAACATTTTCACAATCATTAAAGAATAAGTAAGTGGTATTACCAATTACTAACTTATGTGGTTCAATATAAGCAAGATTAGTGTTTTTAATCCTTTTTTCTATACTTTCTTCAATATCTAATCTTTCCTTTATTAAATGCAATATTAATCAACTCCTTTCAAACATATAAAAAGGTTAACCGAAATTAACCCTTTTTATATTTAAAGTCGATTAATTCAACTGATTTTTATATGGTGCCGAAAGACAGAATTGAACTGTCCGCTGATCCTTACCAAGGATCTGTTTTACCACTAAACTATATCGGCATTACTTTATAAGTATATCATAATAATTGTAGATGTAAAACAAAAATAAGATTAACTATAATCAATTTTTATAGTATAATATTTTTGAAGTAGGTGATTAATGTGAAGAAGAATATTCAATTTATAATATACATATTAATCATAGTAATATTAGCTACTGTTGTATGGATTAAATATGATTATGATAATAAAAACAATAATATAGATGATGCAATTACTAAGGAAGAACAATTTAAAAATTTTCTACGTGATAACAACATAAAATCTTTGACATTTAGTTGTCCTGCTAAAAATGAAACTATAGTCTATTTAGATAATGATTACTTATTAACTACTACAGGAGAACTCTACAAAGTAAACTTTAATTCTACTTTTGAAAATAGACATAATTGTACAAAGATCGATTCAGATATTAAGTTTATTAACTTTTATAATAACAACAATATTATTTATGATAACGATAATACATTTTATGATATAAATAACAATTTAGAAATAATAGATAGTTCAACAGCAAATATCTATAAAGAAGATTTAAATAATTTGAATACAATAAATAAAAGGTTTCCATATATTTATTTCTATGATGTAAGTGCTAAAACATTAGAATTAGACGATACAAAATTCTCTAATAAATTATTAATAGATAGTAGGGGAGATATTAATGTATATACCAATTATGGATATCCAACTTCATTAAATTTATTAGATAATGAAACGGTAGAAGTTATATTTAAAAGATTAGATTATGTAGGAGTTCCTTTATCGATTTATAGAACAAGAAACAATAAAAAGTTAATTAATGACAAAATCTCTTATCTAAATATAATGGAAGAAGTACCAGAAGAAGTTTATGGAATTAGATTAATTACTAATAAAGGAATGTATAACGAAGTAATGGATGAAAATTGTAAAGATAAAGTTTGTAATACAAAGTTAATAAAAGATAAAGAATTTTCAAAACATTTTGATAATATTATTTTTACTAATGGTAAATATGTGTTTATTAAAGATACACCAACAACTATTTATAATATTGAAAATTATATATCTAGAAATGAATAACAAAATTAATAATGGTCACAATAAAAATGATTATTTTGAAAATTAACTATTGTCAAAAGTAAATGATTATGTTATTATTTTATTGTTGACTGAAATGGCGAGATAGCTCAGTTGGCTAGAGCAATCGGTTCATACCCGATAGGTCGAGGGTTCGAATCCCCCTCTCGCTACCATAATGAATTAAAATAGATAGAAATATCTATTTTTTTTATTTCTTTTATCTGATATAATATCTTATATAAAGTAGTCGTGAAAGGGAAAAAATATGAAAAGAAAAATATTAATAATTTTGATGTTTGTGTTTGTTATTTTGGGAATAACTGGGTGTAATAGTTTTTCATCAAAGGATAAAGTAAAAATAAGAGAAGTTGAAACTAAAACCATTAAATATACTGACTTTGATAATGGATTAGTTAAAATGAAAGTACCAGAAGGATGGAAGGTTGATGTTTTAGGAGATTATATCCACTATACAGTTAAAGTATATGATCCAGATAAACCTACTTATCAGTTCTTCTTTAATTTAAAGACAGAGGGGTATAATAAATCAGAAGATGCCAAAGCTTTTCAACAAAGATATTATCCAGATAGTATATTTGCTAAAACAGCAGTAATAGCAACTAAAAATACTGAAGGTTTCTATAAAATATTTAATGAATTGGGTCCTTTGAACAATACAAAAGAGTTTACTTTTCCAACTTTAAATGAATTTACAGTAGTTGAAAATCTAGGTACAGGTCTATTAGGTGGCGACATATTAAGAGCAACTTTTAAAGATGCTGAGGGACAAGAAGCCGAAGGGTTGTTTACTGCTTATGTATATGATGCTGGAAGTTATTATGTGAATGAAAATATCATGTCAGGAAAACAAATAGATATATATTTCTTGAATGTATATGATGCTATTTTTATAACAACTCCTAAAGATGAGTTAGTAAACTGGGAAGAAACCTTAAATACTATTTCATCTTCACTAGAATTTACCGATGCATTTATAAATGGATTCAATGCTGAACAAGATGCAGTAATGAAAAACTTTCAAAGTATCAGAAGTATGTGTAATGAAATATCAGATGGCATAATGGATTCATGGGAGAAAAGAAATGCAACTTATGATATAATGAGTCAAAAACAAAGTGATGCAACACTAGGATACGAAAGAGTATATGATACTGAAACTGGCGAAGTATATAAAGCATATAATGGATTTACTGACGATTATGATGGTAAAAGATATCAGGCAATAACAGATGATATGTATACCAAAGGAATAAGTGGCTATATTGAAAAATAACATATTAAAGATCGGGTGATTATCGATCTTTTTGTTTGATATAAAAAAGATATATAAATTGTGGTATAATCAATATAGGATGCATTATAAAGGAGAATAGCTATGCTTGATAATAAAACTTTTTCTAAAAACAAAATAAAACTTATTAAAAACATAATAGTAGTAATAAATATTCTAATATATTTTTACCTAGTATTTATAGGAAGAAATAAATACTTTTACGACATGAATTATTCAAAATGTATTTTATTTATGCTTATTAATTGCATTTTTATTTATATTAGTGGCATTTTGATTAATGAAGAAAAAACATATAAATCAAATAACGCTTTATACATAACACTTTTTGGAATATTATTATTTTCATTTACTTTTATTATAGCAAGACCAACACTAAAGTTTTATACTTGGACTTATGGCGGTCAATATACTTTGTTTGCAACAATAAAGTCACAACTAAAACATGGCTCACCTTTTTCAATATTAAATATTGTGGGAAACAGCGTTATGTTAATACCTCTTTCATTCTTACTTATGATTAGAGATAAAAAGTTTAATAATATTTTAAAACAATCGCTAATAACATTTCCAATAATTATATTTATTGAAGTATTGCAAGCTTTTACACATACTGGTGCTTTTGACGTTGATGACATATTTTTGAATTATATTGGTACTGTAATATTTACTTTTTTAATTACTAGATTTGATATAATTGGAAAAATTAGAAGTTTATTCTACACTGATTTTAAATTAAATAATAAAGTTAAAAAAAATATCTTTTATATTAGTTTGATTATAATTATTGTTTTTGATATAAGTGTATTTATTTAAATTAGGAGAGAGTCATGAAGAAAATATTAAATCCTTTTGGGATGTTTGTAATAGGATTACTGTTAGGCATTATTAGTAGATTATTTGATATATATTTTCAAAATTTAGGAAATATATTTTCACAAATGTCGGTTTGGATTTTGTTTGGTGTTGTTATTTCTATATATAGTAGTTCTAAGAAAAAAGCAATGTTAAATATTTTGCCGTTTTGCATAGGAATGCTTATAACATATTATTTTGTAGCGTTTATAACTAAAGGAGTATACAGTACTAGTTACATTATAGGTTGGACATCTTTTGCATTACTATTGCCAATTTTTGCTTACTTCACTTGGATATCTAAAGAAGAAGGTATATTTCCTAAGATAATAAGTGTAGGAATTGTAATGGTATCTATTTTATCAAGCATAATTTTATTTGATAGACTTAGAATATATGATTTTATAATAGATAGTATTATGATTTATTTCTTATTTATTAAAAAAATAAAAAGAGATTGGTAACTTATGTTAAGAAAAATTGCGTAAAATCCATAGAATATTGGTGGAATACTTAATGTACAATGTGCTATCATTAATATGATTGGAGTGGTAATATGAATATAACTCAAAAAGTAATAAAAAATTTGATGATAGTTTTAGCACTTTCACTTATTTTTGGAATGATTGCTGGTGTAATTGACGGGCTTTCTCATTTAGTTAATAATGGTAGAAAAGATAATGTTACTACAATGAAAGATATATAGACAGGTCAAGATGTAGCTATTTTAAATATTGATTGCAAAGCAACTAACATAAACATATGTGGATTTTCCATGGAATAACGTGTATGGTAGCAATGGGTATAGCAACAATAAAAGAAAGTGAAATAGAAGAAATATTAACTCATGAATTTTAAACATTAATGACTCTAGAAGAAAGGAATAAATAATGAAAAATGTAATTGAAGTAAAAAACTTAACCAAAAAATATAAAAATGTATGTGCAGTAGATGATTTATCTTTCAATGTAAAAGAAGGAGAAATTCTAGGACTTCTAGGACCTAACGGAAGTGGTAAATCTACTACTATCAACTGTTTATTATCTCTATTAAACTTTGAAAAAGGTGATATTAAAATCTTTGATGAAGAAATGGCACCAGATAAATATGATATTAAAAGACAAATAGGAGTAGTCTTCCAAGATGTAGCTGTCTTTCAAGAATTAACTGTATATGAAAACTTAGATTATTTCTGTGGTCTTTATATTGAAGATAAAAAAACAAGACAAGATTATATTGAAGATGCAATTAAATTAGTAGGACTTGAAAACTATAAGAAATTTTATCCTAAACAATTATCAGGCGGGCTACTAAGAAGATTAAATATCGCATGTGGTATTGCTCATAAACCTAAATTAATATTTCTAGATGAACCAACTGTAGCAGTAGATCCTCAAAGTAGAAATAGCATCTTAGATGGTATTAAAACATTAAGAAAAAATGGGGCAACTATTATTTATACTACTCACTACATGGAAGAAGTAGAAATACTTTGTGATAGAATCATAATCCTAGATAAAGGTAAAATTATAGCAGAAGGTACAAGCAGTGAATTAAAGACTCTAGCAAATATTGAAGAAAAGGTAACAGTAGAAATTCATAATTTGAAGAAGACAAATCTAGAAGAAATTAAAAATATGAAAAATGTTGATAAAGCAACATATCAAGATAATTTACTCATAATTAACTACACTAAAGGAAAAGATAATCTAGGTAATCTAATTGATTATTTAAAGAAAGAGAGTATTCTTTATAATAGTATCTTTTCAGAACGTCCTACTCTTAATGATGTATTCCTAGAACTTACAGGAAAGGATTTAAGGGACTAATGTTTTACCATAATTTAAAGTATTCTCTAAAAACTCTCTTTAGAGATAAAGGACTAATCTTTTGGACTTTTGCTTTTCCAATCCTTTTAGGACTATTCTTTAATCTAGCATTTAGTGATATAGAAAAGAGTGAAACACTAGATATTATTGATATAGCAATAATTGATAATTATGAATATCAAAATAATACTATAATTAAAGAAGCATTTAAAGAATTAGGAAGTAGTACAAGCAATAATCAATTATTTAATATTAAATATGTAGATATAGATGAAGCTAATAAACTACTTGATGATAACAAAATAGAAGGATATCTCCTATTAGAAAACAATGATAAAAAGATAATGGTAAAAGAAAATGGGGTTAATGCTACTGTGATAAAGTCAGTAGTAGATGAATTAAGTACTAATGAAAAAATTATAAATGAGTTAGTTAAGGATGAATTATCAACCAACACCAATAAAGACATAAGTAGAATATATGAAGAAGTCTATAAAAAAGCTCAAAACCTAATGACAAAAGATAATAATATTACCGATATCTCAAGTAAAAACTTAAGTTATACAGTAATAGAATTCTATACTTTAATAGCAATGTCATGTTTATATGGTGGTACTATAGGACTAGTTGCCATAAGTAATAATCTTGCTAATATGAGTGATAAAGCTAAAAGAAAAAGTATTTCTCCAACAAGTAAATCTAGTATGTTATTAAGTAGTCTTCTTGCAAGTTACATAGTTCAAATAATTGGAGTAACATTATTACTATTATTCTTATACTTAGTATTAAAAATAGATTTTGGAACTAATCCTTTATTTGTAATTATATTAACTCTTTCTGGAAGTCTAGCTGGATTAACAACTGGAGTATTTATTGGAACTGTACTAAAATGTAATGAATCAGTTAAAACTGGTATTATTATTGCAATAACTATGTTCTTCTGTTGCTTAGCAGGTATGATGGGAATAACTTTAAAATATGTAATTGATACTAATATTCCAATTCTAAATATAATAAATCCTGCTAATATGATAACCGACGGATTTTATTCATTATATTATTATGAGACATTAAATAGATTTTGGTTTAATATAGCAAGCCTATTAATATATTCACTTATCTTAATTTTGATATCTTACAAAAAATTAAGGAGGCAGAAGTATGACAGTATATAGGACATTTTTAAAAGTATTAAACAAATCTAAAGTACCAATTATTATGTATACAGTCTTCTTAATAGTATTTGGAAGTCTATCTTTTAGTAATAATAATACTGCAATGGATTTTACTGCTTCAAAGCCTGATATAGTAATAGTAAATGCTGATAAAGAAATAGGAGTAACTAAGAATTTAATCAATTATTTAAAGAAAAATACTGATGTAAGAGATATTAAAGATGGAAATGCTATTAATGACGCCTTATTTTATCGAGATGTTAATTATGTCATATATATTCCTAAGAACTATCGAAATGATTTTTTAACTGGCAACAATCCTGAAATTAAAATAAAAAGTACTAAAGATTATTATTCATCACTTGCAGATATCATCCTAAATAGATATTTAACAGTAGCAAACACTTATAAAGAGACTTATTCTGATGAATCTATAATTATCGAAAAAATAAATAATTCATTAAATACAAGTACTAAAGTAGACATAAAATCAAAAATTGATACTAATACGTTAAGTAAAGCAACTAGATATTATGACTTTTTAAACTATAGTATGATGGCTGGTGCTATATATGTAATTTGTCTAGTATTATCTAGTTTCCACGAAGAAAAAGTAAAGAAAAGAATTATTGTTAGTAGTATGGATTATAAGAAACAAAACAACATTTTACTATTCGCAAACAGTGTTTTTGCTATTATTGTTTGGTTAGTATACGTAATACTTAGTATTATATTATGTGGTGATATAATTTTATCTAGTAGGGGTTTAATTTACATATTAAACTCATTTATCTTTACGATATGCTGTGTTACAATCGCTTTCTTAATAAGTAACTTAATTAATAATAAGAATGCAATTAACGGAATAATAAATGTAGTAGCTCTAGGTTCTAGCTTCTTATGTGGGGCTTTTGTACCAGTAGAATTTTTACCAGATAGTGTTTTGAAAATTGCTCACTTGCTACCATCTTATTGGTATATAAATACTAATGAATTAATAAAAACATTAGAAATAGTTAACCTAGATACATTAAAACCCATTATTATAAATATGTTAGTTATATTATTATTTAGTCTTATTTTTATAATTTTATCTAATATAATAACTAAAAAGAAGAATCGTTACTAAGGCAAGTAAAAACTTGTCTTTTTCTTTTGCTATACCTTGTTTGATAAACTATTTTGTGTTATCATATGAAATGTAAATTGCTCCATAGCCAAGCGGTAAGGCATCGGACTCTGACTCCGACATCGTTAGTTCGAATCTAACTGGAGCAGCCAATTTGATAATAATATTTTAATATAGAAAGAAGGATCAATATGAATTACCAAGATTTAGCTAATTTAATCTTCCCTGATGTTAAGGATTCATCATATTTTGAAGAAAAATATCCAGCTCGTAATTTAAAAGAAGGAGCATTTGTAACAAGATTTGCACCAAGTCCTACTGGATTTGTACATATGGGAAGCTTGTATACATCTTTTTCTAACATAAGATTAGCTAGACAAACTGAAGGAGTAGTATTCTTAAGAATTGAAGATACTGACCAAAAGCGTGAAGTTGAAAATGGTGTTGAAGGAATAATAAATGACTTTAACAACTTAAACATTTTCTTTGATGAAGGACCAACTCAAGGTGGTTCATATGGTCCTTATATTCAAAGTGAGCGTAAGGAAATATATCAAAGTTTTGCTAAAAAGTTATTACAAGAAGGTATGGCTTATCCTTGCTTTGCTACTGAAGAAGAATTAAAAAACCTAAGAGAAATGCAAGAATTAAATAAAGAACGTTTAGGTTACTATGGAAGTTGGGCTAAATATCGAACCCTACCAGTAGATGAAGCAATTACTAAAATAAAAGAAGGAACACCATACATTGTAAGATTAAAGTCACCAGGAGATTTTAATCATAAAATTGTTTTAGATGACTGTATTAAAGGCAAAATAGAGATGCCTGAAAATGATATGGATATTGTAATTATTAAATCAGATGGCTTACCTACATATCATTTTGCACACGCTGTTGATGATCACTTAATGCATACAACACATGTAATAAGAGGAGACGAGTGGGTATCATCATATCCAATTCATCATCAATTATTCCAAGTTTTAGGATTTGAAGAACCAAGATATGCACATATCGCACCATTTACAATAAAAGAAGGTAATACAGTACGTAAACTAAGTAAAAGAAAAGATAAAGAAGCTGCTATTAGTTTCTACCACCAAAATGGAGTACCAAATGAAGTAATTAATTTATACATCGCTACTGTAAACAATTCTAACTTTGAAGAGTGGTATATAAATAATCCGGATAAAACAGTAGATGATTATACATTTACTTTTGATAAGATGCCAGTTGGTGGAAGTTTGTTTGACTTAGATAAATTAATGAATATTTCTAAAGTATATTTTAGTAAATTGTCAGCTTCCGAAATATATAATAGAACTTTAGAATATACAAAACAATATGATTTAGAATTTTATAATTTAATTAAAGATAATAAAGATTATCTAGTATCACTTCTAAATATTGAAAGAAATATTGAACGTCCTCGTATGGATATTGGAAGTTATAGTGATGTAAAACGTCAATTCTGGTATATGTATGATGAATTATTTGATAAAGTAGATGCTCCATATAAAGAAGTATCATATAGTTATAATGTATCATTTATTAAAGAATACTTTGCTAATATTTATGACGAAAACGATACTGAAGAAGAGTGGTTTAACAAAGTAAAAGATTATGCATCATCAAAAGGTTTTGCAACTAATCGCAAAGAATATAAAGAAAATCCAGAGAAGTTCTTAGGTAATATAGCGGATTTTTGCAGTATTATAAGAGTAATGTTAACTACTACAAATACTTCTCCAAACATGTATGATTTATTAAAAATATATGGAAAAGAAAATTTATTAAATAGAGTAGATAGATTCTTAAAAGAAATAAATTAAGATATATTATTGTATTAATAAATTGATTATGATAAAATTAGTTTGTTGTTCCAATGAACAACTTACTGGCCTGTTGGTGAAGTGGTTAACACGCCGCCCTCTCAAGGCGATATTCATGGGTTCAAGTCCCATACAGGTCACCAAATTGATTTTAAAACGGCTTGTCAAAAAGCCGTTTTTATGTTATTATGTATCTAGCAAGAAAACTTGCATAAAATAAAAAAGGAACACTTAATTTTGCATTGTTGAGTGTTGCCGTAATTTTTTGGCCCACCTAAATCATTGCTGAGTTAGGTGGATTTCTTTTATATTAATACTACAAACAGTAAAAATAATAAAAGGAAGATAATTATTACTAGAGATAGAATTAAAAAATCCTTCTTATTCATAATATCGCCTCCCTTCTTTTTGAAGTTCGGCTCCACCCAACTATTAAATGTCCTATATATAATAATATTAAACATTTGTTCTTTGCGCAAATGTTTTTATAAATTGTTTTCATACAAAAAATTTATTATATTTATAGAAGTAAACTACCAGTCGGTTGTTTTTTTCTTTTTTAAATTCTAAACTAATAATGTAAGGAGTGATTTTATGGATTCAAAAAAAATCGGGAATCTTATTGCTGAAGCTCGAAAAACAAAAAATATGACTCAAAAAGAATTAGCGATTAGATTACACGTTACAGATAAGGCAGTATCAAAATGGGAACGTGGAGTTAGTATTCCGGATATAGCCTTAATAATACCTATATCTGATTTACTAGATATTAGTGTTTACGAATTATTAGGAGGAGAAATGAAAAAAGAAATACCAAAAAAAGAAGTAGAAGAAATTATAAAGAATTCAGTTAATAAAAGCATTAATGATAACAAATTGAAAGTTAAGATTCAAAATACAATTATATTAGTATTAAGTATTATAATCGTTTTATTTGCCAGCTTTTTTGCATTTGAATATCTAAGTCGCAAGACAAATATAATAAGATATTTACTAGAGCCATATATTAAAGCAGAAAACGTAAAAATAAATGACTATGAAAAATATAATTTAAAAATTACTAATAAAGATTTAATAAACGATAGTGATTTACTATGTAATAAAGACAATAAAAATTGTATTGGACAACTAATCTCGGATTTACCTTTAAAAAATGCTGAGGTAACTGGCACAGAAAGCCTTGATACTATTATTTATGCCTTTGATACAACAGAAGAAAAATACAATAAATCTTGGTATGACAAAAATTATAGTAAAAAAGGGATCATAGTAGTAAGCCTTAAATCTTTTATAATAATAAAAAACTTAGAATACATGAATTTTAAGTTCAATGATAAGATATATATAATTAGTAAACAAGATATAATTGATTTTTATAAAGGAAAAAATCTAGAATTAAACGATTTAACAATTGAAGATGTTTGGAAAAAACAAGTAATCAAAAAATTAAATAACAAAGATTTTTTAAATAGTTTTCCTACTAAAGAAATAAATACAAAATAATAATTTCCCCAGGAATATTTTAAGTGTATAATACTATTTAAGAAGAAATTTTAATCTTCGTTTAATAAATGAATATTAATCTTAAGTAGGTGATATTATGCAGGTGTGAAAACAAAAAGAGCGATAAATATGAGCATTACCAATTAAATGATAGCTATTACAATAAATATGTATATGTTAGTGATAAAAATAAAGAGGAAATATATGCATTAAAAGATATGACTGAAGAAGAATATCAATCAGTGGTGACAGGATTATTTTATAAAGTAGGCAATGATGATTATATTCTATTAGATAGATTAGAATCATCATTCAAAGATGCTTTTAATGAAAAGAAGGTATATCAATTCTATCAAGACAAATTATACGGCTTAGGTAGTGGTAATACCCCAACAATATTTATATATCAATTAAATGGTACCAAAAGAAGATCACTAAAATAGGTTTAAAATCAGATGGTGTAAGTATTACTCCAACATCACTAGAAAGTGTGAATATTAATGAAATAATATTAAAAGAATACTTAAATGATTATCTAAAAACAGATACATTTATATGTTCTTTAGATAATTACAGCTGTAATATAGTAACAAACGATTAATTAATCTTGAGTTTTTTCACCAAATGCATTATAATACGCAAATAGGAGGAGTGAATATGAGCTCATTTGAAACTTTAAAGAAAATTGTATATCAAAAAGATTATGAAAAGTTTTTAACAACAGTTACAGGAAAAGAAGAGGAAATAGAAAAAATTGATCTATTGCCAATAACTAATTATAAAAATTCATCATTTGGTTCAAACAAAGAAGAATTAGCGTCTTTATATCAATATGTGAAATATTATTTAGAACAAAACGGTATGTATAAAGGAAAACTACAAGAAGGTTTTGCGATAGCTATAAGTAAAGCTGCATTATCATACGATAATAGTTCAAGTACATTAGATAATTACTTCAGAAGAGGAGATACAGTAAGCTGTGGATCTATTTGCAATCCATTTGAAGAATTAGCAAGACTATTATTAAATGCTACTGTAGAAACACCACTTTATATACCAGACGAAGCTAAAAATATTTTTCAAAATTCAGCTAGTAAATTAAGATTAACTACTAAAGTTCAAATAATTTCAGTAGCAGAAGCATTTAATGGTGATAAAATGCTTCATAAATCTAGAGAACATAACGATATAATTGCATCTATAGAAAGTGAATTAGAAGAATCTAATGTTCAAAGTAGTAATCCTATAAGTGCTACATTATCTGAAAATAGAGAAGTATTAGCAAGACAAGTTGGAAAAATAGATGGACTATTTAGCGATAGAATATATTGTGAACAAATGATAAAAGCTATTTATACTTCTGATCAATATGAAGAAGCATTAACTAAATTTTATAACATGTCAAGAAGAGCAAGAAGAAACATCGGTGTATATGAACAAACTAAAAGACTAGAATATAAAAGCTAAAACATTATATTTACAAACATTAAAAATTTTCGTAAAATATAATCAAGGAGAGATGAATTTTAATGGATGAAGAAGTGTTATTATTAACTGAAGATAAAATGGAAAAAGCAGTAGCAAACGTTGAAAAACGCTTTGTAACAGTAAGAGCAGGACGTGCTAATCCTAGTAGTTTAGATGGTGTTATGGTTTCATACTATGGATCAGATACACCATTAAAACAATTAGCAACAATATCAGTACCAGAAGCAAGACAATTATTAATCAAACCATTTGATAGAAGCTGTTTAGGTGCTATAGAAAAAGCAATATTCGAATCTAACTTAGGATATACACCTAATAATGATGGAGAAACTATCCGTATAGTAATTCCAGCATTAACAGAAGAGCGAAGAATAGAACTTACTAAACAAGTAAAAGCTATTGCTGAAGAAGGTAAAGTTGCTATTAGAAATATTAGACATGATGCTATAGCAGACATCGAAAAATTAGAATTACCTGAAGATGTAGAAAAACATCAAACATCAGAAGTTCAAAACTTAGTAAATGAATATAACAAAAAAATAGATGAAAAACTAAAAGTAAAAGAAGAAGAACTATTAAGTATATAGTTCCTTTTTTCTTTTATAACTTAGGTATTGATGTAAAAATAACCTTGTGTTATAATTAATATCGATATTTGATGGCTGTAATTAAGAAGTAGTAATAAGATAATATCTTAATAGAGAGTTGCTGGTTGGTGGAAAGTGACAAGTAAAACTTATGAATTCATCTTATAAGCTTTTATTAATAGTAAACGTTACTCGCGTTAAGAGAATAAGTGTATAGACATTCTATAAACTAAGGTGGTACCACGTGTAAGCGCCCTTAGATGTAGAGTGTTTTTTATTTATAAGGAGGACACATGGAAAATAAAAAAGAAGTAATACTAAATGCTTTAAATAACGATATAGAAGAAGTAAGCTCATCTAATGATATCGTTAATTTAAAAGTAAAATATCTAGGTAAAAAAGGACTTGTAACAGAACTTACTAGTAATATGAAAGATTTATCTGTTGAAGAGAAAAAAGAAGTAGGAAGAATTGCTAATGAAGTAAGAACAATAGTAACTGAGAAGATTTCTTCAAAAGAAGAAGAAATTAAAACTAAAGAGTTAAACGATCGTCTTAATAAAGAAGCAATTGATATAAGCTTACCTAGTAAAAAATTAAAAAGAGGTAGTCGTCATCCATTTAACAGAATAGTAGAAGATGTAGAAGATTTCTTCGTATCAATGGGATATGATGTAGTAGATGGGCCGGAATTAGAGACAGATGAAAACTGCTTTAGATTATTAAACTTACCTTTGGGACACCCAGCAAGAGATGCTCAAGATACTTTCTATATCAATGAGGAATACTTACTTAGAACACAAACTTCAAGTGTTCAAGCAAGAACAATGCAAAAGAATACTGAAAAGACACCAATTCGTATGATTTGTCCTGGTAAAGTATATCGTAGAGATGAAGATGCAACTCACTCACATCAATTTGGACAAGTAGAAGGTCTTGTTATCGATAAAAATATTTCTCTAGCAGACTTAAAAGGAACTTTAGAATTATTTGCTAAAAAGATGTTAGGAGAAAATACAAAAGTAAGATTTAGACCTAGTTATTTTCCGTTTACTGAACCAAGTGTAGAAGTAGATGTATCTTGCTTTAAATGTGGTGGTACTGGATGTGCTTTATGTAAACAAACTGGATGGATTGAAGTATTAGGGGCAGGTATGGTTCATCCTAATGTACTTAGAATGGGTGGATATGATCCAGAAGTATGGACAGGTTTTGCTTTTGGAACAGGGCTAGATAGATTTGCCATGTTTAGATATGCTATTCCGGATATAAGATACTTATATACTGATGATATTAGATTCCTAGAACAATTTGATAGAAAGGATGATGAAAATGAAATTAAGTAGAAAAATCGTTAGTGACTATGTAGATATAACTAAAGATATTCACTCTTTAGCAGAAGATATGACTAGTATTGGAAACGAATATGATTCATGTGGTAAATTAATACCAGCAACTAACTTGATAATTGGTGAAGTATTAGAGTGTGTAGATCATCCAGACAGCGATCACTTACATGTATGCAAAGTAAATATCGGTTCAGAAGTATTACAAATTGTATGTGGTGCCCCAAATGTAAAAGCTGGAATCAAAGTAATAGTAGCGCAAGTAGGAGCAAATCTTCCAGGTGGCGTTATTAAAAAAGGTGTTATCCGTGGTCAAGAATCTTGTGGTATGTTATGTTCTATGGCTGAATTAGGACTTGAACACAAATTCCTAAGTGAAGAAGATGTAAAAGGAATTCATATATTACCAAACGATGCAATTCCAGGTGAAGACCCTATTAAATACTTAGAATTAGATGATGAAGTAATTGACTTTGAACTTACATCTAATAGAGGAGACCTATTAAGTATATTAGGTATGGCTTATGAAATAGGAGCTTTATATAACGAAAAAGTTAAAGACATTGACTTAAGCTATAAAGAAGATGCAAGTAGCAACATTAATGATTTTAATCTTGATATAAGAACTGAAAATTGTCCTTTATTCTTAGCTAAAAAAGTTACTAATGTAACAATAAAAGAAAGTCCAGCATTTATTAAAAATCGCCTAATCGCATCTGGTATTAGACCAATTAACAACGTTGTAGATATATCAAATTATGTTATGTTAGAAACAGGTCAACCTCTACACTATTATGATGCAGATAGACTAGGTAACAAACTAATAGTACGTATGGCAGAAGATAATGAAAAATTAACAACACTAGATAACGAAGAAAGAACTTTATCAAATGCTGATATTGTAATTGCAACCGATAAAGAAGCAGTAGGTCTAGCAGGAGTTATGGGTGGACTTACTACTGAAATAGAAAATGATACTAAAAATATTATTATAGAGTCAGCAATATTCAATGCAACTTCTATTAGAAAAACATCTAAAAAAGTATTAAGAAGTGAAGCAAGTAATCGTTTTGAAAAAGGATTAGATCCAAGAAGAACTTATATGGCTATCGAAAGAAGTTGCCATTTATTAGAAAAATATGCTGATGCAACAATAACTAGTGGATTAAAAGAATATAAAAACATCACAATAGAAGACAAAAATATAGATATTACTTTTGACAAAATAAACAAAGTTTTAGGTATTGAAATACCAAAAGAAGAAGTATTAGATATATTTGCAAAATTAGGATTTAATACAAATGTAAATAATGATGTTATAACAGTTACTGTACCAACAAGAAGAATAGATATTTCTATTGCTGAAGATTTAATTGAAGAAGTAGGAAGAATTTATGGAATAGATAGAATTAAAGGAAAAGTAATGACTTTACCAGTAGTACCTGGAAGTGTTAATAAGAACAATAGATTTATTAGAAATAAACTAGCATCCCTAGGATTAAACGAAGTACTAAGTTATTCATTAATTCCAGAATCTGAAGTAAAAAAATATACTAATGATGAATTCTCATATGTAAAAGTATTAGATCCAATGAGTGAAGATAGAAACACTTTAAGATATAGCTTAATCCCATCTCTTTTAAATATTTATAATTATAATAAAGCAAGAAACAATAATGATATTTCTATTTATGAAGTAGGTAAAGGTTTCTATAAAAAAGATGATGAATATTATGAAGAGAATAAATTAGCAGTATTAATGACTGGTGAATATGGTAAAGGTCTAGATTCATTAAAAGTCGATTTCTATGTAATTAAAGGTATTTTAGAAGAATTATTAGAATACTTAGGCTACAAAAATCGTTATACACTAGAAGCTAATGCTGGAATAAAAGAATTACATCCAGGTCAAAGTGCATCAATTATAGTAAGTGGTGTTAATGTAGGTATAATAGGTAAACTACATCCAAGTATTACTAAGGAAGATATCTATGTAATGGAAATAAACTTAGATAAATTATTCTTATTCAAAGTAAAACATATGCAATATAAAGAAATATCAAAGTACCCTGCAATAACTAAAGATATGGCATTTGTAATAAAGAAAAATATTGAAGCTAAAGAAGTTATGAGTGTTATTAAAAAAGCATGTGGTAAATTATTAACAGATATTAATATCTTTGATGTATATGAAGGAGAAAATGTTTTACCTGATGAAAGATCAATCGCTTTCAGCTTAACGTTCCAAGAACAAAATAGAACTCTAAGTGATGAAGAAGTAATGAATTTATTTAATAAAGCAATAACTGATGTAGAAAATAAATTACATGCAAAACTAAGAGATAAATAGAAGCACTACTAAGTGCTTTTATTATGCAATTTTTTTGATAATAGGCATATAATCTATTAGGTGATTGTATGTCTAAAGAAGATTTTAAGGGATTTGTAAGAAAGAACCCTATTTTAGCTAAGCGTGTTAATAATAATGAAGTAACATGGCAAAAATTATATGAAATGTACAACTTATATGGTGAAGATAACAATGTATGGAATGATTATTTAGAAAAAAAAGATGATGTAAAAAAAGTTACTGTTACTAATCAAAAAGCATTTAATGAATTAGTAAACATGGTTAAAAATGTTGATTTAGAAAAAGTAAGGCATGGTATTGAAGGAGTACAAAAGACAATTTCATTAGTACAGGATCTAGGATTAGGTGGAAGTAATAATAATCAATCAACATATCAAGCAAGGCCACTATATCAACATTTAGATGATTAATGAGATTAGATTTAGTAAATCATATTAGAAGCAATCCACCTTTATATCATTATTTAAAATATCATTCATACTGGTATAAGGAATTAATTAGAAATCCGTTATCAATAAAAGAGTTAGATCAAGAAATGAAAAAAGAGTATAAATTAACTACTGAAGATAAAATAAATAAGATTAATGATCAAATAAATTTAATTGCATCATTTTTAGATATTATAAAATAGGTACATTAAGAATGTATCTTTTTTCTGGCAAAATTTACCAAAGTAATTAAATAAGAAATTAGTTTATAATTAAATATATAGTAAAGAATAGAGTTATAAAAATAATCTTGCAAAATCCCTAGGGGGGGGGGGTATAATAATTACAGATAAAATAATAATGGAGGATGGAGATGGAAGAAAAGTATATGAAAAGTAAGAAGATATTGATAATAGCAATGTGTAGCTTAATATGTATAATGGCAGTAGGGTATGCAGCCTTTGCAACAAAACTAACAATAACAGGAACATCAAGTATAGAGTCAACCTGGAAAGTGGTATTTACAGACATAACAGAGGTGTTCAAAACAAGTGGAATAAAGATAAAAGAAACACCAACAGCAAGTGGAACAACAGCAACATTCAATATAGACTTAACAAGCCCAGGAGACAATATAGTCTACAAAATAACAGTAGCAAATCAAGGGACATTAAATGCAGTAATAGATGATATAACAGCAAGCGAGACTGGAAGTGATGCAATAAATTTTGAAATAACAGGTATTAAAAAGGGAGACAAATTAGCAAGTAAAACAACAACGACATTTGATGTAACAATATCATATGATAACAATGTAACAAGCCAACCTAATTTAATAGATAGTACATTAACAATAAATATTAATTATGTACAAGATACAGGACAAACGATAGTAACAGATGATACTATAATAGTACCAACAAGACTAGCAGCAAAAATATTGAAAGACAATGAAGCACAAGCGGATACAAGTATAGATTTTTCTAAGATAAGTAGTGATACAAATGGTAAAGGATTATATTATACAAGTACCAATACCGAAGATAATAAAGTAACATATTATTTTAGAGGAGAAGTAGAAAATAACTATGTAACATTCGCAGGATTCACATGGAGAATAGTAAGAATAAATGAAGATGGTTCAATAAGATTAATAAAGCAAGATTCGATAGGCAAGAGCAAGTTTAATGAGGATGATACTGATAATGCATATGTAGGATATATGTATGGGACAGTTGGTGCTTCAACGTATGAAGAGACACATGCAAATATTAATTCAAGTACAATAAAGACTTTTATAGATACATGGTATCAAAATAATTTAATGAGTTATTCAAGTTATTTAGCTGATTCAGGATTCTGTGGAGATAGAAGTGTAGCATCTGCCCCTAATATTTGGAAGCCAGGTGATACTGCTTTAGGATATGGTGTTAACGAAACGGTTTATGGATCTACAGCAAGACTAGAATCATTTAAAAATTGGACTAGGAAGAAGCCACAATTCAAATGTCCTCAAGTAAATGATTTATATACAACTAAGACGACTAATAAAGGTAATAAAGCTCTAGATTATCCAATCGGATTAATAACGGCTGATGAAACGAATTATGCAGGAGGAATTAGTGGCTGGGAAAATAATGGTTATTATATGAATTCGGGAATAAGCTTTTGGATGATATCGCCTAATTATGTTTCTTCAACTGCTTATGTATGCCTTGTAGTAGACGAGGGACAAACGAGTTACGATGGTTCTTATCGTGAATGGGATGTTCGACCAGTTATCAATTTAAAATTTGATGCTCAAATCATGGGTGGAAACGGAACTAAAAATAACCCATACATTATAAAAACTAATTAATAAGTCAAAAAGAATGAAGATGATTTCATTCTTTTTTAATACATGATATAATCTTTGTGGTGGTTATATGAAGAAAGAACTGTTAAGTCCAGTTGGTAATATGGAAAGCTTGTATCAAGCAATACATAATGGCTGTGATGCTGTTTATTTAGGCGGAAAGAAGTTTGGTGCCCGTATGTTCGCAGACAATTTTGCACCAGAAGATTTACAACAAGCTATTAGATATTGCCACTTGTATGGTGTTAAAATATATATAACAGTTAATACTATTATTTTTGATAGTGAGATAGAAGATTTTTTGGATTATATAGAATTTTTATATGTTAATGGTGTTGATGCTGTAATAATGCAGGATATTGGTATGATTTCTTTAGTTCACAAAAAATATCCTCTTCTTGAAATACATGCATCTACTCAAACTCATAATCATAATTCTGAAGGAATAAAATTATTAAAAGATCTTGGTGTTAAAAGAGTAGTGCTAGCTCGTGAATTATCACTTGATGAAATTAAAAATATAGATGTAGATATTGAAAAAGAAGTATTTATTCATGGTGCATTATGTGTATGCTATTCTGGTTGTTGCCTTTTTAGTGCAATGAATACGAATAGATCTGGTAATAGAGGAGAATGCATCGCTTCTTGTAGATTACCTTATGAACTTTATAAAAATGATGAAAAAATTAAAACGGATGGTAACTATTTATTAAGTATGAAAGAATTAAATACTAGTAAGTATTTAAAAGATATCTTAGATAGTGATATTATAAGTCTAAAAATAGAAGGACGTATGAAAAGCCCTGAATATGTTGGATTTATTACTAAATTCTATCGCACTTTAATAGATAAATATTATAATAATCAAGAACTAACTATTGATAACGAGGAAATTAACGAATTAAAAACTTTATTCAATAGACAATTCACTAATGGATACTTATTTAATGAATATGGCAAAGATGTTATGAATATTAAGTCACCAAACCATATTGGTCTAAGAATAGGTAAAGTAATAGAAGTAGATCCTAAATATATCAAAATAAAACTAGATCATGAATTAAATCAAGAAGATGGTATTAAGTTTACTGATGTTGATAAAGGTATGATTGTAAATAAATTGTACAATTCTAAGATGCTGCTAACTAACAGTATTTCTAGTAATAATATTGCTATAGTAGATAATAAAGTAGGATTAAAAGAAAAATCTAATGTCTCAATTACGATAGATAGTAAATTATTAAAAAAATTACATAATTATGAAGAAAAGAAAATTAATATTGATATTACAGTTAAAGCCTTATTAAACACACCTTTAGAAATATCTTTTACTGATGGCATTAACACTTCTAGTATAAAAGGTGATGTAGTAGGATCCTCTACTAATCGTCCAGTTGGAAAAGAAGATATAATAAAACAATTATCTAAATTAGGAAACACTCCATTTAAAGTCAATAATATCAATATTGAAATGAATTCTAATATTTTTATTCCATTAAGCAGCTTAAATAATTTGCGACGTGAGTTAACAGAAGACTTAATTAATAAAAGATGTTATGTAAAAGAGAAAAAAATAAATACTTTAGAACCTAGCCCTTCTATTAACCGTACTAATGAAAAGAAAATAAGTATTTTAGTAAGAAATGAAGAACAATTACTAACGGCATTATCTAATAATGTTGATTACATATATGTGTCTGATATAAATCTTTTTAATAAATATAAATCTGACTCTAGAATTTATTTGAGACTAGATCGTGTTATTAATAAGTTTCAAGAATATAAAAATACAAACATTTTAGTATGCGAATTAGGTGGCATAAATAAATATTCTAAAGATAATGAAGTATGCACTGATTACTACTTAAACGTTAACAATAACGAAAGTATAAAATTATTAGAAAGTCTAGGAGTAAAAAGAGTAACACTATCTCCTGAAGTTATTGGTCTATCTAAAATCAATTCTAAAGTTGATGTAGAAATAGTTATATATGGCAGAATAGAACTTATGATTACTAAATACTGCCCTTTAAATATGCTTATTAATAAAGATGATAAAAAATGTGATTTGTGTTTAAATAAAGACAACTATTATTTGAAAGATAAAGAATTAAGAGAATATCCATTACTTCAAAGTAAACATCTAACTCATATTATGGATTCTAAAGTAATAGATAAAATATCTAATATAAATACTTATCTAAATAAAGGTATTAATGTTTTTAGAATAGAACTATTTAATGAATCAAATAAAGAAGTAGAAGACTTAATAAAAGAATTAAGAGGTGCTCTTTATGAATGAAAAAATATTAGATAGAATAGACTCTCTTTTTAAAGAACTTAATAATTGCGATGAAATACTAAAAATGAAAAAATTAAAAGAAGAAATTACATCTAATGAAGAATTAAAAAACTTACTAGAAAAATATCGTAATATGGATAATAAGTATTCTAAAGAATATGTAGAACTAAAAAAACAAATAATAGAAAATCCTTTGATTAGTGAATATCGTTCTTTAGAAGATGAGTTATATTTTACTGTGTTGGAAATGAATAAAAGATTAAATAAATTGGTAGATAAAAAGAGGTGTCAAAGTGAGAATAATTAGTGGTACTTTAAAAGGAAGAGTAATAAAAGGTTATGATATAGAAGGCACTAGACCTACTATGGATAGGGTTAAGGAATCTCTTTTTGCTATTATCCAAAATAAAGTAAAGGGTTCAGTTTCTTTGGATCTATTCGCAGGAAGTGGTAACTTAGGATTAGAGTCTATTAGTAATGGTAGTAGTTTTTGTTATTTAAATGATATCAATAGAAATTGTATTAAAGTAATTAATGAAAATGTAAAGACATTTAATATCCAAGATAAAGTAGAAATTATTAATAGAAAATGGGAAGATTGTTTGAAATATTTAAAAGAGCAAAATATAAAACTTGATTTAATATTTCTAGATCCCCCTTATAAAGATGAATGTTTAAATAAAGTAATAAATAAAATTATAGAATATGACCTACTAAATAAAGATGGATTAATAATATGCGAAGTTAGCAATAATTATATTGATAAGTACGAAAAATTGGATGAGGTAACTATAAGAAAATATGGCGACAAGATAGTTATAATATTAAAAAATAAATAGTGAAATATTTATTTTTTTTTGCTATAATCATAATAGGTGAAAGTTATGATTAAACTTAATAATAAGGGGTTTGCAGTTTCTACTATTTTATATGGAACTTTATCATTGATCATAATTATTTTAATGCTTATTTTTGGAATAATGAAATCAAGTAAAGATACGAATCAGGAACTAGTAAAAAGTGTAGAAGATAAAATGAATAAATGTGCACTTAGCGAGGCTATATTAGAAGAGTGTTACTTAAATGGTGGTAAGTGTGATGCAAGAGAATATAATAATTGTATAGGTAAAAAAGAAGTGACATTTCTTTTAGCAGAAAAAGCTCAAGTAGGTGATTTTGTTAGTTATGATGCTGGAACATGGGCAAGTACTGTAGCATTACCAGAAGGAGATGATTTCGAATTTGGTGGTTATAATGCTGGTACTAGTAAGAATAATAGTATTACATGCGCTAGTAGAAATACTAATAAATATGATGGATGGCGAATTCTTTCAATTAGTGAAAGTACAGTAACAATTATTCATGCAGGATCTCCATTCTGTTATTACTTAGCATCTAATAATAACACTGATGATAAACTTGCTTATTCGGCATCTACATATTATTTCTTTACTGGAGATAATAGTAAGTTTACAGATACTAGTATTATTACCAGTAATCCATACGATTGGAATACTTTTGTTAATAGTGATTATGCAGAGAGTGCTAGGATGGCTAATGAAGCTGATTTGAAGAATTCAACTAAAAATAATGATTCAGGTAACATATTAACTGATTTGAAAACTTCAGTATCAAATACTGATGCAGGTTATGTATTAGCTGATTTGTGTGATGATAAAACCTGCTTAAAAGGTTTTACTAAATCTACTTTAGGTACTGGTGCGCCAACTTATGGTGGCCAGCGTATACTTGATCTTGTTAGTGGTCCATTTGGAGCAAGACCTGTTGTAGTATTAAAAGAAGAGATTAGGACAACTGGAGCAATTACTAATACTTATGGATACGATGAATGGGTATTAGTAAAATAGTGTCAATGGTATAAGAATAATATAGTAACAAGAATTAGTTTGTGATATACTAATTTTGAAAATAGGAGTGTGTAGTGTGAGTAAAGAGCAAAAAGAGAAGTTAAAAAAGATTATTAAATTTGCTTTAATAACCGTATGCATTATTTTGGTAATTGGCTTAATATTTAATAATAGTGCATTAGCGGATGTAGGTAATAATAATAGGTATGATGATGGAGGAAGCGATAGTAGCGGCAGTGGTGGTTCCTTTGACATAGGTTGGATTATTTATATCTTATTTGAATTGTTTGGACCAATTCCAGGAACAATCATTTTAATTGCTTTAGTTATATTCTTGATATGGGCTAAGAAAAAAGGAAAGTTAGATAAGTTCTTAAATCAAGCAAAAAATAGCGTTTCAAACATGAATACAAGTGGAACGTCTGCTATAAATATAGATAATACTCAAAAAGTAGCTGAAGAAATTAGAGCGATCGATCCTAACTTCTCAGAAGATAAATTTATTGGATGGGCAAGAGAAGTATTTGTTAAGATTCAACAAGCATGGAGCGATAGAAATTGGAAGTTAATTCGCCCATTTGAAAGTGAATCTCTATTCAGTCAACATAGTGCACAACTTGATGAATACATAAAGAATAACAAGATTAATAAAATTGAAAAAATTAACGTTAATTACTGTACTTTAAGAGATTTTAAAGTAGATGGTGATAAAGAAGTATTAACTGTAGAACTACATGCGATTATGCGTGATTATGTAGTAGATGCTACTACTAATAAAGTATTAGAAAGTGATCCTAACAAAGATTGGCATATGAATTATTTGATGACTTTCAATCGTAAAGTAGGAGTTAAAACAGAAAAAGGAGTTAGTAATAAATCGACTACTAACTGTCCAAATTGTGGAGCACCAACAGAAATCACTTCAGCAGGTCAATGTGAATACTGTAAGAGTGTTATTACAACTGGTGAACACGATTGGGTATTAAGTGACATCACATCAATTAGATAGATGTAAAATATAGATATAATTTAGGAGGATTTTATGGGATTAATAAAAGCAGCAGTAAGTGCCGTTGGTGGTACATTACATGAACAATGGCAAGATTTAATTAAATGTGAGGATATGGGAAATGATATCCTAATGGTTAAAAAAACTACAAAAAGTGGTCAAATATCTAAAGGAAGTAGAATAATAGTAGGACCAAGTCAAGTAGCAGTTATCTATGATTCAGGTAGAATACTTGATGCTACAGCAGAAGAAGGAGTATATGATTTTGATGAATCTTCATCTCCATCATTCTTTGGGGGTAACTTTGGTGCTGTATTTAAAGAAATGTGGCAAAGATTTACATACAATGGAACACCTGCTAAAGAACAAGCAGTATTCTATTTTAATACAAAAGAAATATTAGATAATAAATTTGGTACAGCAACACCAATACCTTTCCAAGATTGGTCACATGCTATTCCAAATCAAATGACAGGTACACTAGCACCTATGGGAGTTAAAGTTAGATGTTATGGTAAATATACATTTAGAATTGATCCTGAAAAAGTAGATGTGTTCTTAAGAAACCATGCTGGTACAGCTGATGTTGTAACTAAAGACTTAATAGTAGAACAAATGGATTCAGAAGTAAAAGGTGCTTTCCAAAACGTATTAAACGAATTAGGAAATAGTAATCATAAAGTACCAGTATTAGAGTTACCTAGTAATACTGATGAAATCAAAAAGATTATGGATGAAAAAGTATTTGATGAACCTATTAGAGCAAGAGGTATCAAATTAGTAGGATTTGTAATCGAATCAGTATCATTAGATGAAGATAGTGATAAGAAGATTTCTCAATACGAAATGAGTTCAAATGCATTTATGCAACAAGGTGCAATTATTGGAGCTATGAGTGATGCTGCTAATAATGCTAATGGAGCAGCTAATGGATTTATGGGGGTAGGTATGGTAAACATGGCTACAGGAACTAACATGATGGGCCAAGTATCTAATAATGCTTTCCAAGCCCAAGGTGCTTCATCAGTAGCTACAACTCCAGTAGATCCATATGCTAAACCACAAGAGGAAGTAGTAACTCCAGCGCCAACACAAGAAAAAACAATATGTACAAATTGTGGTAAAGAAGTTACTGGAAAATTCTGCGGCGAATGTGGAACTCCAGTTCAAGTAGTTAAGAAATGCTCTAACTGTGGTATGGAAGTACATGGTAACTTTTGTGGTAATTGCGGAACAAAAGTTGAATAATTAACTTAATAAAAGCCTTCGGGCTTTTTTGTTTTAAAAAGTATTTTAAAAAGAAATAATTATGTTATAATGATAATAGGGTGATGTGTGATGAAGTGTAAAGAAAGAGATACAAGTTATTCAAACTTTGTAATGAAATTAATGTTAGTATGTACAATTTTAATATTAGGTAGTGCTATTATCTTTTCATTCAATACAGCATTAGGACATAAAGATACTAAGGAAGAAGAAAATATTGAAAAAGATACCAATAAAAGCATAATTGATACATTATATGGATATATTACATTTAATAGAGATGTAGAACCAACATATTATTTTTATCAAAATAATGAACTAAATTATGAAAAATTCGATGCACTTGAAAAAGTTAGATATGCATTTGGTTTATTAGACGAAAAACAAGTAACTAAAAAAGATGATCGTACATATTCGATTGATGCTGGTATATATAATGGATATATAGAAACTATCTTTGGTAAGAATACAGTTCATGATAATTCAAAAGAGGTAGTAATTATGACTAATAAAATAGTAAAAAACAGTATTATGTCTATTAGTTTTGATAAAGATAATAATGAATATGTAATAACTAGAATTAATGGCTTTAAACCTAATAATGACAAGATTAAAAACTATTATTACAAATTAAATAGTTATGATATTGATAATGATAATAAAACTATAACAATAAAAGAAAACTTTATGTTTGTTAATAAAGAATATAGTGATAATGATAAAGATATAACAAGTATTAAGCTTTATCGAGACATATATCAAGAAGATTTAATTAAAGAAATTGATTATCCAACTAATGATTTTATTAAAAAGTTTAAGTTTGATGATTATGCTAAAGATTCAGGAATAATAACTTATACATTTAAAATGGATGAAGAAAATAATTACTATTTCTACAGTAGTAAAATAGAATCGTAATTTTAAGATTAGTTTATTTTTAAACTAATTTTTTTATGCATAAAAAAAGAACTTAAAATATACAAGTTCTTAATATTCTTTCAGTATTTTTAAAGTTTAACTTAGCAATCTCATTAAGCTTATCTTTTCCATATTTTTCTACTACTTCCATACCGATCTTATCTACCATATCCCCAGCACCTTTAGGAAGAGGTATATGTAACGAATCACTTAATTTATCGAATTCTTTTATAAAAATATAACGACTTATAATTGATGCTGAAGCAACAGCTAAGTTTTTATCTTCTGCTTTTGTCATGAAAGTAATACCTCTTTGTATATTAGGACTTTCCTTAATATAGTCGTAATATCTTGCTTCTCTTGCAAATTCATCAACAATTATATAATCATAATGATCTTTTACTGTATGCACCATTTCAAACAAAACTTTATTATGCATGATAGCTTTAATTTTATTTATATTATATGAACTGTTATATCTAGCATTATATTCACTGTTATTTAAAATAATGCTTTTGTATTGGACTTTCTTAATAAGTTCAGGTGCTATTTTAAGGATTTTATTATCATCTAATTTTTTTGAATCTTTAATTCCTAGCGACTCTAAAAATGGAATATCTTCTTTTTTTACAAAACAGCTTGTAACAACGATAGGACCAAAATAGTCTCCCGTACCAACTTCATCTGATCCGATAGAAGAGCAGTTATAGTATTTTTGAATCACTTCTTTTGCTTCTTCTTTTTTATCGCTTTGACCATCCATTTCTTTCCACATAGTAGCATCTACATCAGCGCTAGATCCCTGAAACATAACTTTACCTGATTCATACATAGTTATAACAGTATCTTCATCTTGCGCCTGAAATACAACGTAGGGGATTACTTTATCTCTTTTTTTATTTGCATAATATTTAATCATTTTTTCTTTTGTTTTATCACTAACTCTAATAACGACGTTCATATTTACACCTCATAAACATTATAACAAAGATATTTAATAGAAAAAAGAGAAAAAGTTTATTTTTGATATTGATTAACTTAAAATAATATGTTATTATTAAAAAGTCATGGACCCTTAGCTCAGTTGGTTAGAGCATCCGGCTCATAACCGGACGGTCATAGGTTCGAGTCCTATAGGGTCCACCATTTATTTTGCGGGTATGGCGGAATTGGCAGACGCACTAGACTTAGGATCTAGCGCCTTAGGCATGCAGGTTCAACTCCTGTTACCCGCACCACTAGAGAATCTGTTCGAACTATTCGAATTTACTATAAACAAAAGAACTTGTTAAAAGTTCTTTTTTATGTTATCATTGGTATGTAAGCAAGAAAACTTGCGTAAAATAAAAAAAGAGGAACATTCGATTCTGCAAGTGAATGTCGCCTCTAAAAACTTAGTATTGACACTCAATCAGAGATGAAAGAGTGTCATATTTTTATTGCTATTACCAATAGGGTAAGGAGTAATAAAATGATAGCAATAAGAAGAAGGACTCTTATTATAAAAGTTCTTTTCTTCATTGTATCCCTCCTTTCTATTTCAAGATTGGAGGACGACACTCACATCAAACGTTCCTATTAAAATTATATAATAAGTAAATTTATAAAACAATCGAACAGACGAGAGTTTTCGTTAAATTTTCAAAGATATGTATTATAATTTATTTATAGATTGATTCTTATATCAATTTTCTTTGATAAAGAGTCGTAGATTACTACGACACTTGTACCACTAGATAATTTGTTTAAACTATTCGAACTTTAAATACGCTTTCAGGAGGAAAACTTTATGAACTTTGAAAAAGAAATAAATGAAATAAAAGAAAGAAATAAAAAAGTTGAAACAAATAAAGCTTGGGAAACATCTTGGACTAGAAAAGTTTGCATTATGCTATTAACTTATATTGTTGTAATATTATACTCATTTTCAATTAATAAAATAAATAATATATTTTTAAGCTCATTAGTACCTGTAATAGGTTTCTTCTTATCTACTTTATCATTAAATATAGTAAGGAAAATGTGGGAGAAAAAAAGAAAATAATTAAGAAGTAACGCACTGCGTTATTTTTTTATTTGTATTGTAAAAATTACTAAAAAATGCTACAATAAATTATATTATAATAGGTGGTGTTTACTATGTCAGAAAATAATTCTAATATTAATCATGAAAAAATAGACACTAAAGAGATTATTGAAAAAGAAAATGATGAACTAACAGAGCGTATTAATAGGTTATACGGAGTATCAACCAAAGAAGAGCCTCACAAAGAGTATGATCAAAATGAATTACAAGAAATAAGAAAAAAACTATTATATCTATTAATAGGTGTTATAGCAGCAGGTGTTATTGTATTAATTGTACTTATTAATCCTTTTAAAATAAATGATAAAAAGCTAGATGAAACTCCAGTAAATGACAAAGCTGATGATAATAATGAAGATACCTTGGGTGAATTATCATTAACTGATAGTACTGTAGTTGAATTAAATAGTAGAATGAGCTTTTATGAAACAGATTTTATGAAAATCGATTTATATCCGTTATTTTTGAACCAAGCTCTAAATTCTAATGATATTTCTGATGATATAAAACTATATTTATTAAAAAGAACTATTAGTTTTAGTGAAATGTTAAAAAACTCAGGAGTAGAAGAATATGTAACTACATGTGATGAAAAAGGTATAGAAATTTCTAAAGAAGTATTTGATAAAGAAATGCAACTATTATTTGGAGCTAATACTACAATAAATTATAAAAATTTAAACTATACTTATTATAATTCAAATCAAACACCAAAGAAGTTATTACTAACGTTTGAAAACGATAAATATAGAGTTACATGTAATGAATATAGTGAATCAGGTGAATTAAGTAAATTGATTCAACAAAAGTTAATTAAAGCTTATAAAACTATAGATGGAATAGAATTATATCAAAGAGTAGTCTTTATAACTAGAGAAGGGGTATTTATGGATCCTAAGTTTGAAACTCTTATAACTAATGATCCAGATGCCACTATTAGTACATACATCGATAAAGGCACTATTTATAAGTACACATTTATAAAAGATGAAAACAATAATTATTCGTTAAATAAAATAGAAGTAACCGATGGAGTTAGTCAATAACTAACTCCTTTTTATGTAAAGTTATAGTAAACAATCTAGAAAAGTTAAGTATATATGTTATAATAAAATAGGAGATGGTAACATGAACTTATTAAAGAAAGAAAGTAAAGAAGGACAAGTCGATAAGAAGATAATTGATAATTTAAGAGGCTTGAGTATAGATATTATTGCTAAAGCAAAGAGTGGACATCCAGGTATAGCTTTAGGCGCAGCACCAATTATTGCAACTCTATATACTAATCACTTAAAGTTTATGGCAACCGATGATAAATGGATAGATAGAGATAGATTTGTATTATCTGCAGGACATGGTTCAAGTCTTTTATATGCAACACTATATATGGCAGGTTTCCCTATTGAGTTAAATGACCTTGAGTCTTTTAGACAGTTTGGATCGATTACTCCAGGACATCCTGAATATGGTATTACTAAAGGAGTGGATATTTCTACTGGCCCTTTGGGTCAAGGCATTGCATCAAGTGTTGGTATGGCAATTGGTGAAGCATATTTATCAAATTACTTTGGAAAAGATATAATTAACCATTATACATACGTCCTATGTGGTGATGGAGACTTGATGGAAGGTGTTAGCTATGAAGCTTTATCCCTTGCAGGAAAACTATCATTAAATAAATTAATTGTTTTATATGACTCAAATAATATTACTTTAGATGGAGAACTATCTAATGCAACAATTGAAAATACAAAGTTAAGATTTGAGTCAATTGGTTGGAACTATATTTTAGTAAGTGATGGAGAAGATACAGCAAGTATTGATGCTGCTATAGTAAAAGCTAAGGCAAGTGATAGGCCAACCATTATTGAAGTAAAAACTACTATTGGTAAGTTTTCTAAATACCAAGGAACATCTAAAGTTCATGGTTCACCATTAGATGAGGAAGATATTAAAAATATAAAAGAAAAACTAAATTTAAGAGATATTCCTTTTTCAGTATCAAGTGAAGCTGTAACTAACTTTAGAGCTTGTATAGCTGAACGTAATAATGAAACCTATAATATATGGAAACATAATGTAGAACTACTTCCACAAGAAAAACTTGATGAATTAAACAGTATTAATAATAAAGAACCTTTAAAAGTTAAAGATATATATTATGAAGTACCAGAAGATGGATATGAAGCAACTAGAGTATCATCTGGTAAAATATTAAATTCTATTGCTAAAAATTATCCATTTATAATGGGAGGAAGTGCTGACGTTGCATCTTCTACTCATGCTAAAATAGAAGGTGAAGAAGCTTTTTCTAATAGCACTCCTAATAATAGAAACATTAATTTTGGTATAAGAGAACATGCTATGGCTTGTATCGCTAATGGATTAGCACTAACAGGAATAACACCGTTTGTATCAACATTCTTCTCGTTCTCTGATTATTTGAAACCAGCTCTTAGAATGAGTGCTCTTATGAATCTACCAGTTATATATGTATTTACTCACGATTCTATAACAGTAGGAGAAGATGGTCCAACCCATCAGCCAGTTGAGCAGTTAGTAATGTTAAGATCTACTCCTAATATTGATGTATATCGTCCATATGACGCTAACGAAACTTTAGGGGCATATAAAACAATATTAGAATCTAGACGTCCATCTTGCCTAATACTTAGTAGAAATAAAGTCGAATTAAGTCCATTTACTAAAGTAAATGAAGTAAAGAAAGGCGCTTATATTTTAGAAGAAGAACATGGAGAACTAGAGGCAGTTCTAATATCTGATGGTGAAGAAATGAGCCTTGCTCATGATGTTTATAGAATATTAACAGAACGTGGTATAGCAATAAGACTTGTATCAATGCCATCTACTAGTTTATTTGAACGTCAAACTAAAAAATATCAAGAAAGTATCATTCCACCTTTAAAAGATGTCTTTGTAATAGAATTATCTTCTTCATACTCTTGGTATAAATATACTAATGATCCTGAACATTTATTTACAGTAGATTCTTTTGGTTCTAGTGGTAACAGAAAAGACTTATTAGAACATTATGGATTTGATAGTGAAAAAATTGCAGATAAAATAGAGAAACTTTTAAAATAGTTTCTCTTTTTTTGACAAAAAGATCCCAATACCTTTTGTATATTGATATTGGGTGATAAAGTGAGAATATATTTTGTATTTAAAATTAAAGATGAATACATTGAGTTATATAAAGATAGTCCTAGAACACTATATAATATTTTAAATCAAATGTACTACATGAAAAGAAATGAAATAGGTTATGGATTTACTTTATTTAATCAAATGATTAATAGAATAAATAAGTTTGATCTAGATAAGTATTTATATGTATTACTACATACTAAAATGAAATATAGTAAAAAAGGAGAAAATCATATATTAAATAATTTGTATAAAGATGAAGTAAGCGTTTTAAGAGTAAAAGGTACTTATATATTAATTAATTCTAACAAAAGTTATACTGAGTTTTTTGCTCTTTTAAATAATTATGATTCTAAATTATTTGTATGTGACTTCAATAATAATGATTATTTCTTTTTAAGGGACGTTAAATTACTTGTATAAAATAGATAAATTTAGTAAAATGGTAGTAAGGAGATGAATTAATATGTGGCTAGATATATTACAAGTAGTAATTGGTATCATAGTAGGATTTGTAATTGGCTTCTTTGTATCAAAAAAAGTAATGACTAATTATTTAAAGAAAAATCCACCTATAAATGAAGAAATGATTAAAGCTTTAATGACTCAAATGGGAAGAAAACCATCTCAAAAGCAAGTTAATCAAATGATGAAATCAATGGAAAAATATATGTAAGAAAGGCTATAATAGTCTTTTTTTATTGACTTGGGTAAATAATTATGATAAAATCTTCTTGTTTGTAGCCTTTATAGCTCAAACCGCATTGATTAGGTTATAAAACAAGTAATTGTTACCTTAAAAGCGAGTCTAGAAATATATAAAGGAGGTAAAAAAATGAAAGCAGTAATTTTAACTGGTGGTAAACAATACTATGTTGCTGAAGGAGATACTATTTACGTTGAAAAACTAGATGGTAAAGTAGGTGACAAAGTAGTATTTACAGAAGTATTATTATGTGATGGGAAAGTAGGAAATCCTTATCTTGAATCTGTTACGGTTGAAGGAAAAATCGAAAAACAAGGTAAACAACCTAAGATTACAATCTTCAAATATAAACAAAAAGATAGAAGTAATCGCCGTAAACAAGGTCATAGACAACCTTATACTAAAGTTGTTATAGAAAAAATTAAAGGATAATAAAATGATTAAAGTAAATGTATTAGTAAATAAAAATATTGAGAAAGTTATTCTTACTGGTCATGCTTGTTATGATGACTTTGGAAAAGATATCGTATGTAGTGCAGCTTCATCAATAGTTACAACAACAATAAATGCGATAATAAGATTTAATAAAGATTATATTTCTTATAAAGAAGAAAAAGATAAACTTACAATTACTATTAATACTTGGAATGAAGTAGTTAATAACTTAATTACTAATATGTTAGATTTATTAAAAGAATTAGAAAATGATTATCCAAGTAATATTAAGATAAAGGAGGAAATGCGATGAATATGTTAAAGTTAAATATCCAGTTATTTGCTCACCACAAAGGACAAGGTTCTACATCTAATGGACGTGATTCTAAAGGACGTAGATTAGGAGCAAAAGCAGCTGATGGAGAATTAGTTAGTGCTGGATCTATTTTATATAGACAAAGAGGAACTAAAATATTTCCAGGTGTTAATGTAAGAAAAGGTAATGATGATACATTATACACTACAGTAACTGGTGTAGTAAAATTTGAAAGCGTTGGAAAAGATAAAAAACAAGTAAGTTGTTATCCAGCTGAATAAGACAGTATTTAATACTGTTTTTTTATTTCCTTTTTTCTTTACGTTAAATAAAAAAATATTTGTGAAATTTTTTATATATTTATTGTTCTAAATACTAATAGAAGGTATAATGATAAAACGATAGAGAAAATAGATAATAAATATTTCTTTTTTCATCTATCAAAGTTATAACAGATTAAATTTAACAACCCTTTCTAATATAATTACATGAGGGTAATTAATAATATATATTTTTAAATAATATAAGTATAGACATCTATATTTATATTATTTTTGCGCCAAAAATCGATATTATTAATAAAGACAATAGAAGTAAAGGAATGATTTTATGAAAGAATTTAATGCATTATTTAATGCTATTGCAAATAGCAACTTATTAACACAACAAACGATTAATAACATAATTATAGTATTATTAATATTTGTAATAATACTATTAGGTATTACAATGTTTACTAAAAAAAATTGAAACTAAAGCTCTAAGCTTTATTTTTATTTGACTTTAATTTATACTTGAATTACAATATGTGCCAAGGTGATTTTATGTATACATTAAAAAAAGATTTACATCCAGGTACAGTTGTATGGGCTAATAGAAAAATTTATTATGATAGACCGGATCAAGAGTTGTTTGGGAAAAGAGCAATGTATTTGATTACTAGTCTTAATGCCGATTATTTCTTTGGATGTCCATTAACAACTAATACTTCTAAAAGAAATGGTACTATTCTTAGATCTAGATTTTATCCAATCAAACATGATTCTAGAGTTAATGAATGTTTGTATCAATTAGAATATGAGGATATAATTCCTACTACTAATTTTACAATAACTGAAAACACTTTTAAAAACTTTAAAAGAAATTTATATAAGAAGATTGTTATAGGTGCTGCTGATAGTCCTAGTGAATATAATGATGTATTTGTGGAAGAATATCTTTTAGATAATAAACCACCAGTAGATAGTATATTGGTTTATCCAAGTGATGAAAAAGTGTTTTATTATTACTATGTATGTTCTAATCATGGTGATCATTATACTGCTATTAGACTTAATGAAAAGTCTTATAATTATACTGTAGCAGGTGATGGTTTAATAGAAATACCTAAAAGTATAAGATTTTATGACTATTTTACTACATATAATATGAGTTCTATTGAAAAGCAAAAAATAAAAACTATAAAAGAAGTTAAGATGTAAGATAAATAATTGTTATTTTGATGCAATTATGATATAATTTGACTGTTTAAAAGGGGTGACGTTATGTTTATAGATGAAGTAATTATTAAAGTAGAAGCAGGGCATGGTGGAGATGGATGTCTAGCTTTTAGACGTGAAAAATATATACCAATGGGTGGACCATATGGTGGTAACGGTGGTAAAGGATCAGATATAAAATTTGTAGTAGACGAAGGGCTTCATACCTTGATTGATTTACGTTATATGAAAAAAATTAAAGGTGATAAAGGCGAAAACGGAAGAGGTAAAAATCAAAATGGAGCAGCAGCTAAAGATATTATTATAAAAGTACCACAAGGAACAGTAGTAACTGATAACGATACTGGTTTAATCCTAGCTGATTTAAAACATAAAAATGATGAAGTTGTTGTAGCATATGGTGGTAGAGGTGGTAGAGGAAATACTGCTTTTAAAACTCAAAGTAATCCTGCTCCTAATTTTGCTGAAAATGGTGAACCTGGAGAAGAACGAACATTAAAAGTAGAATTAAAACTACTTGCTGATGTTGGATTGGTTGGATTACCTAGTGTTGGTAAAAGTACTATTATTTCTAAAGTATCTGCATCTAAACCTAAAATAGCAGCATATCACTTTACTACTTTAACACCTAATCTTGGAGTATGTAGAACTAAAGACGGTAGAAGCTTCGTTATGGCCGATTTGCCAGGGTTAATTGAAGGAGCATCCCTAGGCGAAGGTTTAGGAGACCGTTTCTTAAGACATATTGAACGTACTAGAGTAATCGCACATGTTATTGATATGTCAGGTTTTGAAGGAAGAGCTCCATACGATGATTATGTCTTAATTAATAAAGAACTAGAAAACTTTAATCCTAAAATTCTTAATAAACCCCAATTAATTATTGCTAATAAAATGGATATGGAAAATGCTAAAGAAAATTTAGAAAACTTTAAAAAGAAAGTAAACGCTCCAATCTATCCTGTATCAGCAATATCAAATGAAGGCCTTGAAGATGTCTTAACTCATCTTGCTGATATGTTAGATGAAATACCGGTAACGCCTTTATATGAAGAAGAAGCATTCGAGTCACATGTATTATATAAATTTAAGAAAGAAGAGCCTTATACAATTGTAAAAGAAAATGATGAATATGTAATTCGTGGGGAAGAAATAGAAAAATTATTCAAGATGACTAAATTTACTACTGAAGAAGGTATTCAAAGATTTACTAACAAGCTAAGAAAGATGGGAATAGATGACAAACTAGTAGAAATGGGTTGTAAAGAAGGAGATATGGTTCGTATCCTTGATTTCTATTTCGAATTTAAATAACAGTAGAAAAAGCAAAGTTTATAATGACTTTGTTTTTTATTTATGATAAAATCTTTGTAGGTGAAGTTATATGAAAAACAGAAGTGAATTAAGAGAAATAAGTATGAAGGTATTATACCAAGTCTATATATTAGAAAATACTAATACTTCATATGATGTAAAAAGTTTAATTAAAGAACAATTAGAAGTAGAAAATGATTTTGTAAATGAACTAGTAAATGGAGTTGTTACTAATCAAGAAAAAATTTCTGAAATAGCTAATAAGTATTTAGCAAATTGGAATATTGATAGATTAAGTAAAGTTGATAAAGCTATATTAAGTATCGGTATTTATGAATTACTTTATACTGAAACTCCAAGTGTTGTTGCAATTAACGAAGCAATTGAACTTTCTAAAAAATATAGTGATGAAAAAGTTACTAAGATGTTAAATGCTACTTTAGATAAGATATATCATAACGAGGTTTAATAATGGAACGTAATTATATTACTGTTACCCAATTAACTAAATATATCAAGTACAAAATAGATAATGACGTTAATCTAGAAAACGTTTACTTAAAAGGAGAAATATCTAACTTTAAGGCTCATACTAGAGGCCATTTCTATTTTACAATTAAAGATGAGAACACTAGAATAAATGCTGTTATGTTTTCATCGAGTGCATCTAAAATAAAATTTGTTCCAACTGATGGTATGAAAGTTTTAGTATCGGGTAAAATAAGTGTATATGAAGCAACTGGTGGATATCAAATCTACGTAAATGAAATGTTAGAAGATGGAGTAGGTAACTTATATATTGCTTTTGAACAATTAAAAAAGAAACTTGAACAAGAGGGCCTATTTGATCCAAAACACAAGAAAAAAATACCTAAAATACCAAACACAATAGGAATTATTACCGCTCCAACTGGAGCAGCTATTAAAGATATATTATCAACTATTAAAAGACGTTGGCCTCTTGCTAAAACTATTCTTTTTCCAAGTTTAGTTCAAGGTGAAGAAGCTGCAAGTGATATAGTTCGTAATATAGAATTATCTAAAAACTTTGATTTAGATGTCTTAATAGTAGGTCGTGGTGGCGGATCTATTGAAGACTTGTGGCCATTCAATGAAGAAATTGTTGCTCGTGCTATTTATTCATTAGATACTCCTGTAATATCAGCTGTAGGACACGAAATAGATTTTACTATATCAGACTTTGTAGCAGATTTAAGAGCACCAACTCCTACTGGAGCCGCTGAAATGGCTGTACCTAATATGAGTGATGTTAAAACGTATTTAAATCAATTAAATTTAAGACTAGCAACTAATATAAGTAATAATATTAAAGTAAAAAAAGAAATACTTAAAAAATTGGAAAACAGTTTCGTTTTAAAAAATCCAATTTCAATATATGAAATAAAAGATCAAAAATTCGATAATTTATATGAAAGATTACTAATAAGTTATAAAAATTTAGTAAATAATAATAGTAATAAGATGATTATAATTAATAATAATCTTGTTAATAGTATGTCTCATTTACTAACTAATAATACTAATAGATATAATAATTTAATTCAAAAACTAGAAGCATTAAATCCTATTCTTACATTAAAAAGAGGATATGCAATTGTAAAACATAATAATAAAGCAATTGAAAGTATTAAAAAAATTAAAAAAGATGATATAATTAATATAGAATTACAAGATGGTAATATAGAAGCTAAAGTATTATAGGAGGTTACATGTTTAATAATGGTATGAACGGTTTTGGTAATAGAAATATTGCAGGTATTCCTAATAGACCAAATAATATTGGAGGAATTAATAAAACACCTACTAATATAGGTGGAATTAATAAAATGCCTACTGCAAATAATCCATTTAGTAAAATTAAAATGGACCGTCAATTATCAAAACAAATAATGAATTCTAGTGGTGAAAACTTAATAAGAAATGAATTTAATAAAGGTGGTAGACCAAATGGCAACTAAAGAAAAAAGTTTTGAAGAATCTTTAACTGAATTAGAAACAATTGTTAAAGATTTAGAAAGTGGTAACGTTCCGTTGGATGATGCTATTACAAAATTTAATGAAGCAATGAAAATTGCCAAAATTTGTAATGACAAACTAAATAATGCCGAAGAAAGCGTAAATAAAATACTAAATAAAGATGGAACATTAGAAGATTTTAAAGCAGAATAAATTACCAGTTATGGTAATTTTTTTGTTGCAGATAATAATAATGTAGTTTGATTTAAAAGGAGATGGAACCATGAATTTTAAACATAAACTACTTACTTTTTTCTCACTTCTTTTACTAGTAATTCCTACATCTACTTATGCTTATTCAAATAAAGTTGTCTTAGGTGGACAAAACATCGGAATTGAGGTTAATTCCAAAGGTATAATGGTTGTAGGATTCTACAAGGTAAATGATTCTTATATTGGGAAGAATTCAGGTATAGAAATAGGAGATAAAATAATTAGAGTTTCTAATACCAATGTTTATTCAATCAGTGATATGGTTACAGCAATTAATAAGAATATTAAAGATTCAAAAGTAAAAATGACTATCTCAAGAGGTAATAGAGAAATACCTGTTACACTGGATTTAGTACGTGATAATAATGATGTATATAAAACCGGACTATACGTTAAAGATGAAATTACTGGTATAGGTACATTAACTTATATTGACCCTGAAACTAAAATATATGGAGCACTTGGACATGAAATAATAGAAGCTAATACTAATCAGAAAATAGAAGTAAAAGATGGTAAAATCTTTAAATCTGATGTTACAGGAACAACTAAAAGTGATAGAACTACTACTGGTGAAAAGAACGCAATTTTTAATAAGGGAATAGTATATGGTAATATAAAAGAAAATACAATAAGCGGTATTTTTGGAACATATACTAGTGAATTTAATACGAATAATTTAATAGAAGTTGCGTCTCCTAACGAAATAGTCCCTGGTGAAGCTAAGATACTAACTGTATTAAAAGATAATAAGATTGAAGAATATTCTATTAATATTTTAAAGATTAATACTAGTACTAAAACAAAAAACATCTTATTTGAAATTACAGATAAAGAATTACTTAATAAAACTAATGGTGTAATTAAAGGAATGAGTGGAAGTCCTATTGTACAAAACAATAAATTGATAGGAGCAGTTACTCACGCTATTGTAAATGATAATGAAAAAGGATATGGAATCTTTATCACTACAATGCTAGAAGAAGGAGAAAATTAAGAGACATAAAAGTCTCTTTTATTTTGTAAAAATTATAATGTTAACATTTTTTTGTTGACACATAAATATATGCGTGGTATGATGATGTTGAATTTAAAGTGAAAGGAGTGAAAAAATGAAGAAGTTTAATTTTAGAGTTTTTAATGAAGAAAAGTTGGTTTATAATAAGAAAGTGGAGAAACTTCTTTGTTTTTTCGCTTAGTCTTATAAAGAATTTATAGAGCCACTTTTCAAAAAGAAGTGGTTTTTTTTGTGGAGGTATTATGAAGAGTTTAAAAGAATTCATACCTCTAATTAAATTAATAGGAAACGATAAAAGAAGATTAATAATAGCAAGTATTCTTATATTTTTATCAGGAATAGCCGAAATTTTTACTGGATACTTAAATGGAGCAGCAGTAGAAGCTATTACTAATTTACAATTAAAAAAAGCAATTATTTTTTTAATGATTTATTTTATAATTGAATTAACGCTTGGCGGTTCATTACTTCATATAGCAAAATCTATGTTATACAAAGTAGAAAGTTCCTTAACAAGAAAGTTGGGATTTTTCTCTTATAAAAAAGCATTAGATTTGCCTGCTGTAGCATTTGAAAAAAAATCGTCAGGTGAAATTATTAATCGAATTACTAATGATGCTGATTCCTTAAGCTTTGCTTTTGGAAAACTATTAAATATGTTTTCTTCTTTGGTAGCATCTTTAATTATAATAGTATACGTATTTTTGAATTCTTGGATAGTAGGATTAGAAATAATAATAATTGTGTTAATACTATTTTCAATAATTAGAAAGTATAATCCAAAGTTAAAAGAAGTACACAAAGAAAGAAAAGAAGAGCAAGATAAATTTACATCATTAGTAACAGAATCAATTAGAGGTATACGAGAAATAAAAACATTAGGAATTAAATCAAATTTAATAAAAGATATGACTGAAATAATTAAAGTTATTTATAACAAGTCAGAAAAAGAAATAGATATTCAAAAACAATTTAACATTATAACTAGATTTATAAAATCAATATTGGAAGTTGGCGTATTTATTACTTGCTTAATATTGCTTTATTATAAAATGATTTCGTTAACGTTTTTCATCTCTATGACTTATTATGTTTATAGATATATGTGGTTAATAGAAGAAATGAACGATCTAACTCAAACTTATCAAAAGACAGTAGTATCAATTAGTAGAGTCAATGATATATTAGAAAATAGATTATATAATGATGAAAAATTTGGTTATAAAAAAATAGAAAACATAAAAGGAAATATCAAATTTAAAGATGTGACATTTGCATATCCAGACGAAGACGTTACATTAAATAAATTTAATCTATCAATAGAACCAAATAAAAAGGTTGCTATTGTAGGAAAGTCTGGACAAGGTAAATCAACTTTATTCAACTTGATCACTCGAATATTTGATGTAAATAGTGGTAATATTACAATAGATAATATAGATATAACTGAATTGAGCGAAGAAGAGCTAAGAAAGCATATTTCAATAATAAGACAAGAACCATTTATTTTTAATAAAAGTATAAAAGAAAACTTTAAATTAATAAATGATAAAATAACTATAAAAGAAATAAGAAAATATGCTAAAACAGCTTACATTGATGACTATATTATGTCTCTTCCTAATAAGTATGATACTACCTTAGGCGAAGGTGGTGTTAATTTATCAGGAGGTCAAAAGCAGCGATTATCTATAGCAAGAACATTGTCTAAAAAGAGTAAAATTATCTTATTTGATGAAGCGACAAGTGCACTTGATAATGAGTCACAAGAATGTATAAAAAAGTCAATAGATAATTTAGTAAAAGATCATACTGTAGTAATAGTAGCACACCGTTTATCTACTATAATAGATGCTGATATAATTCATGTTGTAGATAAAGGTAAAGTAGTAGCATCAGGTACTCATAATCAATTGTTAGAAACTAGTAAAATTTATCAAAACTTATATAAAAACGAAACTTTAAATTCATAAGATAGTTTAATTACTATCTTTTTTTATTTACATCAAATACTTAATTTGTATTATGCAAAATATTTATATTCTTAGATATAATTAAAAACGTTCGAAAACAAGAAAGTTAATTTTCTATTGGTTCGATAAAATCTAGTGTGAAGTAAATTTTATACAAATATACATAGTATAAGAAAAAACTGCAATTTTAGATAATCAAATTTTAATCGTTTTTCTCTACGTTTTTTAATCCTTTTTAAATCATATTAAAAATAGTACAAAAAGATAGTTATATGATATAATATAATTGTCTTATGTTAAATAAATGTTGATTAATGATAAGTAGATTGTGTTAGTTATATTTTAGAGAGTTTAAGTTTGGTGAAATTAAACATATAATACGATTGAATTACACATTATGAGTTTATTAGTTAGTTACTTTATAACTTTGAGTGTATGATTATTAATCATAAATTAAGGTGGTACCGCGATAATTCGTCCTTATGGGATAGAAATTATCGCGTTTTTTTAGAAGGAGGAATGATTATGAATAAAAAAGACCAAATAGATTTAATATTAAGAAGAACTGTAGAAGTTCATAATAAAGATACTTTAATTAAAAAATTAAATAGTGGTAAGAAATTGGTTGTAAAATTTGGTGCTGATCCGTCTAGACCAGATTTACATCTAGGACATACAGTACCACTTAGAGCATTAAAAATATTGCAAGAATTAGGGCATGAGATTGTTTTTGTTATTGGAGATTTTACTGCAATGATTGGAGATCCATCTGGTAAATCAAAAACAAGGCCATCACTAAGTTTTGAAGAAACTAGAAAAAATGGAGAGACATATTTTAAGCAAGTTGCTAAAATACTAGATCCAAAAAAGATAAGAATAGCTTATAATTCTGAATGGTTAGCAAAAATGTCTTTTGAAGATGTGATTAATTTAACTGGAAAATATACTGTTGCAAGAATCTTAGAAAGAGATGATTTTAACAATAGATTTAAAAATAATATTCCAATAGGAATACATGAATTTTTATATCCGTTGATGCAAGGATATGATTCAGTAGCATTACATGCAGATATTGAAATAGGTGGAACAGACCAAACATTTAATTTGTTAGTAGGTAGAGAACTACAGCGCGATTATGGTCAAGAACCACAAGATGTTATGTGCTTTCCATTGTTGGTTGGACTAGATGGCAAAGAAAAGATGAGCAAATCACTTGGAAATTATATTGGTGTTGATGAGCCTGCAGAAGTAATGTATGAAAAAGCAATGAGGATACCGGATGATGTATTAATGAATTATTTTAAATTGACAACTGATTTAAATCTTGATGATATTGAAAAAATAATGAGGAAAGATGTAGTAGAAGCTCACAAGGTATACGCAAGAGAGATAATTAAAATGTATCATGGTGAAGAATTTATTTCGCTTGCAGAAGAAAGGTATTCAACTGTTGCAAATGGTGGCATTCCAGAAAATATTGAAGAAGTAGAAATAGATAAATCCTTAGTTGAAAATGGTATTTTACTAACTGATTTATTAGTTTTAACAAAAATTGTTCCATCTAAATCTGAAGGAAGAAGAATGATAGAGCAAAATGGTATAAGTATAAATGGTAGTAAAGAAAATGACGTAACTAAACAGATTACTGTTGATGTTTTCGAAAATAATGCATTGGTAATTCAGAAGGGCAAAAAGCAATTCAAAAAGATAATTTTAAAATAAAAAAATAACAGAGCATCGAACTTTATCAATATTTTGAAGAGACATAAAAGTCTCTTTTATTTTTGTCGAAATAAATGTGTTAAAAATTAGCAAAACTAATTGACAAGTGCTAATGATAGTAATATAATGATATTAGCAATTGAGAAAGGATATTGCTAGGAGGTAAAAATGTTAACTAAGAGACAAAACGAAATATTAAAAATAATAGTTTTGGAATATATCAAGTTAGCTAAACCTGTAAGTTCTAATTTGATATGTGATACCTTAAAATGTTCTAGTGCAACAATCCGTGCTGAAATGGCAACATTGGAAGACTATGGGTTACTAGAAAAAACACACACTTCATCAGGACGTGTTCCTAGTGAAGAAGGATATAGATATTACGTTGATAACTTAATGGAACTTAAAAAGATGAGTGCTGAAGATATGTTAAAATTACAGATAATATTTCATAACAATCAACTTGAAGTATCAGATTGCTTAAAGAAAAGCCTTGAAATAGTATCTGAGTTAACTAATTATACTTCAATTAAACTTGGTGTTACATCTCACGAAAACATCTTAAAAGAGTTCAATGTAGTTCCGCTTGATAATAGCACTATGATAGCAATAGTTATCACTGATAAAGGTCATGTAGAACATAAAAATATTGATATAGGAGATATTGATATTGAAGATGTTAAGAAAACTGTTAGCCTAATCAACAATATGATAATTGGTACTCCAATAGATGAAGTAAGTGCTAAATTAGAATACGAAGTAAAACCAGTAATTGGTAAATATGTTAAAGAACACGAAAGATTATATAATGTTTTCTACGATGTATTTACTAACTTTACCAATAAAAATGTCGATATCGTTGGTAAGAAAAACATCTTAAATCAACCAGAATTTAACAATATAGATAAAGTAAAAGAAATTCTAGATAAACTAGATGACAGTAATGTAGTTAATATGGTTGAAGAACAGGATAACGATATAAAGATATATATAGGTAAAGAAAATAACCTAGATGAAGATATGACAGTCATAAAAACTAAGTATAGGACTCCATTAGAAGAAGGTACTATCGCAATAGTAGGTCCTAAACGTATGGAATATGATAGAGTCATATCAATGTTAGATTATATTAAGTCTAATCTAGAACAGTAAAGGAGAGAACATGAAAGCAAAGAAAAAGAACGAAGAAGTAAAAGATAACGAAATTAAAGAAGAAGTTAAAGAAGAAAATAAAGAAATAGAACAAAATCCTGATATAACTGAGAATTCAGGTCTTGCTTCTGAAGATGTACTTATCTTAAAAAATAAAATAGAAAACTTAGAAGAAAAAGTACGATATCATCAAGCTGAATTAATCAATTATCGTAAGCGAAAAGATGATGAAGTATCAAATATGCTAAAATATGCTAACCAAGATTTAATTATGGAGATATTACCTATAGTAGATAATTTCGAAAGAGCAATTAAGCTTAGTGAAAAAGATGAAACTTCTACTAAATTCATTGAAGGATTTAAAATGATTTATACCAACTTAATTAATACATTACATAAGTTTGGAGTTAATGAAATTAAATCAACTGGTGAAAAGTTTGATCCTAAATATCACGAAGCATTACTAATAGAAAATGATAATACAAAAGAAGATGACATTATACTAGAAACTTTAATTACAGGATATACATTAAAAGATCGTGTAATTAGACCTAGTAGTGTTAAAGTAAATAAATTAAATTAAAAAGGAGATAATATATATGAGTAAAATAATAGGTATTGACTTAGGTACAACTAATAGTTGTGTCGCTGTATTAGAGGGTGGGGAAGCCCATGTTATTCCCAATCCAGAAGGAAATAGAACAACTCCTTCTGTTGTAGCTATTAAAAATGGTGAAAGAATAGTAGGTGATGCTGCTAAACGTCAAGCAATCACTAATCCTAACACTGCATCAAGTGTAAAAAGATTAATGGGTACAAGTAAAAAAGTAGAATTAGATGGCAAAAAATATACACCGGAAGAAATTTCAGCTATGATTTTAAGTTACATGAAAGATTATGCTGAAGCTTACTTAGGTGAAAAAGTAGATAAAGCTGTTATTACAGTTCCTGCATACTTTAATGATGCTGAACGTCAAGCAACTAAAAACGCTGGTAAAATTGCTGGGCTTAACGTTGAACGTATCATAAATGAACCAACTGCTGCTGCACTTGCATATGGTCTTGATAAACAAGATAATGCACATACAGTTTTGGTATATGACTTAGGTGGTGGTACATTCGATGTATCTATCCTAGACTTAGGTGATGGTGTATTTGAAGTTAAATCAACTGCTGGTAACAACAGATTAGGTGGAGATGACTTCGATAAACGTATTATGGATTATATCGTAAAAGATATTAAGAAAGAGCATAATATTGATCTTAGCGATGATAAAATGGCTATGCAAAGAATCAAAGATGCTAGTGAAAAAGCTAAAAAAGACTTAAGTGGTATGACTACTACTCAAATTTCATTACCATTCCTAGCACAAAGCGATGATGGTGTAGTAAACTATGAAACTACATTAACAAGAGCTAAATTTGAAGAATTAATTGATGACTTACTAGAATCAACACTTGATCCAGTTAGAAAAGCTTTAAAAGATGCTAAATTAACTGCTAAAGATATAGATAAAGTATTATTTGTAGGTGGTTCTACAAGAATACCAAAAGTTCAAGAAATCGTTAAAAAAGAACTTGGAAAAGAACCTTCTCGTGAAGTTAACCCAGATGAAGTTGTTGCAATGGGTGCAGCAATCCAAGGTGGTGTATTAACAGGAGAAGTTAATGATATCGTTTTACTTGACGTAACACCATTATCATTAGGTCTTGAAACTTTAGGTGGAGTTATGACTGTATTAATTGAACGTAATACAACTATTCCAACTAGCAAGAAACAAATATTCTCTACTGCTGCTGATAACCAACCTGCTGTAGATATCCATGTATTGCAAGGTGAACGTAGTATGGCTGCTGATAACAAAACATTAGGTAGATTCCAATTAACAGGAATTCCAGCTGCACCACGTGGTGTACCTCAAATCGAAGTAACATTTGATATAGATGCTAACGGTATTGTAAACGTTAAAGCAAAAGACTTAGGAACTAACAAAGAACAAGCAATTACTATTACATCTAACACAAACTTATCAGATGAAGAAATCGATAGAATGATGAAAGAAGCTGAAGCAAACAAAGAAGCAGATGCTAAACGTAAAGAAGAAGCTGACTTAAAGAACGATTCAGAACAATTAATTTTCCAAACTGAGAAAGCAATCAAAGATTTAGGAGATAAAGTAGATTCTAAAGAAAAAGAAGAAGCTGAAGATTTAATTAAAGACTTAAAAGCTGCTCTTGAGAAAAACGACTTAGACGAAGTTAAAGAAAAGAAAGAAAAACTACAAGAAAAAGCTATGGCACTAGCAACTAAAGTATATGAAAATATTCAAAAAGAAGAAGCTAGTAAAGCAAATACTTCTGATGCCTCAGATAACTCTAAAAAAGATGATGATGTAACAGAAGCTGAATACGAAGAAAAATAATTAAATTTATATATTGGATGAAGTTCTAGGAAACTAGAACTTTATCTGTAAAAAGGAGAAAACATGGCTAAAAAAGAGAAATTGCGTAGTGAAATAAGTAATGAATACAAGTGGGATTTAAGTACAATATATAAAACAATTAGTGAGTTTGATAGTGACTACTTGAAAACAAAAAAATTAATTGAATCTTTTAAGAATCATGAAAAAGACATGATGGATAGTGCTAATAACTTATTAAACACTTTAAAAGATGATATGGAAATATCAAGGTTAATTGGTAAATTATATATGTATGCTCACCTAAATAGTGATAGTGATACTACCGATACTTTTTACCAATCATTAAAAGGTAGAGTACAAAATTTAGATATCGAGTACAGTAAAGCATCAACATTTGTAGTTCCAACATTATTAAAATATGATTATAGTACTATTGTAAATTTTTATAACGATGAGGAAGAACTATTGGATTATGAAATTAACTTAAAAGATATATATCGTTATAAAGACCATGTGTTAAGCGAAAAAGAAGAAAAAATATTATCCAGTCTTTCACAAGTAATGGGTAACAGTGAAGAAGTATTTGATGCATTAACTAATTCTGATATGAGTTTTGGATTTATTAAAGATGAAGATGGTGAAGAAGTAGAACTTACTAATTCTAGTTATTCCAAACTAATAAAATCTAATGATCGAAGAGTAAGATATGATACATTTAAAAGATTATATGAAGTCTACTCATCATATAAAAATACAATGGCTAAGATAATATCAGGTGACGTTAAAGCTAATGTAGCATGTAGCGAACTTAAACATTATCCTAGTGCATTAGAAGCATCGTTATTTGCAGATAATATAGATAAAAAGGTATATGACAATTTAATTGATACAGTTCATAACAACCTAGAACCTTTATATTATTATTTTGAATTAAAAAGAAAAATGCTAGGGCTAGATGAATTACATTTATATGATACATATGCATCGGTTATTAAGGAAAATAATAAAGAATATACTTTTGATGAAGCTAAGGATTTAGTTATGAAAGCTCTTAGTGTTTTAGGAGATGACTATATCAAAGACTTATCTAAAGCTTTTGATGAAAAGTGGATTGACATTTATCCTAATAAAGGTAAAATGTCAGGAGCTTATTCTTCTGGTTCTTATGATACTAATCCATTCTTACTTTTGAACTATAATGGTACATTAGATGATGTATCAACTCTAGCACATGAATTAGGCCACTCTATGCATAGCTATTATTCAAGAAAGAATAATCCATATCAATATTCATCATACAAAATATTTGTAGCTGAAGTAGCATCTACTGTTAATGAATTATTACTTGCTAATTACTTGTTAGATAACAGTACTGATGAGGTAAGATTAACTGTTCTTAATGATTTACTTGATATGTTTAAGGGTACAATATATCGTCAAGTAATGTTTGCAGAGTTTGAGAAAAAAATGTATGAAAAAGAAGAAAACAAAGAAGTGTTAACTCATGAAGTATTAGAAAATATTTATTATGATTTAAATAAGAAGTATTTTGGTGACAAAGTAGTTATTGATGATGAAATTCGTTATGAATGGGAACGTATTCCACACTTCTATTACAATTTCTATGTGTATAAATATGCGACTGGCTTATCAGCTGCTTGTCATATAGTAAAGCGTATTTTAAATAAAGAGAAAAATGCTAAAGAGGATTACTTAAAATTCTTAAGTACAGGTGGAAGATATTATCCATTAGATGAATTAAAAATAGCAGGCGTTGATATGACTAAAAAAGAAGTAGTACTAAGCGCAATAGACATGTTTAAAGAATATTTAAAGGAGTTTGAAGAACTTTATAATAAAATCAAGAAGTAGGTGTTAAAATGAACAAAAGAGATTACTATGAAGTATTAGGTATAGATAAAAGTGCTAGTGAGGCGGAAATAAAAAGTGCTTTTAGGAAACTAGCAAAGCAATATCACCCAGATGTTAATAAAGCACCAGATGCTGAAGCAAAGTTTAAAGAAATACAAGAAGCATATGCTGTATTATCTGATGAAGAACGTAGAAAACAATATGATCAATTTGGTCATGCTGCATTTGATGGAACTGGTGCTGGTGGATATGGCGGATTTGATGCATCTGGATTTGATTTTAGTGATATATTTGACAGTATTTTTGGAAACAGTTTTGGATTTGGCCAATCACGTTCAACTACCAGAGCAAGTCGTGGTAGTGATAAATTAATGCGTATTAGATTAACTTTTGAAGAAGCAGTATTCGGATGTGAAAAAACAATTAATATAGATGTAGATTCTACTTGTCCAGATTGTGATGGTCACGGAGGATTTAATGAATCAACTTGTGATAAATGTCATGGAAGTGGTACAGTAACTACAGAACAAAGAACATTGTTTGGAACGTTTATGACTAAAACAACTTGTCCTAAATGTGGAGGACTTGGTAAGAGTTATAAAGAAAAATGTAGTACTTGCCGTGGTAAAGGTACAATAAGACAAAATAAGAATCTATCTGTAACTATTCCAAAAGGTGTTGATAACGGATATAGATTAAGAATGAGCGGTAAAGGGGAAGTTGGAGCAAACGGTGGGCCTAATGGTGACTTATATCTTGAATTTGTAGTAGATAAACATAAATATTTTACTAGAGAAGACGATGATATTTATTTGGAAGTTCCAATAACTATAACGGAAGCTGTACTAGGTTGCAAAAAAGAAATTCCAACCCTTTATGGAAATGTAAAATTGACTATTCCAGCAGGATCTAATACTGGTGATAAACAAAGAATTAAAGGTAAAGGAGTAGATAATGCTAACAGTTTCCGAAAAGGAGATATGTATATTATTATTAAAGTAAAATCTCCTAAAAAATTATCTAAGATTCAAAAAGAATTACTAGAAGAATTAAATGATACTGATTTAGAAGACAGTGAAATTAAATCATTCAATGAATATGTAAAAAAATAGAACCTATTAAAGGTTCTTTTCTTTTAATTTATCTAAATTTTCTTTTATTTGTTTTAATACTTTCTCATTTTTAGAGTTATCACACGGAATATAGTACTTTTTGTTTTTTAAATTATCTGGCAAATATTGTTGTACTACATAATGATTAGGATAATCATGAGGATATTTATAGTCAGGTGATGATGTTTTAATATGATTTGGTACGTTGCCACATCTACCTGTTTTAACGTCTTCTATAGCCTTATCTAGCGCTAAATGACTAGAGTTGGATTTAGGAGACAAAGCGAGTTCTACAACTACTTCAGCAAGAGGTATTCTGGCTTCCGGAAGACCTACTAGTTCACTAGCATGAATAGCTGCCATAACTTTAGGACCCATCGAAGGATTAGCTAGTCCAATGTCTTCATAACAAATAACACTCATTCTTCTATAGATACTATCAAGGTCACCAGCTTCAATTAATCTAGCTAAATAATGTAGTGCAGCATCAACATCACTACCACGAATAGACTTTTGAAAAGCACTTAATACATCATAATGACCATCTTCATTTTTATCGTGGAAGAAAACTGGTTTATTATTAATTTTTTTAAGTACGTCAAGATTAACTTTCTTATCACTAGTAGAGTAGTACGCAACTTCTAACAAATTGTATGCATATCTTAAGTCAGTATTGGATACTTTAGCAATATAATCAATACTTTCATCATCTATTTCTATACCACTTAAATATTCGCTTTTAACAGCTCTTTGCAATCCTTTTACTATATCTTCATCAGTTAAAGGAAGAAGTTCGAATAATTGGCATCTACTTCTAATAGCAGGATTAATCGCATGAAATGGATTACTAGTAGTAAGTCCGATTAAAGTAATTAGTCCGCTTTCTAATTGGGGTAATAATAAGTCTTGCTTATCTTTATTTAAACGGTGTATTTCATCCATTATTAAAACCATTCCATCATACATCTTTGCTTCTTCTACAACTATATCAAAGTCATGTTTATTATTAATAGTAGCATTTAAAAAACGGTATTTTACTCCTAATTGTTTAACTAGGGCATTAGCAATAGATGTTTTTCCTATTCCAGGACGACCATATAAAATCATGGAAAATATCTTTTTATTATTTGCTAAATTAGTTAATACTTTATCTTTACCAATTAAATGTGTCTGCCCAATAACTTCATCTAAATTATTAGGAGCTAATTTTAATGCTAAAGGTTTTTCCATAATATCACCACTTTTTACACTAATTATTTTAACATATCGAAAATATGTTTGCAATAAATATAATAATTATTAAATTAAAAGTATGTGATATAATGTTTATATAAGATGGTGATAAAATGAGTACTAACTATATAGATAAAAAGGTAAGATTAATCGTTAAAAGCAGTAAAAGCTATGAGGGGTTAGTAATTGAACAAACAGGTGATTACATTAGAGTAGGGGATAATATTATTAATACTCATGACATAGATAGTATTAGTGAATATAGTGATATAGAATATAAAATTGATGAATATTTAAATTATATAATATTTGAAAGAAGGCTATCTAAAAATACATATAATTCTTATAAAAACGATTTAGAAAAATATGCTAGATATTTACATTCTAATAATATTTATAAAACAAATAGTATTCAAAAATCAAATATAAAAGATTACCTTGAATATTTATCAGTTGATGAGAAACTAGAAGTAAAAAGTATCACTAGAAAATTAACATCTATTAAAAATTTTCATACATACTTATATCAAGAAGGCCTAACTTCTTCTAATGTAGCTTTAACAATCAACCGACTTAAACTTCCTAAAACATTACCTAAAGTTTTAACTGTTGAAGAAGTAAATAGGCTACTAGATATTGATACAGTAACTATATTTGACTATCGTGATAAAGCTATGTTAGAATTATTATATGCAACAGGATTAAGAATTAGTGAGCTGTTAAATCTAACTATGAATGATATAGATCTCGAAAATTGTATAGTTCGTTGTATGGGAAAAGGTTCAAAAGAAAGAATGATTCCAATCGGTGAATATGTCATTGATTCAATGAAGAACTACTTAGAAATGCGACCTGAACTTTATATAATGAAAAAAGATGATCATATATTTTTGAATAATCATGGATTACAGCTTAGTAGAAGTGGCTTTTTTAAGATGTTAAAACATAGATTAAAAGTATGTGATATACATATAGATGTATCCCCACATACTTTAAGACATAGTTTTGCAACTCATATGATTGAAAGCGGTTCAGACTTAAGAGTTGTACAAGAACTCTTAGGACATTCCGATATAAGTACAACTAGAATATATACTCATATATCAAATCAAAAAGTAAGACAAGATTATGAATCATATCATCCTAGAAGCAAAAAGTAAGGAGCGGTTATTATGACTTTTAAAAGAATATTTGTATTAATACTAGATTCATTAGGTGTCGGAGAAGCACCTGATGCAAATGAGTATAATGATAATGGTGCAAATACCTTAAAACATATTATGGATAATTATGATCTATTTATTCCAAATTTAAAAAAACTAGGATTTTTAAATACTATTAATATGGATGATAATCCGAATGTAGATGCATACTATACAATTGCAAGACCTACAAATCATGGTAAAGATAGTATTTCAGGTCATTATGAAATAATAGGACTAGATAACAAAATGCCTTTTAAAACTTTTTCAGAAAAAGCTTTTCCTATCGAGTTAATTGATGCAATAGAAAAAACTATAGGAAAACGTTTAATTGGTAATAAAGTTACTAGTGGTGAAAATATACTAGCAGAATTAGGAGATAGACATTTAAACTATGGCTCTTTAATACTTTATACTTCTGGAGATTCAACCCTTGAAATAGCTGCACACGAAGATATAATACCAGTAAGTAAATTATACTCTTATTGTGAGAAAATAAGAAAGATAACCGAAAAGGAAGAATGGCGAGTTGCTAGAGTAATAGCAAGACCATTCGTAGGGAAAAATGGTAAATATAGATTTACTAACGACCGTAAAGATTACACTTTAAAGCCACAAAAAAAGAGTGTTTTAAATAATTTAAAAGATAATGATTACAGTGTTATATCTATTGGTAAATTAAATGACATTGTAGATGGTGAAGGTATTACTAAAATCATTAAATCATCTACTACTAATATAGATACAATTAATAAAATGACTGATATAATGGCTAAAAACTTTAATGGAGTATGTATTACTAATTTAAGTGAATTTGATACTATGTATGGACATAAACGTGATGTAGTAGGGTATGCAAAATCAATTGAAGAATTAGATGTAGAAATACCTATGATATTAAATAAGTTAAATAATGATGACTTATTAATAATTACAGCTGATCATGGTAATGATCCAACATTCCCTGGTAATTATCATACAAGAGAAAATTTACCTATCATTGTCTTTGGAAGAAACTTTAAAGAACCCAAAAAGATGCCTATTTTAAACTCTTTAGCTGATATAGGTGCTACTATTGCTGAGAACTTTAATGTGCCAAATACAGACATGGGAACTAGTTTTTTAAGCCAATTAAAATAGAGTAGGAGAGTATAACAAAAAAAACAAGATTAATTATCTTGCTTTTTATTTGCTTTAAAATTTGAACATATTGTTTCACTTTGATGTTTAACGTCATCATTATTACAACCACAATCACATGAAATTTCTATTTCTTTTAAATTACATTCATGACAATTACAATCATTGTATTCACATGATTCAACATTACAGTTAATTTTTTGATTCTTTTTCATAATTTACCTCCACTATTACTTTTCCCATTTTTTTATTAATTATTCCCCTATTACATTTTATTAATTTAAAGTAGGGGAAACATACTTAAAAATTATGCGTTCTAAAACGAAATGAGAATTAAAAAGTAAGGTAATTATCCATCTCATTAACGATTATGAATAAATAATAATTGAGTCTAAACAATGAAATATCAAATAATATATAATATATAAATTAATTAAATTGCATTTAAATAAATAATTTATAAAAACAGATTTTAATTACAATAAATATATTATATAATAGTATTAATAATAAATAATAATATTATATATTTCTTAAATAAGAGTAAGAATACATATATAAATAAGCATAGTAGTAAGTAATATAAAACTAGTCACTTAAAAGCAATATTATAAGAAGTCAACATAATATAAATTATCGGAAGTTATAAAAACAAATAAAAATTCAATAATTAATAATACTTTCATTTATTAATAATAAAATTTGATTATTTTAATTCTTATTAAATTAATGTATTTTGCGTTTTATAATATCAAGTTTGATGTAACTTTATCTAATAAAACATATCACTTATTATTCTAACTAAATAAATAATTAACTTATTGTTTACTAATCAATAATATACATTTAATTCGTAGTACACTTAGAAAACTAAAAAAGAGAAAGGTTTAATATTAGTTCCCCTTCTCTTTTTTAATCGTTATTTAATTTAATGTGTACATTATCAAACGTTATTTGTTTTGTTTTAACATTATCTGTAGCTATTTTAGTTTCAGTTCCTTTATATAAAGTTAACTTCTTATCTTCAATTTCACAATCCAACGTTAAATAATAGTCCTTAGTAGTATAAACTATAGCTTGACAACTATCATTCTCAGTATTGACTATTTTATATTCTTTCTCAGCAACATATTCCGACATGTTAATCACTACAGTTAAAATGATTATCATTATAAAGTAAAATGGTATTTTTTTAAAATAATGTTTGGCTTCTATATATGGATTATAATCAGCATCATTACTAGTTTTATCAATATCAGAAAATTTTTTGTATATAAAATTTACTATGGCATAAGAAAACAATTGAATTAATGTTGTTAAAATTAGAGATTGAATTATTCCAAATATTAATTTTAAAATTAAAAATAACATTACATAAGAAGATATAATAATTACAGCATTACTTATTATATACTTTTTACTTTTCTTCAAAAAAAGTGATCCAAATAAATCATTGAAAGAAAAAAACCAAGCTAACACTGCCAAGATAATCAAAGTTAGCAAAACAATTGTATAAACATAATACCAGTAATCGTAAGTAAAAAATTCTATGCTCGTTCCGTAATACGAAGATAAAGAACTGTATTTGATATAACTACAAATATTTAATAGGAAAGCACTAACGGCAACAAAAGCAGCAACCGTAGCAGTTATCCACCCAATATTCTCTTTTAATAGTTTAATCCAAATTTTTATCTCTTCAGCTACTTTCAATTTAATCACTCCGTTTCACAAAAAAAAGCTATATTCTAATTGAACATAACTTAAATTAACCTTATTTTATCATAAAAAATATAATTTGCAACAACTATACTTTTCTAGATTGAATTTCTGCAATTTTTTCTAATACTTCTTTAGCATTTTCTTCATTTATTTCAGTATAGCCAAGTTCTCTTAAAGCTTGTACCTTTGCTGTATTTAATTCTTGAGTTCTACTTAACTTTTCTTCATTTTTATGTTCAATATCTTGAACAAATCTCTTATGAGATTCTGCTAGTTTAACTTTAGAAGCACTACCATTATTATATAATGTTAATCCAGAGAACAATATACTCTCAAAAATAAATTGTTGATCAGGATTAAATACAAATTCCATTGGATCAGTAAATCCCATTGATTTTGACATATAAGCAAGTATATATTTTAATTCTTTAGAAGTCTCCATAGATTGTAAATAATGATATAAATAAACATAAGCATTATATGTATCTCTTGTTGTATCTTCTTGTAATTTTTCTTTTAATAAATTAATTATATCAGTTAATAATTCTTGTTCTTTCTTATTAAATCCTTTTAAATCAGCTAATACTTCACGTTCTGAAGAATCCTTAACACCTTCATTTAATCTTCCTTCAACATCAATTATATAATTGCCATCTACCGTAATAGATTTTAATTCATCTTCATCTTTAATATTTAATAAACTCATTAATTTAGTTGCCTTTTCCTTTGGCCAATCGCTTAATGAATTTAATGCTAAATAATTATATAACATTTGTCTAGATACTCCTAAATATTTAGCTAATCTAACCTTTGAAACCCCTAATTCATTTAGTAAGTTATTTAACTTATCCATATTACCTACCCTCCAATAATAATTTTATCATAGTTGTTGACATTGTCAAGTGTAAACTTACAATAATTAGTCATTTAATTAATGTAAAACTATGGTAAAATTAAATATTAGTCAATAAATTTTCTTGGTACTCTATTAGAAATAGTAGATAAAATTTCATAATTAATAGTATTAGAATTTGAAGCTATTTCATCTAGTGTAATTAAATTATTATCCCATATATATACTTCATCACCACATTTAACATTATCAACATCAGTTACATCTATCATAAATGAATCCATACATATTGTACCTACTATATTAGCAACTTTATTATTAACAACAACTCTACCATTATTTGATAAAATTCTTCTAATACCATCGGCATATCCAATACCAACTGTAGCAATTTTACTTTCTCTTTTAGTTATAAAAGTTCTACCATAACTAATACTTGTATTAATAGGTACTTCTTTAACAAAAGAAATCTTACTTTTTAAAACAGCTACTGGCTTTAAATCGAGTTTATATTTAGGTCTATTAGTTGTATTATAACCATACAAAATCATCCCTGGACGTACTAGATTACAAAAACTATCGTTTATGTTTTGAATTCCATTAGATGCTTCAGCATGAATATATTTTATATTAGGAAAAACTAGCTTAATTTTTGATACAGCATTCTTAAATATATCCATTTGTTGCAAAGTAAAAGATAAATCACTATCAGCTACTGCTAAATGAGTATATATTCCTTCAACAGTAATATTTGATGATTCTTTTAATAAATCTAGTACTTTATCTAACTCATTAATATTAATGCCCGTTCTACCCATTCCCGTTTCGATTTCAAGGTGTACTCTAAACTTATTATTATTCTTACAAAGTTCCTTAATAAAGCAATAATCAGCAACACCTACAGTTACATCATATTTAATAATATTTTCTATATCTTCTATGTATGGTTGATTTAATAGGAATATTTCACCTTTAAAACCAAGACGTCTTAATTCTATTGCTTCTTTAACTATTGCAACACCAATTATTCTAAAATCTTTTATTACATCAATATTTTTATTTAAATAAGTACCATAAGCATTTGCTTTCATTACATACATTATTTCTTTCGAACCAACTAACTTCTTTACTTCTTTTATATTGTGTTTAAAATTTTCTATATTAATTTCTAATACTGTTTGTCTATCATTCATATCATTTTCTCCTAAAATAATTATAACACAAAATAAAAAGAACTATTACTAGTTCTAAATATTACAATAAGTACCACAATTTTTCGTTATTTTTTCTAACTTCTTTAATGATTCCTCCACCTATGCACTTTTCATCCATATATAAAACACACGCTTGTCCTGGAGTAACTGATTTTATATGATCATATTTAACTAATATTTCGTTATCATTAATATATTCTAAACTAACTGGATAGTCACTTGCTCTATATCTAAATTTAGCAGTACATTTTTGAGGTCTTAAAGAGCAATTAAAATTAATATTATCTATGATACAGCTATCTGAATACAAATATTCATTATCATCGCCTAATGCAACATATAAAATATTATCTTTAAGATTTTTACCAACTACAAATAATCTTTCATCATTACCACCTATATCAAGTCCACGTCTTTGACCAATTGTATAATACATAAGACCAATATGTTCACCAACAACCTCTTTAGTATCAATATTTACTATTTTACCTTTTTGATTAGGTAAATAATTCTTTAGAAATTCTTTAAAATTTCGTTCTCCTATAAAACAAATACCAGTTGAATCTTTTTTAGTAGCAGTTACTAATCCATATTTTTTAGCAATCTCACGTACTTCAGTCTTATCAATATCTCCTAAAGGGAAAATAACATTTTCTAATTGTTCTTTGTTAAGCTGAGATAAGAAATAAGTTTGATCCTTATTAGTATCTTTACTTCTACATAAATATCCATCTTTCATTTTAGCATAATGACCTGTTGCAATATAATCTGCCCCTAATCTTTTAGCTTCTCTAATGAAATAATCAAATTTAATATATTTATTACACATAATATCAGGATTAGGCGTTCTACCTTTTTTTAGCTCATCTAAAAAGTAAGTAAATACATAGTCCCAATATTCTTTAACAAAGTCTATTCTATGTAGTGGAATACCTATTTTTTCACACACTTTAATTGCATCATTATAATCTCTTTCCTGTGGACATATGTCACCCAAAAGATCAGGATTACCTAAATAATCATTATTAACCGAACTATCCCAGTTACGCATAAATAGCCCTATTACATCATAACCTTGTTCCTTTAATAATATTGCTGCAACGGAAGAATCAACTCCACCACTCATCCCTATTACTACTTTTTTACTCATATAACTTCACCACGAACATATTATATATTATTTTAAAAAAAATTAAAAGAAAAACACTTAAATTAATAAAGTAAATAGCTTTATAAAATAAGTTGCGATAAACGTTTCATATATAGAAGTTAACAATACAACGATTAAAGAAATAATCAAAATTTTAAAATACTTACGCATTGCATCTTTAAAATTAATAGCTTGCTTTAAAAATAAATATTTAAATAACTTAAAGCAAAAAGATGATGAATAAAAGCCAAGTAGTATTAATAACAATAAGAATATTATTTGATGAGGAAAAGTATATACAAAAGCTCCTAATATTCCTTTAAATCCATAACTAGCTATTATAGATGATATAGAAAAACCTACAATAAAACTTTTAATTGTTATAATAATCAAGATTATTGGTAAGCCAACAATTGAAATACCCAATAACCATATTAATACTATATATATTAAGCCTGTAACTAATGAATTAAATAAAGACCCCCAATAATTAATTGCATTTCCTTTTTTTATACATTCAAAAAAATTATTTAAATTTTTAGTTACCAATAGCTTGTCTTCATTATTAATTACAAACCAAAATAAGATTCCTGCTATAATACCAACTATTACTAATCCAATTAAAAATAGATATAGCTTTTTTTGTTTCATTATATTATTCTTAGTACGTTTAATTCCTAAATTCATTATCTCACCCAATAAAATCATATTAATAACTATAAAAAATATTACTAATTTGATACTATTATGATATAATCTATATTGAGGTGTTAATATGAGTAAAAAGACTATTAAAGTTGTATCAATAGTATTATTAATAGTAATGATTTTATCTTTTATTGCAGGAATTCTTTACATGTAATAAATTTTATTAAAAAGTATTAAAACAGATATAGTGATATATCTGTTTTTCTGTACATATATTTAAGATATGAAAAAGGAAAAGTTTTTAATATCAACAATTATATTAATGATAGGCGGCTTACTAACTAAAATATTAGGAATGATTATTAAAATAATTATGACTAGAATAGTAGGAGTAGAAGGAATAGGTTTATATATGTTAATTTTTCCCACTTTTGCTCTTTTTATGACTATTTCACAACTAGGATTTCCTGTTGCTATTAGTAAGCTAGTATCAGAGGATAATTATAATAATAAAAGTATTGTCTTTTCAATAATACCATTTTCTCTAATACTAAATATTATATTAATGTTTGTAATTATCCTAATATCTCCTATTCTTGCAAACAACTTATTAAAAGATCCTAGGTGTTATTACCCTATTTTAGCTATCGGTCTAGTGTTACCTTTTGATACTTTATCAAGTATATTAAGAGGTTATTTTTTTGGAAAACAAAAGATGATTCCTCATGTTGTATCAAATATTACAGAGCAGATAACAAGATTAATTTTGATTACTATTACTATCCCTACTCTATTAAATAAAAGCTTAGTATATGCAGTATCAGGCTTAATTTTAGTTAATGTAATAAGTGAACTTTGTTCTTCTCTAGTATTATTTTTCTTTCTGCCTAAAAAGTTCAAACTAAGAAAAAAAGATATAATTCCAGATCCATTAAACTTAAAAGCAGTATTAAATATTTCACTTCCTACTACCGGCAGTAGGATAATAGGATCAATTGGTTATTTTCTAGAACCAATAATACTAACTTTTGTTCTTTTAAAAGTTGGATACTCAAACAGTTTTATTGTAAGAGAATATGGTATCGTTAGTGGTTATGTATTACCGTTATTATTGCTTCCTTCTTTTTTTACTGGAGCTATCTCCCAAGCATTATTACCAGTAGTAAGTAAAGCATATGCTAATAATGATAAAAAATATATAATAAGAAAAGTAAAACAAGCAATATTTTTCTCTCTTTTAATAGGTATACCCATTACTTTAATCTTTGAAATTATTCCAAATTTTCCACTAAAACTAATATATAATACTAATCTTGGAATTTCATATATCAGATTCCTTGCTCCAGTATGTTTAATTCAATATATACAGTCTCCTCTAGCATCAAGTTTAGATGCCATGGGAAAAAGCAAAATAAACATGAATACAACGATTATTGGCATGAGTATAAGAATTATATCATTATTAACCTTTTCGGCCTTTAAAATAGGAATATGGGGCCTTATATTAGGTATTAGTATAAGTACAATATTTATAACACTATATAATTATAAAAAAATAAAAGAGATATTGTATTAATATCTCTTTTTAAAACATATATTATTTATTAAGCTGCTTGTGTTGCAGTAACAGTACCTGTGAATGTACATGCGCCAGCTGCTCCAGTTGATGATGCATTATATGTAATAACAATTGTATAAATACCATAATTATATGTTGCATGTGTTAATATTTTCATTGGTCCAATTGTTTGAGCTGTTGCAGTTAAAGTTTTAGCTGTTCCACTAGTAGTTTTACCATCAGCAGCATATTGTGTATAATTTGCTGTTGCTGTAGTATTTGTACAAGCAGAAGAAGCAGCACTAGTTAATCCTATCTTAGCAGACATGCTAGCATTAGCATTAAGTGTACCACCATTTTTAACTCTTGCAGTGATTGTAGCAGAGTCCCCTGGTGAAGCCCAACTGATATTAGCAGTTAATGCAGAAGTGCTTAACGCTGTAACGTTACACGTAGTGGGATTAGCACTATCCTTACTTGATACAGTACATTTAGTATTAGCAGTATCAGTATCTAATTCAACTTTCCAAGTTGATGAAATAGTACCAGTACCATTTATTTTTAATGTTTGATTAAATGCTGCAAATGCTACGCTCATTAGAACTAATACAGCAGTACAAACTAATATTAATAATACCTTTTTATCTTTCATTATATCCTCCTATTAAATATCTTGTGTATATGGGAAATTACATGTAATACTTGCACTAGTTGTACTTGGTTGACTAGTTATACTTGATAAGTATGTAATTGTCATAGTAATTTCTCCTGCAGCACTTGTAGCTCCTTTAGCTAGTGCTGATTTCTTCCATGTTACTGAACTAGAGAATGGACTAGCAAGTGATGATGGACTACAACTATAATTTCCATTTGCTTTTGCTTTTAGTGTTCCAGCATTCTTTACTTTATAAGAACATGTTACAGTATCTCCTGGTTGATATAGTTTTGCTGCCATAGTTCCTGTAGTAGATCCAGATGTATTTGTACATGTTGCTGTTGGAGCTGTTCCGCCAGTTAACCCTGCAGTTCCTGTTACTGATGCTGCTTCTGCAAGAATTTGCAAACTAAAGTTACCACTTTGAGTTGTTGTACCAGTTACCGTTAATGTAGTTTGGAATGCCGCATAAACAACTGCCATAGCAGCTAACATTCCGCATAATGCTACTGCCATAATTGTTTTCTTATTCATTAATTATTACCTCCTTGTATTATGTACTAAGTATAACACATATACCTAATTTTTTTGCTACCTTTTTCACTTATTTTACACATTTTTATTTTATTTATGTATACTAGCCATACAATAAGGGTATTCAATGCTGTCAATCTTGACATTTATAAAAGTGTTATGTTCTAATTCTTTGCCAATTTTCACTTGTAAATAATTAGTAGTATGTCCAATACTATAACCATCTTTTACAACTTCCACTAAAACTTCTACTTCTCTACCAACAAATTTCTTCATATAATCGATTTCTAATTGTCTTGATAATAATAGCAATGTCTTAGCTCGTTCTTTTTTTGTTTTGTCATCAACTTGTTCCATGAGACTCGCCTTTGTTCCATCTCTTTTAGAATATGGAAAAACATGTAGTTTAGAGAAGCCTATCTCTTTAATAACATCAATACTGTTATTAAAACTTTCATCATCTTCATAAGGATGTCCTACAATTATATCAGTAGTTATTGATATGTCTTTTTTTATTGACTTAATAACCTTAATTTTATCCATAAAATATCTAAGATCATATTTTCTATTCATTATTTTAAGGACTTTATCACTTGCTGCTTGGATTGGTATATGTAAGTGATTAACTATAACATCATTATTCTTTATTACATCCAATATTTCATCGTTTAGTTCAGTAATCTCAATAGAAGATATTCTAATTCTTTTTAAATCTTTTATTTTAACTAATTCCTTTAATAATTCGCAAAGATTAGTATTAATATCTCTACCATAATTACCTGTATGAATACCTGTTAAAACTATTTCCTTGAATCCATTATTAACTAGATCATTTACTTCAGTAATTACAGCATCAAAATTTTTAGATCTGCATTTACCTCTAACATAAGGAATAATACAATAACTGCAGAAATTTTCACATCCATCTTGAATTTTAACAAATGCTCTAGTACGAGGTGCAAAAGTATCAATATACATATCTTCAAAGGTATTACCTAAATCACTATAAACATCGTTAACTTTCTCTTTGTCTTTAAAATAGTTTTCTATAAAATCTATTATCCTACTTTTATCCTTGTTACCTATTAGTATATCAACATCATCCATAACTAAATTAGGATTAGCTTGAATAAAACATCCCATAGCAATAACAAGTGCATTAGGATTTCTTCTTTTAGCTTGTCTTATTATTTTTCTACTTTTAATATCACTTGTATTAGTAACAGTGCAAGTATTAATTATATAAACATCACAAATATCCTCAAAATCACATATCTGATAATTATTCTTTTTTAATAAATTTGTAACATACTCACTTTCATAGGCATTTACTTTGCAACCTAATGTATATATTCCAACTTTCATACTCTACTTCCTTCCAAATAAAAAGCTATAATAATAAATATTATAGCATATTAATCTAAATTTTTTCTTAATTCTTTCAGTGCTAATAAAAATTCATTTGTTTTTCTAATTTCTTCATTTAATTTATCTAAATTCGCTGTTTGTTCTAGTGCTATACTAGCTTCTGTCTTTTTAAGCCCATAAACTGGTGAAATAACAGGAGTATTTTTAAATTCTTTATCATCGTACACTTCACTAGCTGGTTTAACAATATCCTCAGCTGGAATAGGTTCTTCTTCCTTTTTTACTAGTTGTGGTACTTCTTCTTGTTCTACACTTTTATATAAAGCTTCTAGTTCTTTTAAAGAGATAGGTTCATTACCATCATCTTCATACTGTTCTATCTCTTCATCAGTAATATTTTGACTAGCTTTTGTAAGTTCTTCAACACTTATAATAGCATTTTCTTCTTGCATCGATTCAAAATTATTAACCTCATCCTCATAAGTATTGATTTTAGTTTGAAGTTCTACAAGAGAATCATTTTCTTGAGTAGTACTTTCATTTTCTATATTATTTTCTACACTATCTTCTAATTTTTCAACTGGCACTTCATTAATAACAGGTACTTCCTCTTTAATAATTTGAGGTTCTTCAATTTTTACTTCTTCTTTCTTTTCTTCCCGTGGCTTTATCTGCATTTCTTTTTCTGCTTCTAGTTTAGCAAGTTCTTTCTTAATAGTTTCAAGTTCCAATAAAGCTTTAGTTTTTTCTAATTCCGCATCTTCTTCAACATATTTGATTTCTTCTATTTCTTTAGTTTTTTCAAGATTTTTAGTGATTGCATCCATATCCAAATCTTTAATAGCTTCAGAATTTGCAATCATTCCTAATCCATCTTTATCAAACTTAATATTAGTATCTTCTAATTCTTTGTTTACATCATATTGATCATTATCAATTAAATCATTATTTTTTCTTTTTGATACTATATCAATCATAATAACGGTCATAATAAGAAGAAAAATAACAACCATTAAACAAATTACTATAGTTAATTCATTAGAAGAAAGAAACTCAAAAAATGCTGTCATAAAATCACCTCATAAATATATAATTAATTACACTTAATACAAATAAAGAAGCCGTTTCAGTTCTTAATACTCTATTGCCTAGAGATGCTGAAACGAATCCATTTTTTATTAATTCTTGTTCTTCAAGATTAGTAAAGCCACCTTCCGATCCTACTACAACTAATATTCTATCACTTATACTAATATTTGATAAGACAGTTTTTATATTTTTTGACGTCTCATTTACACTACATAAAATTTTTAAATCATAATCTAATTTAGCAAGTTCCTTTATGTTACAAGGGTTTGCAACAGTTGGTACTTCTAATCTTTTTGATTGTTCTGCTGCTTCCTTTACAATTGTTTGCCAACGTTTTTGCTTTTTATCTGATTTATCATTTAGTTTTACAACACTTCTATCTACAATTAGAGGAATAAACTTGTTAGCTCCCAACTCTGTTCCTTTTTGCAATATATAATCCATCTTCTGTTCTACTACTATACTTTGAGCTATATCAATGTTAATATTTGTATCAAAAGATTCTTGAATAGAGTTTTTCTTAACTATTACATTAGGTGTAGTTTTAATAATTTCTGCTATATATAATTTATTATTAGAAACTAATTCTATATTATCGCCAACATTCATACGCATTACTTTAGTAATATGATAACTATCATCACTAGATAATGTTACTACTTCTTCATTACTATCACAAAAATATCTTTGCATTAGTCCTCCTTTTTAATATAAGTATAAACTTCATTTATTGTACTATCAAAATTACTTAGATCAATATCAAACCACTTCATATTAAATTGGTTATTAAAAAAAGTATATTGCCTTTTAGCATAATGTCTTGAGTTCTTTTTTATTAAATCTAAGGCTTCATCTAAAGTTATATTCCCATCAAAATATTGATATAGCTCTTTATAACCAATACCTGTATTAATTGCTTTACTATTAATTTTTTCATCATATAATGATTTAGCTTCTTTTAAGAGTCCGTTTTTAACCATTATATCTACACGCTTATTAATTCTTTCATATAAAAGATCTCTTGGCAATGAAAGTCCAATTATTTTAAAGTCATATAATGGTATATTACCTTTACCAGTATTAGTGGATCCATTATATATTTTAGTTAATTCTCGTTCTAATCTTTTTCTATTATTTAAATGTATACTTGTATTAGGAAAATGTTCTTTTACTTTACCTAGTATTTCTTCATTACTCATCTTAGAAAAGTCATAAGTATTATCTTCACTAGTAAATTCGTAGTTAAAAAGTGCAGCTTTAATATAAAGTCCTGTCCCTCCTACTATTATTATATTCTTACCTTTTCTTGATATTTCATCTATTACTTTTCTACAATCTTTTTGATAATCATATACTGTGTAATTATAATTAGGATCAACAATATCTAAAAGATGATGAACAATGCCTTCTTTTTCATCTTCTCTTACTTTGGCTGTTGCTATATCAAGTCCTTTATAAACTTGCATGGAGTCAGCATTAATTATTTCAGCATCTATCTTTTTAGCTAGTTCGATAGACATTTTAGTTTTGCCTACTCCTGTTGGTCCTACAATTACAACAATCACATAATCACCTTCCTACTTTTTTATTTCTCATACTATCATACATTAACAAATAAACTCTGTCTTTAGTACCACAATTCTTTTCTACTGATCCTGCTATATAACCATTTCTCATTAGAAAGTCTTTTAACTTATTATATTGAGTTTTAACGTCACGATATAAGTCAGTCTTCTTCTCACAACAAATTCCTACTGTAAATGAACCTTTTTCTAATACTTTGTAAATATTATCTAAAGTATCTAAGAACCAACCATTACAAATATAATGGTTTCTATCATCACCTAAAGGTTTTTTACCAATTTCAAATTTTCCAAAATCACTTGTAGTTATTTCGCTTTTATTATACAAAAACTCCGATACTGACAATCCATCGCCTAGAGCTGATTCAATAATTTTAGTTTTAGGATATACCCTATTAAAAGCTTTAATAGATGTAGCAAATTCTTTGTTACGTAAACGCATTGTTTTAGTCCAATTCATCACTTTCTCATTATCTAAAACAACTTCACCCCTTAAAAAATCATCATACATACCATCATCATCATAAACTTCAACAAAAAATCTTCGTAAAAATTGCATTCTCCCACCTCAACTGCATATAATAACACAGCAAAAGCTTATGTACAAGCAAATAATTAAATAGAGCAATATTAGTTCATTGCTCTTTTAAACATTTTTTCAAGTTCATATTTTGAATAAGATATAATAGTAGGTCTACCATGTGGACAAGTAAATGGGTTTTCTGACTTTCTTAAAGTATCAAGCAAATATTCCATTTGTTCAAGAGAAATATGATCATTAGCTTTAATACTCATTTTACAAGCTAAAGTAGTAGCAACCTTCTCTGTAAACTTATAACTATCAAAAGCTTCTTTTGATACTATTATCTCAATAATACGTCTTATTGCTTCTTCTACATTATAATTAGGTAACCAAAAAGGATGACTCCTTATTAATATGGTATTTATTCCAAACTCTTCAACAATAAAATTTAGGCCTTCTAATAGATCCCAATGTTCTTTTAAAATAATATAATCATTATTAGGAAGTTCAATTTTAATAGGTACTAATAAATCAATCATTTTATTATCATGGGTACCCATTGCTTTTAAATATTTTTCATAATTAATTCGTTCATTAGCAGCGTGTTGATCTATTATATACATTCCATCTTCATTCTCAGCAATAATATAAGTAGCATGCACTAATCCAACGGGATACATCTTTTTAACACGAAATTCACTACCCTCACCCTCATGCTCTTTAATATCACTATTTTCACTAACACTAAAATCTAATGTCACTTCTTCTATATTTTCATATGTTTTTTCTAATGTAGGAGAAGGTGTTTTAGATTCAATATAACTATCAATTATATTTTTTAAGTCTGTTGTACCATTCTCAACTTTAACATCTTTATAAGTAGCTACTTCAACTTTAGGAATTAAATTAATATTTTCTAATTGTTTAGTTATAGTAGTAGTAATAAGTTCTTTTAATCCTGAAAATTCTGAAAACTTAATATCCATTTTAGTTGGGTGAATATTAATATCTATCAAGTATGGATCTACCTCAATATTCAATACCACTATTGGATTTTTACCTTCTGGTATATATGTGTGATAACTATCTAATATAGTTCTAATTAATTCATTATTTCTAATTACGCGTCCATTTACAAGTGTTGTTATAACATTTCTACTTGCTCTAGTAACTTCAGGATAAGATACATATCCTTCTATTCTATAATCCTTATTCTCACCAGAGATCTTAATCATTTTTCTTGAAACATCAAGCCCATAAATACTATAAATAACTTTAAGTAAGTTACCTTGTCCATCCGTATTTAAAAGTACTTTTTCATTATTAGTTAAAACAAATCTAATATTAGGAAAAGACAAAGCCATTTTATTAACATATTCAACTATATTAGCAAGTTCTATATATAAATTCTTTAAGTATTTTAATCTAACTGGAGTATTATAGAAAAGATCACTAACAGTTATTTTAGTTCCTTTTTTTAAGTCACTAGAATTAACACTAATTATTTCTCCTCCATGAATAACAACTTCAGTGCCAGTAACTCCATCACTAGTTTTTAAAGTTACATTACTAACTGATGCGATAGATGGAAGTGCTTCGCCACGAAAACCTAAACTATCAATATTAAATAAATCTTCTAAAGTCTTTAATTTACTAGTAGCATGTCTAGAAAATGCCAAAACAGCATCATCTTTATCCATCCCTACTCCATCATCCGTAACAGATATTTCTTTAACTCCACTATCTATTAAATCAATTTTTATTGAGGTACTTTTAGCATCTATTGCATTTTCTACTAATTCTTTAACAACGTTCATAGTTCTTTCAACTACTTCACCTGCTGCTATTTTATTAGCTAAGTCTTCACTCATTAATTTTATTTTACTCATAACTATTCCTATTCTATATCTATATCTATATCTATATAAGCACTACCAGTAGTAGGATCAACATAATATATAATCTTACTATCATCAACTACATTAATAACAGTTACTTTATATAATCCATCATCTGTAACTTCAGCACTAAACTTATAATTATCACTACCAAAGTTTTCTTTTACTAATTTTATTGCATCATCACTTGACATTCCCGTAGTATTAATAATGTTATCTTCCTTCACTTTAGTATTATCAATAACATCATCCCCATTAGTTTTACTATCATTATTATTCAAAAGTATTACTCCTGTAACAATCAAAACTATTGCAATACCAACCGCAATTACAACTCTTAAATTATTCTTTATAAACTTCATAAATCACACATCCTTCTAAAATAATTATATATCTATTTTTAAAACAAGTAAATTAGTTTTCATCTTGATGTAAATAGTTCCAAAGACTAAGAGCTACATCTTTATTTAAAACTGTTTCTAATTCTAAAATAGATGCTTCCTTCATTTTTTTCAAAGAGCCAAAAGTTTTTAAAAGTTCCTTTTTACGTTTTTCACCAATTCCTGGAACAAAATCTAGAATACTAGATAACATTCCTTTACTTTTAATATTTCTATGATACGTAATAGCAAAACGATGAACTTCATCTTGAATTTTAGTTAAGAATAAAAATAAATTACTTCTATTATTAACTGAAATAGCATTTAAATTTTTGTCTATCAAGCTACTAGTACGATGCTTATCATCTTTTTTTAATCCTAATATAGGAATATCTAATCCTAAACTTGTTAAAACATCACTTACAGTTTTTACTTGAAGTTCACCACCATCAACAACAATTAAATCAGGTGCTGTATCTTCTTCCATAAGTACTTTATAATATCTTCTATAAATAACTTCTTTCATTGCACTTAAATCATCTTTTACACCAGTAGTAATTTTATATTTACGATATAAATCTTTATTAGGAATAAAGTCATCAAATACAACCATCCCACCAACATAAAATGTACCAAATAAATGAGAGTTATCAAAGCATTCTATTCTAGTAATATTATCAATATTTAATATTTTTTCTAAGTCACTCTTAGCTTCAAGTCTTGCACTATCATTCTTTTTTAATATCTCTTCTTCCTCTGTTAAAGCCACTTTAGCATTTTCACTAGCTAACTCAAGTAGTTTTCTAACATCACCTTTTTTAGGAACTAACACTTTAACATTTAAATATTCTTCTAATAAAGATGAATCAATATTAGATGGTACTACAATTTCTTTAGGTAATAAATGATCTTTTTCATAAAACTTAATGATATATTCTATTAATTCTTCACTAGGATCATCTACTATAGTTAAGATATCTTTGTGTCTTCCAAATAAAAGACCATCTCTTATGAAAAAGCATTGAATAGACAAGTAATTATTATTTTGATAATATGCAAAAATATCAAAGTTGTATTTACGATTTAAATCAATTTTCTGACGCTTTAAAGTAATATTAATATCATCTAGCATGCTTTTAAGTTCACTTGCTTTTTCAAAATTTAATGCTTCACTAGCTTTATACATATCATCTCCTATTTTCTTAGTAATAATACTAGCATCACCTTTTAAGAAAGAAGTTATCTCATCCTTCATATTAGATATAATTTTAGGATCTATATCTTTATATTTGCAGTATCCCAAGCATTCACCCAAGTGATAATATAGACACACATCTTTTTTTAGGGTTGCACACTTCCTTAAAGGATACATTCTATTAATAATTTCAACCGTTCTTCGGGCTGCAAAAACATTAGGATAAGGTCCAAATAAATGATTTTTACTTCTTTTACGATTTATATTTCTTACTACTCTAACTATAGGATACTTATCATTAGTAAGTTCAATATAAGGATAACTTTTATCATCCTTTAAAAGAATATTATATTTAGGATTATATTTTTTTATTAAAGTAATTTCTAATATTAATGACTCTAGTTCAGAAGAAGTAACTATATATTCAAAAGTAGCTATATCATTGACAAGCATTGCTGTTTTTCCTGTTTGTACTTTATTAAAATAACTAGATACTCTTCGTTTTAAATTCTTAGCTTTACCCACATAAATAATTATCCCATCTTTATTTTTCATTTGATAACTACCAGGAAGTTCTGGTACTAAAGATAGTTTTTCTTTAATATGGTTTTTTGTCTCTTCAGTCATAATATCACCTTTGTTAATTATATCATAAATATAGCAATTAAAAATAAAATAAGTTATAATTGTCTTGGTGATTATTATGTATACAATTGATAATAACTATACTTATAAATTAGAAGTTAAAAAATCAAGATTTATAGCAGTACTAATAAAAGTTAAAGATGTAAAAGAAATAGATAATATATTAGAAAATATAAAAGATGAATATAAGGACGCAACTCATTATTGTTATGGATATATAATTAATGATAGAAAAAAGTCAAGTGATGATAATGAACCAGGGGGTACAGCAGGATTACCTATTCTTCAAGCATTAGAAAAGAATAATTTGAATTATGTTTTATGTGTTGTAATAAGATACTTTGGTGGTATTAAATTAGGTGCTGGCGGTCTAATTAGAGCATATTCTAAATCTGCTAGTGAGGTAATTAGAAATAGTAATAAAATAGAACTAATCAAAGGATTAGAAATAAGTTTTATAACTAATTATGAAGATCAAAAAAGAATTGATTATCTTCTAAAAGATTATCAATTTACTAAAGAGTACGGAACAAATATTACTTATCACGCACTAATACCAGAAAACGATCTAATAAATTTAAACATTAAAAACTTAGAAATAATCGATAAAAGAGAAATGGAAAAAAGCGTTAATTAATTTAACGCTTTTAGTTTGTTTTAATAACATATGGATTATTTTGGGTTCCATCACCTTTTGTTATCTCTATTGTTGGCTTGAGATTTATAACTGGACGAGCATATCTATCAGTTAAAATGTTTTCGGCAGCTATACGGCCATCGGTGTGTACCCGTAAGACATAAGCTTTTTTACTAGAAGATGCCGGTGACATTGTCCAGAATATACCTGCTGCTGCTAAATAATTGGTTTTGTTTGATATGTTACGTACTGCTCCTGCATACGATGCTTCATCTGCTGTTATTAAACCTATCGGATATGTTAATGCTTTGTTACCCTTCGTGGCAGTTGTTGTTGTATACAGGTCGTTTTCTTGTGGGCATTTAAATTGTGGAGTACTGTTTATATCTAATCTATTATTAGCTCCATAATATGTATAATTAAATCCGTAACCTAATGCAGTATCTATATCACTCCACACACCTGCACTAGAAGCCATACTTCTATCCCCGCAGAAACCTGAATCTGATAAAAACGAAGTATAATCAATTAAATTACTTTCATACCACGTATCAACCACTTCTTTTACAGTACTAGAATTAATATTTTTATGCGTTTCCTCGTATGTCGACGAGTCCGGCGTTCCATACATATATCCTACATAGGCTGCATCTCCATCATCATTATCAAATTTTGTAGAGTCTATTGTGTCTTTCTTTATTAATCTTATGCTACCATCTTCGTTTATTCTTATTATTCGCCATGTGAATCCAGCGAATGTTACATAATTGTTTTCTACTGCTCCTCTAAAATAATATGTTATTTTATTATCTTCAGTGTTTGTTGAAGTATAATACAAGCCCTTCCCATTTGTATCACTACTTATTTGTGAAAAATCTATATTTGTATCAGCTTGTGCTTCATTATCTCTTAATATCTTCTTTCTTAATCCCATTGATACTATTTCTAAGTCTTCACTTGTAATTGTCTGTCCTACATCTTGGACAAAGTCTACACTCACGCTTAACATATCACTATCCATTATTGGCTGATCTGTTACAGATGAATCAAATGTTATATAAATTTCAAATGTCTTTGATTCACCTTTTCCTAGTTTGTCGCCTTTCTTTATTCCTGTTATTTCTATCTTTACTACTTCATTAGCACCCTTTTTGGCTTCAATATTATTTATTATTGCATTTAATGTTCCTTTATTTGCTACTGTTACATCTAACTTTACTCCATCTCCTGGTGCTTTTAAATCTAATCCAAATGTTAGAGTTGTTCCACTTATTGTAGGAGTACTAGTAAATGTTGCACCACTTGTTTGTTCTTTTGCTGTTACACTAGTAAATAATATATTCCAATTGGACTCTATATCTGCCGTTCCATCTATATTTAGGTTCTGTCCAAGTATAGAATATCCTACTATCATTAAACATACTACTAAACACATTGCAACTATTATTATTTGTTTCTTATTCATAATACTTCTCTTTCATTATTGCTCCGAATTATATTTATCTTTAATTACTATACCACCCCCCCTAGGAATTTGGCAAGATACTTATTCTCTTTTTTATTTTTTACTGTACAGTTAATCATAAACCTTAACCATTAAGTTTTTATTTGGTAAATTATTCCATAAAAAAAACAACCTTTTTTAAGGGTGTTTAATTAAACCATCTCATCAATACTTCTTTAGGCATAAACCCAACTTGTTTTTTATCCATTTGACCATCTCTAAATAATATTAAAGTAGGTATTGACATAACTCCAAACATTTTAGCAATATCTTCTCTTTCATCAACATTCACTTTAATTACTTTTAGATCTGGTAATTCTTTTGCTACTTCTTCTATAACTGGAGATAACATACGACATGGTCCACACCAATCAGCATAAAAGTCTACTAAAACCATACCCTCTTTTATTTCACTATTAAAATCTTCATTTGTTAAATGTTTTATCATAATCTTCTCCTATCTATAATTATTAAGTATTGAATCGATTCCAGGAATTCTTATTTTTCCATAATCAATCAATTTTTCAACGTAACTTACTGAGATCATTTTATGCTTAAGCATAATATTTATTGCTTCTCTATTAAATTCGTCACTATCCATATTATCTTTATTATTTTCTATTAGTTTATATACATCACTAACGGTATCACCAACACTTGATACTACATTTGTTAGTATTGGAGTTGAAGAAAGAATACGATCTTTAAACTTAGAGTCATTCATAATTCCTACATCTAACATAGGTTGGTTAAATAAAAATACAACAAAAAATGCGATAATATAACCCTCAATAGCTCCAACTATAGCTCCTAATATTTTAGATGGAATCCCTAAGATAATAGTATATTTTAATATTTTTTCAATAAATCCTGTTACTGTTAGTATTACATTAAATATAACCATAATTACTGCAAAGACAAGAACAAATGCAATTAATTGGTATAAGATAATATTTAATACTGTAGCTCCTTCTACTATTCCTCCAAATTTAAAGAAAGGTAGATGTAAGCTAAACCATTCAGCAAGAGGATTTTTTAATTTAAACGATATAATAAATACTAATAAGAATCCTACTGTCATTACAATTTCTTTTAATACTCCACGCTTAAATCCAACCACACTAGCACATAGGATTAATAATATAATCAATACATCAATAATATTCATAACTCCTCCTTATTATATTATAGTAAGTTTTTTAAATTTATATTAATATACTTTTGTGTCACTAATAGTATTGTTACAGCATAATACCGAAGTATCTTTGTTATTAGTACTAACTTTAATATTTACATTAGGTCCAATCCAAGATAGTACATGTTCAGCATATTTTTGATCACCTACTGAGATAATATCACGATAATCCATCCAACTAATATTATTAGGATCGTTTAATATTGCTTGTTTAGTAGTACCATTTTTCATAGCGCACTCTGTAAGTATCTTGTTCATGTTTCCATATCCCATATTGTAACACTGGATACCTGCTAAAACATTGTAATTCATATATTCCATTGCATTTTGTAAAATCATGCATCCAATTTTTATATTAGATTCTACATTTCCAAGCATTTCATCAGTAACTTCAAATCTTTCTTTTTTGCCCGTGTCAAAATTATAGGCTGATACTTCATGACCTACCCATACTGAATTTTGAATTTGCATTAGTCCTGTTGCACCGCCCTTATCCATAATGCTAGAGTGAACTCCACGTTCTTGGGTAGCAACAGCAGTAACTAAAATAGGATCAAGTCCATAATCTTCTGCATATTTTTCTATAATATCACCATACAGTGCTTTTGTTTTTCTTGCTTTTTCAGTATTAGATCTGTCTTCATAATTAATACTTATAGTATTAGAATCTGAAATATTATTAGCTACCTTATTATCAACAAATACTAGATTATCAATAGAAAATTCATCATCTTTATTACCTACTTCAACAATTTCAATGTTGGTTGGAGGATTATCCTTAACAGATTCTTCTGCCTTTGCTCCCAACATAAAGTGTGCAGTTGTAGCAAGAGTTGCAAGAACAACAGCCCCGGCTACCAATTGAAGCCCAGAATGTTTATTTGTTCGTTTAACTTTAGGTGCAGTATTTAACCCTTTTTTCTCTCTAGACTTTTTTATCTCTCTTATCCTATCTTGTTGCATAGCCTTATCCACTTTTTTAATCATTGGTGCCATCACCATTTCATAGCGGTCTAATCTATCACAATTAATAAAATCAACTACGAATCCATCAAACGTAACTGATAGATCCCTTTGCTCATAAATATCAACGTGCCTTATAGGATATTTAGATAATTCCTTCAAAGGATAATATACATCTGCTTTCCTAGCAATATTTTCTATCCTAGATGGGTTTCTAGTGTCATAACGATTTAAAACTAAGTGTCCACTGTGATCTACAAATACTTCAAAATGTTCCATAATTATTTAACTTCCTCAAAATATGATTCAATCATATTATCTATTAAATTCCATTCAAAATCAGTCTTGATTTCCTCTAAAATATACTTCTTATCTTTTTCTTTATATCTTGCTGCTAGTATTTCTAACTCATCGTCACTATCCTTAGTACCATCAGTATACACAATATAATTTAAATCATTACTATCATCATGAAAAGTAAATAAAATTTCACACTCAATCTCTTTTCCATCTTTTATTATTGCAAATTTCATAAGACACCTACCTTAATGAAATTATAGCAATAATTACTTAATTTATCAATATTATTATTCTTTGTCTTTTAAAGACTTTTTTAATTCGTATAGGAAATTTAAAGCTTCAATAGGAGTCATTTTTAACGGATCTATTTCTTTTATTTTTTCTTCTACATAATTCTCTTCTTCTTGTTCTTTTTCATCAGCATTTAAAAATAACGATGTTTGAACGAACGGTTGCTTTTTATTGTTTTTATTTTCATACACATCAAGTATTTCATTAGCACGTTCAATTAAAGATTTAGGAAGCTTTGCTAAAGACGCTACATGGATACCATAACTTTTATCTACTGCCCCTTGTTTTATTTTATGTAAGAAAGTAATTTTGCCATCTTCTTCTATAGCACTTACATGAACGTTTCTTAAATTTGTTAAATCAGCTGATAGAGTTGTTAATTCATGATAGTGAGTTGAAAATAATGTTTTAGCTTTAATCTTATCATGAATATATTCAAGTATTGCCTGAGCAAGACTCATACCATCATATGTTGCAGTTCCTCTACCTAATTCATCAAATAGTATTAAACTATTAGGAGTAGCTTCTTGAATAGCATTATTAGCTTCTTTCATTTCTACCATAAAAGTAGATTCACCACTAACTAAATCATCACTAGCACCTATTCTTGTAAAGATCTTATCAAATATAGGAATAGTACAACTCTTAGCTGGTACAAAAGACCCTATTTGAGCCATTATAACAGTAATTGCAAGTTGTCGCATATAAGTTGATTTACCAGCCATATTAGGTCCAGTAATAAGTAATATATCAACACCTTTTCCCATCATAATATCATTAGGTACATATTCTTTTTTACTTACCTTTTCTACTACTGGATGACGTCCATCTTTAATAGAAATTACTCGTTCATTAGTAATAACAGGTCTAACATAACCATTTTCTTCACTAACAGTCGCTAAAGAAGCCATCATATCAACTTCAGCAATAACTCTTGAAACATCTTGAATTATTCCAATGTATTCACGAATATAATCACGTATTTCAATAAATAATTTATATTCTAAATTAATTATTTTCTCTTCAGCCCCTAAAATAATATTTTCTTTTTCTTTTAGAAGAGGTGTAATAAATCTCTCACAGTTAGCTAGAGTTTGTTTTCTATCGTAGCCATACTCATCTTTAATTAAAGGAATATTGCTCTTAGATACTTCTATATAATAACCAAATACTTTATTAAATCCTACTTTTAAGTTTTTAATTCCAGTACGTTCTTTTTCATCTTGTTCTATTTTTAAAATAAAGTCTTTAGAACCACTACTAATACTTTTTAATTCATCTAACTCACTAGAATAACCTTCTTTAATTAATCCACCTTCTTTTACTGTAATAGGAGCATCATCATTAATTGATTTTTCCAATAAATCATATACATCATCCAAAGTATTAATAGTCTTAGGATATTTAATCTCTTCCAATATTCTTTTTATATCCGGTAATACTTTTAAAGAGTTTTTTAACTGTAACAAGTCTCTAGCATTTAAGTTACCATAACTAATTCTTCCGGCTAAACGTTCTAAGTCATATACTTCATTTAAATTACGTATCAATTCTTCTTTTAATATAAATTCAGTAAGTAATTTTTCAATAATATCGTATCGTGAATTTATTTCTTTAACATCAGTTAATGGATTTTCAATATTAGATTTTAATGCTCTACTACCCATTGCTGTTTTAGTTTTATCAAGTAGCCATAAAAGTGAATAAGTTCTTTCACCTAATCTAATAGTTTCAGTAAGTTCTAGGTTCCTTTTAGTATGTATATCAAAAGTTAAATATTTATTAGTATCAACTACTTCTACTTTTTGTAAGTGTGATAAATTACCTTTTTTAACGTCAATCAAGTATTGTAATAAGTGCTTTACTGCCGTTACTATTCTAATATCATCAATCTTATCATATAAATAACTATATTCACTATCCTCACATAATCCATCAGTAATAGTTACCAATAAATGATAATTGTCTCTCAATACGCTTATTATTTCACGATCTATTTTATCATTTACTATTACTTCAATAATATTACGATTAACTATTTCTTTTATTAGTTTATTTTGATCGTGTTCTAATATTAAAGCATAGAAGTATCCGGTAGTAATATCAGTATAAGTAACCCCATAACAATATTCAAAATCATATATATTACCAACATAACTATTATCTTTTTCATTCAAAGTATTATCAAGCATAGTACCTTTAGTAATTACTTGAACGACATCTCTATCTACCATACCTTTAGTATCTTTAGGATCTGTTAGTTGTTCACAGATAGCCACTTTATAACCTTTATCTACTAATTTAGTTAAATATCCAATATAAGCATGATATGGAATACCACACATTGGAACTCTTTCTTCAAGGCCTGCATTTCTACCAGTTAATGCTAGTTCTAATTCTCTACTACAGATAACTGCATCTTCAAAGAACATTTCATAAAAGTCTCCAAGACGAAAAAAGATAATGGTATCATTATACTTGTCTTTAATATCTAAATATTGCTGCATCATAGGACTTAATTTAGTCCTATCTACTTCACTACGTTTCATATTACTTCACCACATCAATTATTATACCAAACAGAGGTATTTTTTTAAAGAAAAAAGAACTGATTATTTCAATTCTTTTAGTTTGTTAACGGCATCATCAAATGTATCAACACCAATAATTTTAATTTTATATCCTTTTTCTTTTTTTAACTTAATACATTCTTCATAATTGCTTCCATTAGGAACAATAAATATGTCTGCTTTTTTCTTAACCGCTCCTAATAGTTTATATTTGACTCCACCAATTTCTCCTACTGTACCATCAAGATCAATAGTACCAGTTCCTACTATTTTTTTACCCTTAGTTATATCTTCACTAACTAGTTTATTATAAATAGCAAGAGATAATGTAAGTCCACCTGATGGTCCAGTCTCACTTTCCTTAAATTTCAACGTAATACTAGGATCTACTTCATAATCTAATAAATCAAAGAAAGCAATCCCAACATATTTTTTTCCTTCTTCTTCAAATACGGTTGTAGAAACTTCAAACTCTTTGTTATTTCTTTTTAACTTAATGTTTAATTCGTCTCCTACATTCTTAGTGTTTATATACTCTTTAAAAGCATCGAGATCAACTATATTAGATGAATCTACTCCTAATAGTTCATCCCCTACTTTTATTTTGTCATTAGCTTTTTCATCAACATAGTAAACATAATAATGATGATTATTAATTGTAAAAGTCTTTCCTGCTTTAGTATATGCGACATATATAGCAGATTGATTTGCATCCAATAAATACATTTTATCTCTATTAGAAACATCATCCATAGTTTCATCTTCATTTAATTGATAACTATCGATTTTAATTCTCTCCCAAGTTGGAATAACATAACTTAATAAGTAAGTTGGAATAGTTCCTCTAAGTTCCGAAACATACGCTAAATTAAAAGAGCCTTTTTCAGTATAGCCGTTTTCAACATCTAGTCTTTTACCGACATCTATAGTACCTCCAGACACACAAATATAATATGGTACTGGAAAAGTCATAATAAGATAAAATAGTATTAAAAATATTATTTCTTTATAATTTTCTTTTATAAATTTTATGAATTTATCATATATTTTACCAAGCATAAAATCACATCCTATTTAATTATAACAGAAAGATTGATAATTATGAAAACAAAAATAACAACTTTAATAATTACTGTTTTATTAGTTACCATTATAATTTTATTTTTAACATTTCCTACTACTGTTATGAATGCAGTAGCTTTTTCTATAAGTATTTGGAAAGATAATTTAATTCCTTCACTATTTCCTTTCTTTTTGATATCAGAACTACTAATAAATTATGGATTTGTTGAATTATTAGGAGAATTATTAAAAAACATAATGAATAAAATCTTTCACTTACCAGGGGAAGCATCTTTTGTATTAATAGGAAGCCTAATATCAGGTTTTCCTAGCAGTAGCAAATATATTAATGAACTACTTACAAACAATCAAATATCAGAATTTGACGCTAGTTATCTATTAAAATTTAACCACTTTTCTAATCCCTTATTTGTTATAGGTACCATAGGAGTTTTATTATTAAACAACAAAAATGTTGGAATTTTTATTTTGAGTATTCATATTTTAAGTAACTTTATAATAGCAATAATTTATAGGCCTAAAGAAAAGAAATATGTACAAGAAAAAATATCAATTAAATCAGGAATTAATAAAATGTATAAAAGAAGAATAAAAAATAATTCTTCTTTTAGTACTATTCTTAGTAATAGCATTTTTAAAACTATAAATACTTTATTACTTTTGCTAGGTATAATTACTGTTTTTTTAATTATTAATTCTCTAATAAAAAATATCTTTAATACTAATAAGTTTACTAGTGCTATTATAAGTGGAATATTAGAAATGACTGGTGGCATAAAAAACATTGCTTTATTAAATTTATCTTTAAAAATAAAAGCCACCATAATAGGATCATTTATATCCTTTGGTGGTTTAAGTATTCATATGCAAGTTATGAATATTTTATCTAATACTAACATTAAATACTTGCCATATTTAACTGCAAGAATATTACATGCATTACTAACAGGGTGTATAATCTACTTTACTTTTGATATTATTATTCCCTACCTGTAGTAATTACCTCAACTACAAATTCATCATCTATATCCTGATATTTAATACGAATCTTTATTTTATAAATAACACCTTTTTCCAAGTTATTATCAACAGTAGTCATAGTTAATATATAATCATTTACAATCGTTGCAAATTTAGGTTCAGGATTTTCATAAGCAACCCCACCATAAATTATATTAAAAGTACTGTAACTAAAAGTAGTACCATCCTCTTCTGTTTCTATTTCTCTATTTTTTATTTGTAACTCTTTTGAAGTACCATCTAAAAAATCTATATTAATACATTGATTTATTACTTGCCCACTATTATCCTTACAATAATTCATACTTTTAACTTTTCTTTCTAGAGTATCATTATAAATATCTTGAGTTAAAGTATTTTGGTAAGCTAAAAGTTCTTTTCTTACTGATTCTTTTTCTTCTCTTGCTCGATAATTATTAACTAGAGCAAACATTCCTAGCGTTAGAAACATAACTAAAGTAAAACTTAAAATTAATTCTATTACTGTAAAACCTTTATTATCCAATTTCATAATGCACCTCTATATTAGAAAATTCTCCATCATTATAAAATACAAGTATTCTATAATAACTATCATATCTACTAGAATATTTCTTATAACTAGGTAAATAATCAATATATTGTTTTTCTGCTTTAGTAAACTTATTACTGTTCTTTGCTAGGCTCTTAAAATCACTTAATTTAAATGGCGTTACAACAACACTTTTAACATTCATAAAGTCTTCTCCTAAAAGAGTATTGCAATAATTAACAGATTTCAAATAACCACATATTTCATTAGTAGTTACTTCTTTTTCACCTTCTTTAGTCTTTACAGTAGAATATATCTTATATACACTTGAATTAGTTGACGTAAATATTTCCTCATTGGAATTATCTAACTCCATTAAAATCATTTTTCTTATCTCATTTGTTTTATACTTTTTCTCTAAAGTATCATATTTTTCTACTCTTTCATATTCACCTATCAAAGGTATAAAGTTTGCAAATAGAAAAGTACAAATACCTATTATAAATACAGCAACGATAATAGTTTCTACAATTACGAACCCCTTATTGTCAATCTTTTTCATTTTTTCACTTACCTTTATTGATTATCTTCTAAATGTATTATATAATAAATTAGAATAGAATGCTATATAGAAAAATATAAAAGGGGACAAAAGTATGGTAGAATACGATTTACAACACGTACCAATAGTTGATATTGTAAACCAAATCATATTGTATGCTGCGCAACATAACGCCAGTGACATACATTTGGATCCTAGGGAGGATTGTCTAATCGTTAGAATGCGTTTGGATGGTGAATTAAAAGATCATACCATCATTCCTAAAGAATATGAACGTAACTTAACTACCAGAGTTAAACTTATTTCTAACATGAATATCACTGAGACAAGACTACCACAAGATGGAGCCATTAAAGGACGTATCGAAGGAAAAGATTTGGACATGCGTGTATCTGCTCTACCAACTAACGAAGGTGAAAAAGTAGTTATCCGTATTCTTGACTTTACTAAAAGTTTAACTGGTATGGATTCATTAGGGTTCTCTCCTAAAAACTTACAATTAGTAGAAAAGATGATGGCAGTTCCTAATGGAATTATATTAGTAACTGGTGCTACAGGTTCTGGTAAATCTACTACTACCTACTCTATGTTACAAGCATTAAATAAAGAAGAAACCAATATCATTACTGTTGAAGATCCAATAGAAATGAATATTGAAGGAATAAATCAAGTACAAGTTAATAGTGAAATAGGATTAACTTTTGCAGCGGTATTAAGATCAATCTTACGTCAAGACCCAAACATAATACTAATCGGAGAAATTCGTGACTCAGAAACAGCTCAAATAGCCGTTCGTGCTTCTATTACTGGTCACTTAGTATTATCAACAATACATACTAATGACTCATTAAGTACTATTGAAAGATTACTTGATATGGATGTAGAACGTTACTTATTATCTAGCGCTTTAACAGGGATCATATCTCAAAAACTAGTAAGAACATTATGTCCTCACTGCAGAAAGAAAAGGCCTGTTACTCCATATGAAGAACATTTTTTTATGAAAGTAATGCATAAATATGTATCTCATGTATATGAACCAGTCGGATGTGAATATTGTAATCATGGATTTAAAGGTCGTATGGCTGTTCACGAAGTGTTATATATAACAGATCACTTAAGAGATGTTATAAGTGATGCTAATATTGATAAAGAAGAATTAAGAAAAATCGTATATAATGGTGGTGTTACTACTCTATTACAAGATGCTTTAGAAAAAGTTATTGAAGGACATACTACATTTAATGAAGTTGTTCGTATTGTAGAAGTTGATGCTGATTTAGAAAAAAGTGTTGTTAACGAAGTTGAAGAAAGTGAAATTCAAACTAAAGCTAAATTTGAGAAAAAACTACAAGATGAACTTGAAATTATTGATGCTTTCGAATTAGAAGTAATTGATGCCTTTACTCCCGAAATTGAAATAATAGATATGTACGATAAATATTTATTGGTATAAAACAAAAAAGCGAACTACAAAATGTTCGCTTTTAAACTGAATTCTTATCTAAAAGACTTAGAGGATTATTACTTATTATATAGATATCATCTATATATTCACCTAAAGTCTTTTTTAAGTTATTTAATTCTTCTTTAGTATTAATTGTCCATATCATTATTATTTTATCTCTTTTAATTAAATTCTTAACTATATTCTTATCTATCACATGTTTAGATATTGAATAGAAATAAGTATCTTTTAAAAGTTCCTTTGTACTTGTTTTATCTACTAGAATACCTGTTGGATATTTAGAAGCGTTTTGTAATAAATCGACAATTTGAGAAGAAAAACTTTTTAACCAAATATTTAAATTTGGATACTTATCTAAAATTTTCAATACTTCAGTAACTAGTACACTATTACGTTTATCTTCATCCTTCAATTCGATTATTAAAAGACTACCAGGAGTAATTACATCTAAAACTTCGTCAAGTGTACTTATAGTAGAAGGAGCTACATCACTACCATAATTATATTTTCTTAGTTGTCTTAGAGTCATATTAGCAACCGTTCCTACCCCATTACTAACTCTATCAATCGTTTTATCATGAATTACAACCACTTTATTATCTTTAGTTAATCTAACATCAAATTCAACTCCATCTAGATACTTAACTTTACTTCCAAGTTCTATAGCTTCAATCGAGTTTTCTATAATATCTGAAGAATGAAGTCCCCTATGTGCTATAAAATACATGAATACCTCCTATTTCTCTAGTATTATATTCATGATCTCTTGATTAATGTCTTGAATAGAACGAAGATTGTCATTAGCTATACAATTGACATATTTCCAATTGTATAAATCAACTAACTCTAAATAAGTTCTTTCTGCATTTTTTAAATGTGCTGTATTTTTTTCGGCTTCATCTAAAGACTTTCTATTTTTCTTTAATTCTTGAGCATACAAAAAAGGTACATGTAAGAAAATAGTTACATCTGGTTTAGGTAATCCAACTAGCCAATAATTAAGTTTATCAATCCATTGAAACATCTGAAATCTTTCTTCTTTATCAGTTATCTTACTACCTTGATGACCTAAACTACTAGTTACATATCTATCTAAAATAACATAGTAGCCTTTTTCTAAATACTCATTTATTTTAGGAATATTATATTTAAAGTCAGCAGAATAATATAAACACGCTACTTTAGGATCAACTGCTACTGGGCCTTCTTCAAAAAAGCATTTACCTATCTCTTCTTTACCAAGTAAAGGTCCTCCAATTATCTTACCAGTTGCAGTATCATAAGCGGGAAAGCCAAAAGTAATACATTTGTATCCCTCTTCATTTAATCTTTGTTCTAATAGCCTACTCTGTGTTTCTTTGCCTGAGCAATCAGTACCTTCTATAACAATCAATTTACCCTTTTCCATCTTATCACCTATATCTTTCTTACTAGTAACTTACCTTCTTTAAATCCGCAATCTTTTGGACAATCATAATCAGGGAAAGTACATCTAGCACCATTCATATATGGTTCCATTTTAGAAGCTTTATCATTTCCTTGTTCTACTAGATAATTATAATATTCATCTCTTGTTTCTTCAGTTTGCATAGCAACTTCTAACTGAGCAGCACTACATAATCTCTCTTTCATTTTCATTACAAAGTTATCAAAAGTACCTTTCTCAGATACAATAACCTTCTCACTTTGAGGGATACTTCCAAATTCTTTTGCTAAATATTGATTATCTTCAAACCACATACTAGTTAATATTGGATCATCACTAATAATTGGTGGTACAAAATAACTAATTTCATCATCATTTAGTCTTTCCATTTGATAATAAATTGTTCTATGTCTCTGTGCTTGAGCAAGGGATGCAAAACTACTTTCATAAACAGTAGAATATACATCTCCAAAATATCTCTCAGTATTTTTTAAATCTTCACCAAAAATACTTAAAGATCTATGTTTTCTATTTGATAATAACCTATCATCTATAACATTTACTTCTCTTAATTGTCCAATAAATTCATCAATATAGGGTACCATTTGTTCATGTAAATTATCCTTTTTACTGTTAACTCCATTATCACGATAATCCATCAAATAATTAGTTACACGATTTAATTGCGCTAGTGGAAGAGTATGAACCATCTCTGTAGGAATAGTAACAGGCATTAAATATCTACTATTTTCCATTGCGAGTTTCATTATTTGTTTATCACTCTTTATTCCACCATAAACACTTTTAATCTTAGTAAAGAAAATATCATTCCATTTATTATAAAATTCAATAAACGCTGAAGGAAGTTCCCATTCTTTAATAGTTGTATATCTAAGTGATCTTTCACTAGTCGAATATTGATGTTCATTGTTTAAAATCATATTCAAAAATTTAGGACTACCTTGCAAATATAATCCAACATTAACATGTTCAAAAACAGTTTGGTGTTCACCACTAGTAGTACCATTAACCCTTTTCTCTGTTTTTTCTTCATTTTCTGAAAAAGATGCCATAAGTCCATCTTCACTATAACAAATTCCACCTATTTGTCCTTGATAACTCATCGCACGTTTTAGATCAAATTTACCATCTTCCAATAAAAATGGTGTATGTGGTAACAAAGTTACCTTTAAATTAGTTGCTTTCATATTATTACCTCCCCTAATAAATATTACTAACCAATAATATTATTGTTATCGTCAAATTCTACATTGATAAACTTTCTAGATGCCAAATAATCACACATATGAACGAAATTTTGATATTTAGTCTTTGGAAGTGGTAGAACTTCATTACCATCAAAATCCTTATTCCATGGTCCCATGTGACTTTCTATAACATCACAAATAAATTCTATATCTTCATCATTCATTGCTAAATTATCCATATTATCCTTTATATGTTCACTAGCTAATAATGGATGTTCCACTTTAGTATATTGACTTTTTTCTTTACCTGATTTTAATCCATCATGTAATATTAATGCTATAATCATCAAATCTTTTTCACGACTCGTATATTTACCACCAATAATAGGATCAGATAAAAGTTCATAAGCCATTCTAACAGCAGCTTTAGTGTGCCTTACTAACCCACCTTCGCCAAGTGCATATTTAGGATGATATTTACCTGTAGATGATGCTGGTACTTCAAAGAAATAATCTGGAAGACTATCAACCAAATATCTTGCATCTATACCATAACTTTCATTTTTAATATATCCAAACTCTGTTTTAAAAACTTCTACTTTATTCATAACTACCTCTTATCTTTCACATATATGTCTAATTTATTATAAGGAATTTCAATGTTTTTCTTATCTAGAGTATTCTTTAAGATTTTTAATACATCTCTTTTAACTCCTACATAAGTTGCAGGTTTACAATCAATAGCAATACTATAAATAACTGCTGATGAATCTAATGTAGATATACCTAAAAACTCAGGTGTACCTATAACATTTTTAACTTTCTTTATTTCATCACTAAGTCCTTGTAATACTTTCTCTAATTTATCAATATCAGTCTCATAACTAACACCAATATCAACTATAACTTTAGAGTTAGCTGAGCTATAATTAATAACTTCATTAAAAGCACTATTAGAAATAGTCATAACTTCACCAGTATAAGCTTGTATTTTAGTATCTTTTAGTCCCATAAAAATTACTTTACCAGTAAAATTATTTATCTTAACCCAATCACCTACTGAATATGCATCATCAAATACTGTAAATACACCTGCTAAAAAATCTTTAGCTATATCTTGAAAAGCTAAACCTACTATTACACCAATAACTCCTAAAGAAGCAATTATACTAGTAGTATTAACACCATATACAGCTAGAATAGATAATATAACTATTAGCGCTATAAAGTATTTAATAAGATTCTTAATAAGTGAAATAACTGTTAATCTTTTATGTTCAGATCTAGTATTTTTTCTTAAGCTTTTCTTTGATAATTTACTAATTGAACTTGCTATAATATTATAAATTAATACACCTATCGCAATATATAAAATAGGTAAATAAAATTTCTTTGATAAAAAAAACTCTAACATATCTTACCATCCTTCTTATAAAATTGTATCTTTTTATAGTTTAAGTGTCAATAAATCTAACTAATATTTGATTTGACAAATATAAGTATTTATCATCAATATAAATATAACTATCTTTAATTCTAAGAATATTTTTATCTAATAAATCATCTATATCAAAAGCATCTATTATATTAATTTTATACTTATCAAAAAAAGTTTTAATATTGACTCCTTCCATTTTACGTAATCCCAAAATCATTTCATTTTCCATATCTATTTTTTTGGTAATTACTTCTTCTTCTAAAGTAAAATCACCTTCTAGATAATGGTTAATACTTCTAGTATTTGTATATCTAATATTATTAATAAAACCACTTGCTCCTAGTCCAAAACCATAATATTTTTGATTGTTCCAATATATAAGATTATGATTTGATTGATATCCCTTCTTTGCAAAATTACTAACTTCATAATGAATATAACCAAGATCCTTTAAGTATTTAATAATGTAGTAGTACATCCTAGACTCTACTTCTTCATTAAGAGGAGAAACATTATCAATATATAACTTTGTATTTTTTTCTAATATAAGAGAATATATTGATATATGATTAACATCTAATGTTTTAAAAAATTCTAAATCAAGTATTAAATCATCTAATGTTTGATCTGGGAAAGCATACATAAAGTCAACATTAATATTATTAAAATACTTTTTAGATAAATCTATCTTACTAATTACATCTTGTTTTGTATGATTTCTATTTAATAATTTCAAGAATTTATCATTAATAGTTTCTATTCCAATACTGATACGATTAACTTTATTATCTTTTAGTTTTTGTAAAAGTTCTTCTGTAATATCATTGACATTCATTTCAAAAGTAATTTCAGCATCACTATTTACCTTTATTTGTTTTAATATTAGAAATAATTTATCAATCTGTTCTAAAGTAAGACTAGAAGGAGTCCCCCCACCTATATAAAGTGTTCTAATATTGTTATTTTGATACTTTCCTTTTATTTCTTTATCTAATGCATCTAAATACTTATCTACTAATTCAAAGTTATAATACATCTTACAAAAGTCACAATAAGAACAGATATTATTACAAAAAGGAATGTGAACATATACTGCATTAATATCATTATTCATATATATTCACACTCCTATCATTATTTAGATTTTTTTGTTTCTTCTGCTATTTTTGATTCAACAATTTCTTTAGCTACTAAATCTGAATTAACATGTTCGCTATTATGTTTTTCAACATATTCGCCCAAAGTAGTTTTTCTTTTATGTGCTTCAGCAAGAGCATATAAAAGTGAAACCTTTTCTGGGTCACCAATTTTTTTAACTAATTCATGTAAGGTAGATTTAGCTACTCCTAAATCTTCAGCAGCTTTTTGAAAAGTTAGGTCATTTTCAATTATATAAGAGCCTATCTCATCAATTTCTAATTCTGCAAAAGAAGATCCTCTTTTACCTAAAGAGCCACCCCTAACGTGTCCTTGTCTTGATATAGCAGTCTTTTTATCTTGAACTAATTTATATTTATCTGGTGCTATTTCAGCTAATTTTTTCATATGTAACTGAAAAGATCTTTTACTAATTCCTAAGGCTTTACTAGCTTCATCATTAGTAACATCGTGACTTAAATAGTACTCTGCTTCTTTTATAATATCTTCATTACTTGCCATCTTACTCACCATCCATACTTAAAACACTCATGAAAGCTTCTTGTGGTAACTCAACGCTTCCAATTTGTTTCATTTTCTTTTTACCCTCTTTTTGCTTCTCTAATAACTTCCTTTTTCTAGTGATATCTCCACCATAACATTTAGCAAGAACATCTTTTCTTAAAGCTTTAACTGTACTTCTTGCTATAACATGATTACCAAGAGAAGCTTGTATTGGTACTTCAAACATTTGCCTTGGAATAACTTCTTTTAATTTTTCTACTACACTTTTACCACGAGCATAAGCAAAATCCTTATGTACTATAACACTTAATGCATCTATTACATCGCCATTTAATAATATATCCATTTTAACTAGATCACTAGGTTTATATCCAATAATCTCATAATCAAAAGACGCATAACCTTTAGTATAAGATTTTAATTTATCAAAGAAATCGTATACTATTTCTGATAAAGGTAATTCATAATGAATATTAACTCTTACTGGATCAATATAATCCATGCTAATATAAATACCACGTTTTTCCTGACATAATTCCATAATAGGTCCAATATATTCACTAGGTGTAAATATATTAGTTCTGATATAAGGTTCTCTTATTTCAGAAATTTTACTTTTATCTGGTAATTTATTAGGAGCGTCTACTAATAATATTTCTTTATTAGTAAGTATTACCTCATACACTACTGAAGGTGCTGTAGTAATTAAATCTATATTAAATTCTCTAGTAACACGTTCTTTAATAATATCCATGTGTAACAATCCTAAGAAACCGCATCTAAATCCAAAGCCTAAAGCACTAGAAGTTTCAGGTTCAAATACAAGTGATGCATCATTTAATTTTAATTTGTTTAATGCGTCTCTTAAATCTTCAAAGCGACTTGATTCAATCGGATAAACACCGCAAAATACCATTGATTTCATTGGCTTATATCCAGGTAATGCATCCTTTGCAGGATTAGACGCTTTAGTAATAGTATCTCCTACCTTAATATCAGAAATACTCTTAATACTTGCTGAAATAAATCCAACTTCACCAGCAATAAGTTCATTCTTTTTAACTTCTTTTGGAGTATTAATAGTAATATCTACTACTTCATAAGTTGCATTAGTCTCCATCATTTTAATAGTATCTCCCACTTTAACAGAGCCATTAACTATACGAGTTGATATAATAACACCACGATAAGCATCAAAAATACTATCAAATATTAATCCTTGTAAAGGTAGCATCTTATCACCACTAGGTGCAGGAATTCTCTCTACTATAGCATCAACTAATTCTTTTACTCCTTCACCAGTTTTAGCACTTGTTAATATAATCTCATCTTCATTAAAGCCAATTAAATCCATAAGTTCTTTTTTTACTTTAGGAATATCTGCATTAGGTAAATCTATTTTGTTGATAACAGGGATAATAACTAAATCATTTTCAAGTGCTAGATACAAGTTAGCAAGTGTCTGTGCCTCTATTCCTTGAGCAGCATCAACAACTAAAATCGCTCCTTCACAAGCAGCTAAGCTTCTACTTACTTCATATGAAAAATCTACATGTCCTGGAGTATCTATTAAGTTCAAATTATATTCATGATCCTTATAATGATATTTTAAGCTTGCTGTATTAAGTTTGATTGTAATACCACGTTCACGTTCTATATCCATACTATCAAGTAATTGTGCTTTAGCTTCTCTTGCAGTAACCGCATGAGTTACATCAAGTATTCGATCTGCTAAAGTACTTTTACCATGATCTATATGTGCTATAATACTGAAGTTTCTAATAAATTGTGCATCCATATAACCACCTTTATTAATTATATCATATAAACTTTTTCATCGCATTAAAAAACTGATGGTTTTACACATCAGTTAACTACTATGATACTTTAACTTTTTCTCTTTCTACTCTTTCTTTTAAGTATTTCATAGCTTCTTCTATATCATTGAAATAAATCGTTTCGTTTTTTAACTTTTGATAAGTTTCATTTCCTTTACCAAGGATTAATACTATATCATTATCTCTTGCCATATCAATTGCTCTTTTAATAGCACTACTTCTATCTACTACTACTTCAAAATTAGTATGATTATCTTTTATTTCACTAATCATCATATTAATAATATCAATCGGTTCTTCACTTCTAGGATCTTCATAAGTAAAAATTGCATAGCTTGCATTGTCAACTACTGTTTTACCCATTAAAGGTCTTTTTAAATAATCACGTTCCCCAGCTGATCCTATTACTACTATACTTCTATTAATATCTAGAGTATGAACGAAATTAAGTAATTTACTAATTCCATTAGGAGTATGGGCATAATCAACCATAACATAGAACTTCTGCCCTATATTAGGTAACATATCAAGGCGTCCTGAAATATTAATATTATTAATATTTTTAATAGATTCTTCAAAATTCTTACCAGTAGCAATACATATTAATATAGCACACGCTAAGTTATAAACATTAAAGTCTCCAAGTAATGGACTAACAATATTATAATTCTTATTATCATATCGATAAGTGATTAAAGTTTTATCAGGCCTTACTGTAAAATCTTTTATTTGCAGAGTATTACCTTCGTCTTGTCCGTATGTTAAAACAATACAATTACAATTTTTTAATACTTCTTCATATAATTCATCATCTTTATTTAAAACAGCATATCCATCGCTATCTATTTGTCTAAACAATTGACATTTACAATCAATATAATTCTCGAAACTTCCATGAATGTTTAAGTGTTCACGAGTAATATTAGTAATAGCACCTATCTTATAATGCAGGTTAGTAAGTCTTCCTCTAAAGAAAGCTTCACTAGAAGTTTCCATTGCCATATACTTGCACCCTGCTTTAACAAATTCATCAAAGTATTTATAAAGCTTATCACTATCAGGAGTAGTATTACCTGTATCCTTATTAAACTTAGCACAACTTCTACCATTAGTACCCATATAAGCACATATATCACTACCTAATAATGTTTGAACAATAGTAGTAACACTAGTTTTTCCATCAGTACCAGTAACTCCTATCATATAGAGTTTATCTTCTGGATGATCATAAAATCTAGAACAAATAAGTGGTAGTTCTTTATTAGTATCTTCTACTTTAACAGTTGGAATTGATACATTAACATCCCTACTAACCACTAATGCACTAGCACCATTTTTTATAGCATCAGGTATAAAATCATGTCTATCAGCAGTAACCCCTTTAGTACATACAAACAAGTCTCCCGGCTCTACTTCTTTAGAATTTATCTTAATGTCTTTTATATCTACATCTGAATCTATATTATAAAGTTCACTTAATTTTTTCATATCTTCATCTCCATTACACTATAAGTATACAGTAAAATAAGAGAAAAAAGTAGTATCAACCTTGAAATATACAAATATTTACAGTATATTAATAATTGGTGATATTATGAAAATAACATTAATTAATGCAAAAACAGATTTAGGTGTTATGGTAGATGGTGCTAATCTAGGACCAGAAATCTTAAGTAGCTACTATAAAAATGACGAAAGAATTAATAAAAGAATAGATATAGAAAAACAAAGTATAGAAAAAAGTCATGACCCAAAAGATTTAGCAAAAAACTTAGATGCAATAAACGAATTTAACGCTAGACTTTATAATGTAGTTAAAAATGAAGAAAATTTTCCTATTATTTTAGGAGGAGATCATAGTCTAGCTATAGCTTCAGCATTAGGATCAATAAAGAAATATGATAAATTAGGAATTATCTGGATAGATTCTCACGGCGACTACAATACTTTTGAAACTACCAAAACAGGTAATATTCACGGATTACCATTAGCAGCTTTAGATAATCAAACAGGAACTAGATTATCAGCATATCACGATGGAAATTATTTTCTACCAGAAAATACTGTAATAGTTGGTGGTAGAGATATTGATCCATGGGAAATGCCAGTAATCAAAAAAGCTGGAGCAACTGTTTTTAGTACTAAAGATATTAAAGAACAAGGAATAGATGTCATTATAAAAAAAGCAATAGACATTGCAAGTAATAATACTAACGGAATTCATATAAGTTATGACATCGATGTAATAGATCCAGAAATTGCCCCAGGAGTATCAGTACCAGCCATAAACGGAATTAATGAAGAAGAAGCATATTTAATAACTGATGAAGTACTTAAATATAAAGATAAAATAAAATCTTGGGATTTAGTAGAATTTAATCCAACTAAAGACAAAGATAAAAAAACAGAAAAAATTGCAGTAAACATTCTAGAAAAAATAGTTAACGAAATAAATCAAAAATAAAAGAACGGTCACCCGTTCTTTTTTATTAATCAAAATTAGCTTTAGACATAGTAATTACTGGACGAACCCCAAAATAATTATCATCTGGATAATAGCTATCATAATCTGGATCAAAAAGTACATTCCATACAAATTGATATTCACCAGACTGTAAATATGCTGTACCAGTCCAATAACTTGTTGCATATACCCAACTAGGAGCGCCCTTACATGTTAGAGCTGTGTCACTACATCCCAATGAAACTAATTCTTCTTTCGATATCAATCTAGCTTCATCAATACTAACACCTAAACTTTTTAGATATGCTTTATACTTTTCTACATGTGGATATAGATTTGATTCCGTATCATATACATAGGCAGGATAACTACCTCCATACTGTGGTATAGTTCCGTTAGTACTCGAATCATGCCAATATCTATTTTCGGTATATGAAGTATCAGTAAATGCTATTGTCCCATATCCATGAGTCCAGTCATCACCGGTACTAGTATAACCACCTATAACATGTGAATCTTGCCTACCAGTTCCTTTATATTCAATAAAATAATCAGTAGGTGAACTTATTGGTATATCTAAATTATATTTAGCTAGCATCGTTACAGTAGTATCAGTACTTGATATTACATAAAAGTGCTCATCACCTATTTGAATATCTGTTCCTATCGTATCATAATTACCATTTGCCTTAACTACTACATTAGGATTTTTAATTATTACATCTTCACTAGTAATGGTCTGTCCTACATCTTGAACATAATTTATATCTACTGTTAACTGATTCTTTGTCGTTGATGGCTGAGCAGTTACTGAACTATCATAACTTATTGTTACGTCAAATGTAGTAGTCTTTTTACTTGCTAATTTATCTCCTTTTTTAACTCCTGTTACTTCAAACTTTATTGCATCGCTTCCAGTTTCACTTGCCGTTATTTTATCTATTATTGCATTTAATGTTCCATTATTTGTTACTGTTATTCTATATACTACCTTATCCCCGGGACTTGTTAAATCTACATTGAATGTTGCAGTTGTTCCACTTGCTGTTGGTGCACTCGTAATTGTTACTCCACTTGTTTTAGATACTTGTGTTATATTAGTAAACTCTACATTCCAAGTTGATTCTATGTTGGCGGTTCCATTAATCGTTAATTGAGTTGCAAACGCTGCATACCCTACTGCCATTATACATATCAAAGTACACATCGTTATTATTATTGCTCTTTTACTTCTTATATACTTATCGCTCATCTTTTATCCTCCCTATTTAGTATATAAATCATTATACCCCCCCCCCCTAGGGATTTTGCAATAAAAAAATGGTAATACTACCATTTTCTTCATACATTTTACATCAAATTTTTGCAATATTTTTTAAAAACTGTTTGCTCTTTAAGTAAAGACCTGTGTATTCATCATAATACTCATCTAAAAAATCATTTATTTCTTTGATAGTGTCATAATGAATATCTAATTTACTTATTTTACTTATATCAACATAATAAAACATTCTTATAACTTTTATAGAACGAGATGAAAACAAAATTTGATCCTTATAACAATCCTTGCATAAATACCCACCATATTTACTACTTATTGTTACAATATCCTCACTGTTACCACAAATACTACACCCATCTAAAAATAACCCTATACCTAGATAATCTAAGTATTTAAGTTCTAATATATTGGTAATCACTTTAGGATCTAAGCCTTCATTTATCTTTTTTAATGCTGCAATAAATAAATCGAAGATATCATCACTTTCACTTTGTTTATAAACCTGTTCTGTTAATTCAAGCAAAAAACTTGCATAACTAATTTTTTCAATATCTGTTTTAATTTTATTAAAACTATCCAATACATCAACACCAATAAGTGTAGATAATCCATCTTTTTTATAATACAAGTGAAAATTGCCATAAGTAAGTTTAGCGCTAACACTTCTTAACTTACTTTTTATCTTTCTACATCCTTTAGATACTACTCCAATAATTCCATATTCTTTCGTTAATATGTTAAGTATCTTACTAGATTCACTATAATTGATATCACTTATTACAATACCCTCTACCTTTATGATCTCCATTTTCTGTCACCTCTAGTTTTTGCAATAACAAAAAATATTTAATATCACCTGTAGCTTTAAATAAATCCCATAATATTTTATCCATATGATCACCTATTTTATAATGATCATTATAAATAATTTTTATACTTATTCTAATTCATTTAATCCAAATTCAGTTAAATATTTTTCACGATCTTTCCAATTATCAATTGTTTTTACATACGTCTCAAGAAAAACCTTTTTACCTAGGAATTCTTCCATATCAATTCTTGCTTTAGTACCTATTTCCTTTAGCATTTGCCCATTCTTACCAATAATAATCTTCTTTAAGTTATCTCTATCTACTATAATTAATACTCTTAAATGAACATTATCGTCTTCTTCATTATACTCTTCTACAAGGCAAGTAACAGAATGAGGCACCTCATCTTTAGTTAATCTTAATACTTTTTCTCTTACCATTTCTGCTAACATAAAATTTCTACTTACATTAGTTACTTCATCAGAAGAATAATATCTTACTCCATCAGGTAAATACTTTTTTATTGTTTTAATTAATTCTAAAACATTATCACCTTTTAGGGCAGATAATGGAACTATTTCATTAAACTCATATAAGTTTTTGTATTCGTTAATAAGTTCTAATAATTTATCTTTTTTTATAGAATCTACTTTATTCATTACTAAAATAACTGGTTTATGTAATTCTTTTAATCTTTCCAAAATAAAAGCATCACCTTTTCCATATCCTTTAGATACATCTACCAAGAAAAGAACAACATCAACATCATCAGCCATAGTGTAAGCTTTTTTATTCATTAAATTACCAAGTTTATTTTGAGGTTTATGAATACCTGGGGTATCGATGAATATTATTTGAGATTTTTCATCATTATATATACCTTCTATAATATTTCTAGTAGTTCCACTAACATTAGACGTAATTGCTATTTTTCGTTCTAAAATACTATTTAATAAAGTACTTTTTCCAACATTAGGACGTCCCACTAAACTAACAAATCCACTTTTCATTATAAATTTTCCTCATTAAATGGATATGGACACATTTCTTTTACTTGTTTTACTAATTCTTCCCCATCTGGATTCATCATTATAATTAATTTATCGCTTTCAAAAAATTCTTCTATAACTTGACGACATATGAAACAGCAAGTACCAATGTTAGCATTATCACACATCACGTATAATTTTTCAAAATCGTGTTTTTTATAACCGTTTGCAATAGCACTAGTAATTGCTACACGTTCAGCACAAATAGTAGCACCAAAACTAGCGTTTTCTACATTAACTCCACCAAATTCTTTTCCATCTTTCATAACCGCTATAGCAGCTACTCTAAACTTAGAATATGGACTATAACTATTATTTAATAAATTTAATAATTTCTCTTTCATAAATACTCCTTAAAATAATTCTATAAATTTAGGTACAAAAATAATTAACCCTATTACTGCTGCTACAATAGCCATAACAAGTACTGCTCCTGCTGCCGTATCTTTTGCTACTTTTGCATGATAATTATAGTCAGTAGTAATCATATTTACCACTGATTCTATTGCTGTATTGATAAGTTCTAAAGATATTACTGCACCAATCAATATTAAGCATATAAGCCATTCATAATAACTTATTTGAAATAATGCTCCTGCAATAATAACTAGTACTGCCATATAACAGTGAATTACCATATGATATTCAGTAACATATGCACTTCTAATACCATCAAATGCTCTGGCAAAACTTATAAAAATGTTCTTATTCTTATTAACTATATATTTTTTATCTTTCGATTCCATAACGAGATAATACCTCCTCTTGTTTAGCAAACATAATTTTTTCTTCTTCCTTTTCCATATGATCATAACCTAATAAATGTAATAGGCCATGAACTGCTAGAAAAGATAACTCTCTTTTAAACGAATGACCATACTCCAAAGCTTGACTCTTAACTTTATCTAAGCAAATGTAAATATCACCTAATACTCTATATCCATCCAAATTAAAAGTCTTATCATCTTCAAGAGCAAAACTAATAACATCAGTAACTCTATCAATATTACGATATTCTTTATTTAAGTTATGAATAAAATCACTAGTTACAATAATAACATTAAACTCTCCATCACCTAACTTTTCATCCTTACACACGTTTTCTAATAATTCTTTTAATTCAGTTAATTCTTTTTCTAAATCTTCATCTGTTTTATTAAATATTTCTATATTCATTAAAGCCTCCATACTATATAACCTATTAATAATCCAAAAACTAAAACTGACATAACATCTAAAAATAATTTACTCTTAAAAAATTTGGGAAATATATTAGATATCTTGTCCAATAGTCGGTATAAAAGGAATCCTAACATTCCTCCTAATACATTCAGTATTATATCATCAACGTCAAATACACGTCCTATCATTAGTTGAGTACATTCAATAGATACCGATGCTAAAGTAACTAGTAATAAAGCACTCCATGGTTTTTTTAAATCTGCATATAAAGTAGCAAAAAATCCATATGGAACAAACATAAGTACATTTCCTATAATATTTTTTACAAAAAGTCTATCGCCAAAATTATATCTTAATATTTCTCTAAACGGAACGAAATTATTACCTGACACAGTATTAATATCTTGAAATGTTACTACTTGGAATAAACATAATATATATAAAATAAAAGTTAATAAAAGTATTTCTTTATGTAAAACAAATTCTTCTTTTCTTTTTAATAGATAGGCAATTCTAACAGATGCTATTAATACCATAGAGATAAATAACATTGGCCAAGTTAATTGTAAGACATACCCTAAAGTATTATCTAATGATGTTAATATATCACACCAAAGCATCATATCACCTCACCGTATCATTTTCCGTTATTTCTTCTATAGATGCATAAGAAGTAATATCTTCATACACCTTAAAGAATACTGTCATTAATATTGTACTATTATTTTGCTTTATTTTCAATTTCTTTTCAGATAAGATTTTTTCATTATCGTTAAATTTTGCTGAAATTTTCTCTCTTGCTAAGATTAGTGCTTTATCAATAGCTTCATCATAAGTATAAACTTCATCAATAACTCTTAGTTCCTGTTCTTTATTAAAGCTTAATTTTATAGGTAAAATACGATTTTTAAATATAATATTTTCGTTGATCCTTTTATGTTTATATGGAAACAAGTCTAAGACAGAATAATTTTTATCAAATATTGTAAAAGTTAAACTTTTTTTACTCTTCCCTGTCAAATACTCCTCTTTATATGTTAAGGGCATACTAACATCAACTGTATACCATACTTCAGCATAAACATTTCCGGAAGCAGCAACTTTATTTTTTACTTCCTCATTTTTAGTTATACTACCACTAATAATAATATCCCCTTTTTTTACATAATCATTAATTTTTTTAATTATCTCCCCCCGTGAAGCATCAACATGCATTATAATTCCATCTTTTTTAGCTACAACATTTCTAGGAGTATTATCATCCTTAATATCATTTATAATTCGCTCTTCTACTCTTACAATATATTTTACTCCTACTCTTTCTATCTCTAGCCACTCTAGTCTATCTCTATTATTAGATAAAATTTCTTTTACTATTTTTTCTTGCTTAGTAAATGGCAACACAAAATTATATTTTTTAATATCATAACTATTTAATTCTTTATATACCAAATCTCTTATATCTTTTTTTCTATGAATAACCTCAATATCAAAAATAATATTAGAAAGAAAAAACAAAAGTAAAAAACCAAATGCAACCGATACTATAAAAATCCAATATTTTTTTAATAAATATTTATATTTTTCTATACCATATAATCTAGTTAATTTAATTTCATATATTGTTTTTATTTCTAATAATTTTTCGTAATCACTTTTATTAACTTTTATATATACTCCAGCATCATCATATACTATATTTAGTAGATTGATTTTCCTTCTATATAGCATTTTAATAAAACGTTTTAAATCTCTACCTTCTATTTTTACCTCATATGCACTATTAAACACATGATCACTCCAGTTCTATACTTTTAATTTTGCCAATAACTAACATCTCATTTTCTAAAAGTTTATTTACTGACAGGTTTTCTCCTTTAATTATGATCATTCCTTTTTTATATTTAATAGAAATTCTATTATCTTCAAGTAAGATCACATCATCATAGTTTACAACGTTTACTTTTCCGTCATATATATTAATACGCCATTCATTATCATTAATAAATGTTCTTAAATTTCTTAACACTATACCACCTATATAAGTATATGAATTGGATAAAGAAAAATTAAATAAAAAAAGACTTAGTCAAGTCTTATAAAGAACTTAACTTAGTCTTAATTTTTTCACTAACTAATTTCATATCTGCCTTTCCCTTAACTAAAGGAGTAACTTCTTTCATAATTAATCCCATATCTTTAGGTGATGTTGGATTAACTTTTGAAAATACTTGTTCTAAAATATCATCTAATTCTTCAGTTGTTAATTGTTCTGGCAAATATTCTTTTAATATATCTATTTCTTGCTTATTTTTTTCTACTAAATCACTTCTATTAGCTTTTTCAAATTCTAAGATAGAATCATTTCTAAGCTTTATTTGTTTTGATACAGTATCTATTAATAGTTCATCGTTTACTTCTATTTTTTTATTAATAGATTCAAGTTGCATAGCTCCTTTTACCATTCTTAAAACAGTTAGTCTAAATTGATCTTTAGCTTTCATTGCTGTAATAATATCTTTATTGAATTTCTCTAACATATTATTCCCCCTCATTATATTCTTTATAAATATCAATTAGTTTTTGATGTTCTTGATGCATTTTTTTATATTCGTTACTTTTTTGAAACATTAATATTCTATTTCTTATAGTAATAGGAAACATTTTATCAATACTTTTCTTATATTCGTTGCCATCCCTAGGTGTTTCATAACCTATTATTTTATATTCGTTACTAGAAGTATCAATATTTATTAAGTAAGGAATACTTGAAGATTGTTCTAATTTTAGTTCTCCAGAATTATCTGTATACTCTTCATAAAGTACCCAAACGTATACTTCAAGCTTATCATCATTAAATCTATCACCAAAATAATATGTAGATAAGAAAGTCATAGAATTATCATATTTTGGTACATCTAAATTTTGAATATATGCTTCTATTTCTCTTTTAGTTTTAGCAGATAACTTTTTATCGAAACTAAAGAAAATACCTCGCAATATAAAAGTTACAATAACTGCTAGGCCTATTACTAGAATACCTATTATTATATTTTTTAATACTTTTTTCATAGAACTCCTATTAAAAAGAGGACTAATCTCTATTAGCCCTACTATTTCTTTTACGTGCATTTTTAATTCCAGCTTTTTTAGCTTCTCTTCTTCTTACTCCTGGTTTGTCATAGCATTCTCTTTTTTTACATTCAGAAGGGACTCCATTTCTAGCTAATTGTCTATTAAATTTTTTAATAGCTAAATCCAAATTACCTTTAACAGCCACTTGTGTCATTTTGTTCTCCCCTCCTTCCGTCGTTTACTACCAAAGATTATAGCATAACAAATAATAATATTCAAGAAAATTATATACAAAATCTTCAAAAAAACGACAAAATTAAATAATTTTGCCATTCTTATTCATCAATATTGATAAAATCATCTATCGTCATCAAGCGATCATCTATCTCTTTTAAAGATATTTTTTTATTTTCTTCCTTTGTTTCTATTTCACTTTCTACTACTAAATCAGACTTCTTTACAAGTTCGTTAACTTGAAATACTTCTTTTATATTATTTTTAGATATAACTGATCCTGTAGAATATCTATCCATTATAGCAACTTCAGTTAATTTAATTGTTTTAATATCATTACCTTTAAGTCCTATAAAATCTTTTTGTGGAAGAACAAGTGCTTTAATAGTACGATAAGGATTAGTTTTAACTTCTCTTAATAGAAGTAATCCTCTTTTAGCTCTTGATGTTTTTTCAAACTCAGATAACTTAACTCGTTTAGCAGTAGATTTATCAGTAATAATAGTAACATATTCAACTAAAGACGAATCAAAGTTAGAAACAGATACTACATAATCATCTTTTAAATTAATTGATTTAACACCACTAGTTCTTATTCCTACTACTGGAATATCATTAACATCGAACCATAATCCATATGACTTATTAGTAGCAATAAATATATCATTATATGTAGCAACAAACGCATCTACTACTCTATCATCACCTTTAAGTTTAATTGCTGTTAAAGGTTTAGAGTATCTTAATGATCTAAATTCTTTTAGTGATGTTCTTTTAATCATTCCATCACGGGTAGCAACAACTATATCAAGTGGTAAATCAAAATTAGTGACGGGTACTACTGATATGATTTTCTCATCACTATCTAATTTAATAACATTACTAATGTGTTTTCCTAAATCCTTCCATACACATACTGGTAATGTATGAACTGGTACATATAAATAGTTTCCTAAATTAGTAAACATAAGTATTGTATCCATAGTATTAATCTCATAAAGACCTAGAACATAATCTCCATCTTTTAATGTAACCTCTTCTGGGTTAGATGATTGATAGCTTCTTAGAGAAGTGCGTTTAACATAACCATCTTTAGTAACTAATACTATTACATCTTCTTTAGAAATCATTTCTGTTGTATCAATTTTAATATCCGTTATTTCATCTTCTATCGAAGTTTTTCTAGGTGTTGCATATTCTTTCTTTATTTTTCTTAATTCATCTTTCATAACTGATTTTAATACTTCTTCGTTATCTAAAATCTTTTGTAATCCCGCAACTAGTATATTTAAGTTTTTTAATTCTTCTTCTAATAAAGTTACATCAGTATTAGTTAATCTATATAATTGTAAAGTAATTATTGCTTCAGCTTGTTCTACAGTAAAATCAAATTCTTTAACTAGATTATCTCTAGCATCCCCCTTATTTTTACTTGAACGAATAACCTTAATTACTTCATCTAGAATAGAAATACATTTAATTAAGCCTTCTACTATATGAAGTCTTGCTTTAGCATGATCAAGATCAAATCTAGTTCTACGTAGTATTACTTCTTTTTGATGGACTATGTAAGCGTCAAGCATTTCAATAATCCCTAATTGTTTTGGTCTACGATTAACTATTGCAATCATATTAAAGTTATAAGATATTTGTAAGTCTGTATTTTTTAATAAGTAATTTAGAACCATATCACGGTTACAATCTTTCTTTAAATCAATACAAATACGAAGTCCATCTTTATCACTTTCATCTCTTACATCAAGCATTCCATCTATTTTCTTATCAAGTCTTATTTCATCAATTCGACGAACTAGTTGTGCTTTATTAACTTCAAATGGTATCTCAGTAATAACTAACGCAAGTTTTCCTTTTCCCTCTTCAAAGTTAGTACGAGATTTAATAACAACTCTACCACGTCCATTAGTATAAGCGTTTCTAATTCCGTCTATACCGCAAACAATACCCCCGGTAGGAAAATCAGGTCCACCTACTATTTCCATAATCGTATCAAGTCTACAATTAGGACTATCAATACGTTTAATAGTAGCATCACATACTTCCCCTAAATTATGTGGTGGAATATTAGTTGCATACCCTGCTGAAATACCTGTAGCACCATTTACTAAAAGGTTAGGAAATTTAGCTGGTAATACTGTGGGTTCTAATTCTGTATCATCAAAGTTGGGAGCCATCTCAACTGTATTTCTATCTAAATCTTTTAATAATTCATTACTGATTTTAGCAAGACGTGCTTCAGTATAACGCATTGCAGCAGGACTATCTCCATCCATAGAACCATTATTACCATGCATGTCTATATATGGAGTAGATTGTTTCCACCACTGGCTCATTCTAACCATAGCATCATATATACTAGAGTCACCATGTGGATGGTAATTACCCATTACATTACCTACTGTTTTAGCACTCTTACGATATGGTTTATCATAAGTATTTCTATCTTTATACATACCAAATAATATTCTACGTTGAACTGGCTTTAGTCCATCTCTAACATCTGGTATCGCACGATCTTGGATGATATATTTAGAATATCTTCCAAATCTTTCTCCCATTATTTCTTCTAATGAATAATCATAAATTTTATTTAAGAGATCTTTCACATTATCACCTATTTTCCATAACTATAACTTAAACTGTCTACATACCCCTCTTGATCTAATAAGTAATTATATGTATTTATATAAGTCTTATCGATACTGCAATCATGTTTACTAGCAATTTCATTGATTATCTTACCAGTAAAGATCAAATTCAAATGATCTTGATGTTCACGTTCTGATAAATCACCTCTTGGATAATCATCTTGATACCTAAGAAAAGCTGCATCTAAATCACTAGGCATTATTCTTCTCATCATATTCATATATCTAAAAGTAGATTTTTCATCATCTTTAGAAAAAAATATATCTTCTATCTCTTTAATTGAGATACGACCTTCTTCTAATAAATAATGGAAAGTCATTCCAAATTTGCTGAATTCTGTTAATCTTTCATTTAATTTCATTACCGTTTTTTTATCTGTTATTAACATTTTACTACCACACTGCTTTCCTAAATTTTATATTCGTCTTCAAGTGAGAACTCAACATTCTCTTCAATCCATTCTTTTCTTGGTTCAACACTATCTCCCATTAAGACACTTACTCTTTTTTCAACTAAAGAAGCATCTTCGATATTTACTCTAATTAAACTTCTTGTATCAGGGTTCATTGTTGTTTCTGCTAATTGGTCAGCATTCATTTCACCAAGACCTTTATATCTTTGAATTTCACATTTACGATTACCAACTTTTTCTTTCATCTCTTCAATACTGTAGGCGTATTCTGTTTCTTTACCACATGTGATTTTAAATAGTGGAGGCAATGCAATATAAAGCTTGCCTGCCTCTACTAATGGGCGCATGTATCTATAAAAGAAAGTTAAAAGTAAACACTGAATATGAGCTCCGTCATCATCAGCATCGGTCATTATTATAACTTTATCATATTCACAATCATCTATTTCAAAGTTAGGCCCATATCCTGCACCAACTGTATAAATAATTGTATTAATTTCTTCATTTTTAAATATATCGTCAATTTTAGCTTTTTCTGTATTAATAACTTTACCTCTTAAAGGTAAAATAGCTTGGAACTTGCGATCTCGTCCTTGTTTTGCAGAACCACCGGCAGAGTCTCCCTCTACTAAAAACAATTCATTTTTTAGTTTATTTCTTGTTTGAGCAGGAGTTAACTTACCAGATAAAGTACGTTCCTTCTTATTAGTAGTTTTACCTTTACGAGCTTCTTCTCTTGCTTTTCTAGCCGCTTCTCTTGCTGTTTTACTCTTTAGAGACTTTTCGATAATATCTGTAGCAACTTTCTTGTTTTCCTCTAAAAAGAATTGCAATTTTTCTGACACTACAGCTTCAACAGCAGTTCTAGCAGTTGGTGTACCAAGTTTACCTTTAGTTTGCCCTTCGAATTGTAATAACGCTTCAGGAATTTTTAGGCTAATAACTGCAGTAAGCCCTTCTCTTACATCACTACCTTCAAAAGCCTTATCTTTTCCTTTAATATATCCATTATTTTTAGCATAGTCATTAAAAGCTCTAGTAAGTGCTGTTTTAAATCCTACTTCATGACTACCACCATCAATAGTTTTAACATTATTTACAAATGAAACAATGTTTTCATTATAAGTATCAGTATACTGCATAGCAATATCTACTTCAATCTTATCTTTAACGCCTTCAAAACTTATTACTTTATGTAATACGTTTTTATCTTCATTCAAATAATTAACAAACTCAGTCAAGCCTTTTTCATAACAATATTTATTAACTCTACCTGTTTCTTCATCAATTACTTCTATCGTTAATCCTTTAATTAAAAAAGCAGATTCCTGCATTCTTTCACATATTGTTGTAAAAGAAAAGGAAGTAGTAGAAAATATTTCATCATCAGGTAAAAAACGAACCGTTGTACCAGTTCTATTTGTAGTTCCTATTTTCTTTAGTGGTATTTTTGTTTTACCACCGTTTTCAAATCTTATAAAATATTCGCTTTTATCACGCTTAATTGTAACTTCCATCCATTTACTTAAAGCATTAACAACAGAAGCACCAACGCCGTGTAACCCACCAGATACTTTATAGCCTGCTTCTTCAAATTTACCACCCGCATGTAGCACTGTATAAATAACTTCAGGAGTAGACATTCCAGAAGAATGCATACCAGTTGGAACTCCACGACCATGGTCTTCAACACTAACACTACCATCTTTATGAAGGGTAACTCGAATTAAGTCCCCATAACCATTTATTATTTCATCAATCGAATTATCTACAATTTCCCAAACAAGATGATGTAATCCTTTTTTATCTGTTGATCCAATATACATACCAGGACGTTTTCTAACCGCTTCTAGTCCTTCAAGTATCTTAATGGAATTTTCATCATATTTTAATGCCATACTATCATCTCCTAATCCATTATAGCAAAAATTATTTTTAAAAAAAAGAAGAATTGACCTTTTTTGACAAAAAATAAGTGCATATCACTAGATATACACTTACTTAGTATCTTTATTTTTAAGAGATTTAACATATCCTTCATAAGTTGAATCAAAGAATGATAATTGCTCTCCAACATAAGGTACAAAAGAAGAATTTTGTAACTGCGAAGTTGCTATAGCTTGTTCTTTTAAATTATTTAATTCAATTTTTCTAGTTTCCATCTCTTCAATATAACGTTGTCTTAATAAAAACATCTCACGATATTCTTTATATGAAGTAAGTCTACGTTCAAAGTCACTTTCTAACTCACCATATTCATGATAACTATCAGAATTATAAGCAGCACGTAACTGGTTGGCTATGTTTATTGTTAAGTCAGTTAAATGAGTTTTACGTTCTCTAGCAGCTCTATTCATAAACATTAAAAACGAATTATTTTCACTATTCAAAATTAAACTAATAGCCTTTCTTTTACCATAATAATCGTTAATTGTAGCTCCATCCACAAAGTCTAATTTGCTATGTAACTCTTTGTTATTAATACTATAGTCAAGGGAATATATAGTACCATTATATTTATAACCAATAAACATTTTATGTAAATTATCACCACGATATCTAAAAATACCAGGACTTACGTAACTATCAAAAAATTGTCTTAAATCAGTTAAAGGTGTTAAAACTCTATCTATATCTGCAAGAGTATTTTTTAAGACTTTGCCATTTTTAACTTCAACCATTTCATCAGTATACTTACGTACTTTTCTAACATCAACATCACCATTAGTAGTAAATCTAACTGCATATTGATAAAAATCATATCTAGGTTCAAAAATTAGCATATACTTGCCAACAGACTTCTTATTTTCCATACGATCCCCCATTATTTGACCAAATTATATCATAAATAGCTATTTATGTCAAAAAAGCTATATTTGATTTGGATTAAAATCTATATCTATTTTTACTTTAGAATTACTCTTATAATAATCAATTATTTGATTTAAAACAGGATATAGCATTTCTTCTTTTTTATACTTTATAATAATACTAAATCTATAGATATTATTTACTTTAAATACATTACTTACAGTAGGTCCTAGTACAATGCTATTTAAAAGTTCTTTTTTTACCTTGTTAGCAACCTTATTACTTTCATCTTTTGCCATATCGTAAGAAGTACTCATAACTTTTATTGATACTAAATAATAATAAGGAGGATACCCTAACTGTCTTCTAATTTGCATTTCTTCTTTAAAAAATTCTAAATAATTATGATCTTTTGCTAAATATATTGCATAGTGACTAGGATTAAAACTTTGAATAATAACTTCACCTTTTTTATCGCCTCTACCACTTCTACCAGAAACCTGACATAATAACTGAAATGTATTCTCACTACTTTTATAACTAGGTATCATTAAACTGGTGTCCGCATTAATTACTCCTACTAAAGTAACATTAGAAAAATCTAATCCCTTAGCAATCATTTGAGTTCCTAATAAAATATCGTATTTATGATCTTTAAAATCATTAATAATTCTAGCATGAGCTCCTTTTTTAGATGTAGTATCAAAGTCCATCCTAACTACTCTACAATCAAATATTTTATGTAATTCTTCTTCTATTTTTTCAGTACCTACTCCTAGGTTTTTCATACTGTGTTCATGACACTCTGGACATATTTCACTATATTTATTAGCATATCCACAGTAGTGACATCTAAGCATATTAGAACTTTTATGATAAGTAAGCGTTATATCACAATTAGGACATTTTTCAACGCATCCACAATTAGAACAAGTAATAAAAGAAGAATAACCACGTCTATTAAGTAAAAGAATTATTTGTTCTCTTTTAACTAGTCGATCATTAATCAATTCAATTAATTTACTAGAAAAGTATGTACCCTTCTTCTTTTCTTTATTCATATCTATAATTTCTACTTTAGGTAAAGTTCTATTACCAACCCTATTAGGTAATTCTACTAAATGATAGATTCCTTTAAGACTTTTAGCATAACTTTCTAAATTTGGAGTAGCACTTCCTAAAATAACTGTACTATTATGATTCATACTACGTTCTATTGCTATATCTATTGCATTATATTTAGGATTATTATCTTGCTTATAACTAGCTGTATGTTCTTCATCTATAACAAATAATCCTATATTTTTTAAGGGAGCAAAAACAGCACTTCTAGCACCAATTACTATTTTGACTTCTCCTTTTGATATTTTACGATATTCATCATACTTTTCACCTTCGGTTAATCTACTATGTAATATTGCAATAGATTCCTTAAATCGACTTTTAAATCGATCAACCATCTGTGGTGTTAAAGATATTTCAGGAACAAGCACTATACTAGTTTTATCATGCTTTAGCATCCATTCAATTAGTTCCATATACACTTCTGTTTTACCACTTCCGGTAACACCATGCAATAAATAAGTGATAGGTTCTCCAAAAGTATTTAATACTGTATCCACTACTTTTTTTTGATCACCAGTTAACGGATACTTTTCTTTTATAGATACATCTGTAACAACTTCTCTATATACTTCTTTTTCTACTTCTTTAAGTATTCCCTTATCAATTAATGTTTTAACAATACTACTAGAAAGTTCTTTTTTTAAAACAATACCTTTTTTATTAATTAGATCAATAATTTCTTTCTGTTTAGAGGTGATTTTATAATTATCTAAATTAGCTATATCTATATTTAATTCAACATATTTTTCAGTTTTTTTACTAACATTAGTTCCAGCTTGAGCCTTTAGTGCTTTTGGTAACATCACTTGGTAACAAGATATCAAAGTAGATAAGTACTTATCCCTCATTTTTTTACCTAATTCTAACAATTCGGAATCAAGTATTACATCATTATCTACCACATTGATTATTTCTTTTAAAGATGATAAATCAGTATTATTTTTAATACCTAAAACGAAACCTTCTAAAATTTGTCTTCCAAAAGGGACAGTTACTCTAATTCCTATTTTTATATCATCTTCTAGTTTTTTAGGGACAATATAATCAAAAACTTTATCAATACTTTTACTTGATAATTCAACTAATACTTCAACAATCATATTATCCCTCCTATAAATTAATTATACATGAAAAAAGGATATATTTCTATATCCTTAATTACTAACTTGTTTTAATTACATATGGATCACTTGCTGTTCCAATACCGCCTGTTATTTTAGTAGTAGATTTCAAGTTTATTACCGGACGAAGTCCAACAGTCCCGTGGACTGTTGATATACCAACATATCCACTATTATTAATAGCAACCATATAAGTGTTCGGAGCAGTAGATGCGGGATAAGACGCATACGGCGACATTGTATAAAAATGTTGATTGGAATTTAAGTAATAAGTATCATTTGCAACAGAATATCTTCCTCCAGCATATATTACTTCATCACTCGTAATCATTCCAACAGGATAAGTCAAAGCCTTATTTCCTTTAGTTGATGATGAAGTAGTAAATAGATCTCTTGAAGAATTAGCACAAGTAAACTGTGGATTGGCATTTATCACTCTATTATATGATGCATAGAAAGTAGCTTCGTGTCCATAACCTTTACCGCTACTTAAAGTTCTGTCATTACAAAATCCTGCATCGGCCATCATATTAGCATATTGTAACAAATTATTTTTATACCAATTATCAATAGCTGTTTTAGCTTCAGAAGAAGTGATGTTACCAGCCGCCTCAGAATATGAAGTAGAGAAAGATGAACTATATATATAGGCCCCTGTTAAAGTATAATTACTGCCACTAGTACCAGTCATTTTAATTTGAGCCATTTGCTTACAAGTAGAACCCGATTTCGACATACAAGTATAATAATCATTATAAGTACTTGTATAAGCTCCATCCACCGGATTAGTAAGAGTAAATATCCCCGATGTTTCCTCAAAAGTATAAGCTGTTGCCATCTTAATAGTTGATGATGTTGAGTGCGAATGATAACTAGTACTATTATAAATAGTATTAAATTTCACAAAAGTTGTTGGAGGCCCCATCATGTATCCAACGAATGCTGCATCTCCCATAAACGAATTATAAACTGTCGTAAGAACCGCATTATTGCCAGTTGATGTGGCACTTGTTCCTTGGTAAATAAGTCTTACACTACCATCTTCATTTATTCTTACTATTCTAAAATATATATTTCCAAGTTTTACATAATTGTTATCAACCGCACCTCTAAAATAATATGTAGTTTTATTATCTTCTGTTTTTTTATTTGTGTAATAAAGTCCCTTACCATTTGTGTCACTACTTATCTTAGAAAAATCTATATTGCTATCATCTTGTGGTGGACTATTCTTCTTAATTGAATCAGTTAATAAAGCAGTTTTAGATATTATTGTATCTTCACTCGTTACAGTTTGTCCATCATCTTGAATACATACAATATCAACTACTAATTCATTAACTTTTTCACTAGGAATTGCAGTTAAACTAGAATCATAATTCATCTTGATTGTTATCACTTTATCAGCACCTGCTGCTAATTTATCACCTTTTTTAATACCAGTTATAGTATAATCGACACCGGCACTACCAGTTGAACTAGCATTAATTTCGTTAACAATTGCTCCAATACTTCCAGCGTTTGTTAAACGTACAACATAAGTATATGAATCCCCTGGTTTTTCTAAATTGACTGAAAACTCTAATGATGTGTTTGTAAGTCTTGGGGTCATAGCTTCTGTTGCAGTTCCTGTACCACTAGAACTAAGTATCTCAGAAAAATATACTTTCCAACTACTTGTTACTTCACTAGTACCATTTATTATTAGTTTAGTTTGAAATAGTGAATAGCCAGTAATCATTAATAATATTGCTAAACACATTGCTATTATCATTACTTTTTTATTTTTCATAATATACCTCTCTTAATACTAATTCTTTTCTTTTTTTATATCTATTAATTGATTGTACAATTCTTCTGCTACTTTATCATTATCATTATTATACTCTTTAGTTTTTATTAATTTAGAATACAAATCTAATTCTATTCTTTTAATCTCTTTTTCTTGATTAAAAGGATCTATAATTTTCTTAACTAGAACATCATCAACCATCGTATACCTTCTCTCTAGTTTAGTACAATACTATCCAACTTAATTTTATTCTTAATTACTATTAAGTGTCAATTGCTTTCTTAATAACAAGATGTAAAATTATGTATAATTGGATTCATTCATTTTATGGTGCAATGTTTTATTAATACTAGTTGATAATAAAAGTGATAATTTTTCTATAACAAAATCTACTTCTTTAGGAGTTACCATCAAATTATATCCAATTGGTGATAAAACTTCAAAAATTAACTGATGTATTTCTTCTTCCTTCAAATTACCAATGAATCCTAACAATTTTTCTCTATCAGCACTAGATAATTCGTTTGTTTCCTCTTTCAAATAATTGATACTTGTAACTGGCTTTAATTTGTTTGAATTATTATTTATATTTTTTTTATTATAACTTATTTTTTTCATTAAATATTTTAGCGTATCGCTTACTATAGTAACAGCATCTACAACCGTTGGTATTCCTATAGCAATAACAGGAACTCCTATTGTTTTTTTGGATATTTCTACCCTAGTATTGCCTACTCCACTACCAGGATTTATCCCAGTATTAGTTATCTGAATAGTTTTATTAACTCTATCTATTGATGAAGAAGCAAGAGCATCTATTACAATTAAAAAATCAGGTTTAACTTCTTTTACTATTCCATTAATAATGTCTTTTGCTTCAATACCAGTAGTACCCATTACTCCCGGAGTAAAAGAGGATACATTTCTATATCCTTCTTCAACATTTAATGAATCTATCATATATAAATGTCTAGTAATAACTAACCCATCTACTACTTTTGGTCCCAGTGAATCAGGAGTAGATTTATAATTACCAAGACCTATTACTAAGCACGAACTATTTTGATCTATATTGCAGTAATTAAGCATTTTATTTAACTCAGCTATTACAATCCTCTCAATATCTCGTCTATTGGAAGTATCAGTAACATCATCGAAACTTATGGTTATATATTTACCTTTTCTTTTATGTAGTGAAGATATATCGTGCGTAACTACAATATCATTAACATTTATCTTATCATAATTTCGTTCACTTTTAATAATACCATCTATCTTATTTGCGCCAATACTTTCTACAATTAAATCAGTTCTTATATCACAATTTTTTAAATCAAATTCACTCACAAAAATCACCATTTATAGTTTGCACAAAAAAAGAAAAATAATAATTATTTTTCTTCTAGTTTAATTAGCTTAGCATGCAACACAACTCTTCTAGTATCGTCATAGCAACTTGATAAAGTTAAAATTTTATCTTCGATAGTTGGTACAACTCCAAAATCATGAACGCTCCTTGAAGTTACAGTATTTAAGAATGTAGCAAAGCTTTCGTCATCAAACCTTGTTTTTATATAATATGATTCTGGTAAAATAGTATAAACACTAAATACTTGCCATAACGCATTATGTTCTTCTGTTGAAGTTTTTATTACATAGTTATTAGAATTGTTATACCAAGAAGGAGTAACTAAACGTTTCATACTTCCAAACATTGTATTATCTAATCTACCATGAGCATACAAAATATTATTTCTTCCATAACTATCGGGATCATTTCTATAGTCTAAGAAAACCCATCCCGCTGAATTATAACTTCCATCAAATGAGTGCTTTAAGTAATAGCTATTATCTGTATAATGTACATATGGATAATTGATATTGGTTCCATTTACCCTAATCCAACCAGCAGTATCAGAATTTTTTGCTTTTAAAGCATTAAAATCCACGTCCAACATAGACATTGACATATAATACCAATAATCACTTGGAACATAATTAGGCTCTTCTACAACTGTAGGAGTTACAACAGGCGCATCATCCACATCAGTAACCGCTCCTTTACTTACAACTTCCACAACATCAGTTAAAGCATAAATATTTTTCATTTGGTTTTTTACTGAATTATTTTCAAGTCCCCACTTTACAAATCTAAAAAGTAAAAATAATAAAACAATAGAAGATATCAAGAATATTATCATCCATATAGCCTTCTCGTACTTTTTCTTTTTTCTTTTTTTCTTTTTTGGTGAAGTAAAAGTTTTCATATCCCTTATTTTTTTGATTTCTTCCGTTTTAAAATGATCTACTTTATTATTGTTATTGTTTTTATCAACTAAATCTTTAAGCGTTAAACCACTACTTTTTTTCTCAACCGAGGACTTAATAACAGGTTGTTCTTCCTCCTTTTTCTTTTTGCTAATCTTAGGTAAAACCGAAGTTGAAGTAAGAGGTTTTACTACTTCTTTTTTAGGATTTATATTTTTGCTAACTTTTGGTATATCTATTTTACCTTTTGATGGTTTAATAATATTTTTAATTTCACGAGTAAGTTCTAGAAGTTCTATTGTATAGTCTTTAGTATTTTCTATTTTTTCTAATTTTCTAGTAAGTTCCAATACCTCTATATCAGAGAGTTTCTCATTATTGTTAATAATGTTAGTCATTTCTTGTGTTAAATATAAATATTCATCATCATCTAAAGGATCATATTTTTTTATACTTTTCAGATATTTTTGATAACGTTCTAATTCCTTATTATTATCTAAAGACATAATATCAGTTCCCTTACTATTCTATTCTAGTATGATTTTATCAATAAATTTAGAATATGTAAACTAAGATTATTAAAAAGTTGAAGTTTTTGTTGTATTTTATATCTTTTTTTGTTAGAATATATTTAGTCAAAAAGCGAGGTGATAAAATGCCAAATATTAAAAGTGCTAAAAAAAGAGTTATAACTAGTGCAAAAAAGAGTGTTTCTAACACAGTAAAAACTTCAAGTGTAAAAACTGCTATTAAAAAATTAGAAAAAGAAGTAAAAGCTGGAAACAAGGAAGTTGCTAACGATAAATTAAATATCGCTGTAAAAAGAATTGATAAAGCTGTAAAAAGTGGTTTAATTCATAAGAATAAAGCAGCAAGACAAAAATCAAGATTAACAAAAATGAAAAATAATATGGAGTAATTCTTTAATTACTCTTTTTTTTATGTTAAAATGTCTTTAGGGTGAAGATATGAAAAGGGTTTTAACATTTATTTTTTTATTTATACTACTAGGATGCACATATTTATATAGAGAAAACATAGTTATATTCTTAATGGATAATTTTTCTAATGTATCCAAAGATGTAACAATTGACAAAAAAAACGAATATTACAGAGATTATAATTTATCGTATGTACATACAACTGATAATTTCAAAGCCGAATCTAAAAATAACTTATTAGATATGTATTATACAATTATTAATTCTGGAGTTGATGAGTTTACATTTTACTGTTCAAAAGATTATAAAGATTGCATTGATGATGTTAAATACCTAGCAAATGATCAAACTACCCTATCAAATATAAATAGTTTTGTTCATCCATATAACAGTTTTACAACCATTAAGACTGAATACGATACATTAAAACGCGTAACTTTGAAAATACAAAAAGCATATACTACTGAACAAATAGAAGAAATAAACAAAGTAGTAGATAAAATTATTAAGAATGAAATAAAAGATGAGAAAGATCCAAAAGAAATAATTAAAATTGTACATAACTATATAATTAATAATACTAAATATGATAAAGAACGAGCAGATAGAAATATAATAAAATATTCATCTACCAATGCATATGGCGTTTTGATTGAGCATTATGGCCTATGTGGTGGATACACTGATGCTATGGCTATATTTTTAAATAAATACAACATTCCGAATTTCAAAGTAGTAAGTGAAAATCATATATGGAATGCAGTTTATTTGGATAACAAATGGTATCACTTAGATCTTACTTGGGATGATCCTGTTCTTACCGATGGTAGTGATACACTAGAATATACCTTCTTTTTGATAACCACTCCGGAACTTGAAGAGTTAGAAACAAATCAACATGGGTTTGATAAAAAAGTATTTGGTGAACTTGCATATTAAAATTAAGAGTACTGATAATTCAGTACTTTTTTTGTAAGAAATTCATAACTAAATCAATTAATATATCTTTTTCTTTAGGATTAGATTGTGCTATTAATAAAGTTATTGCTACTAATGTATTATTATCTATAACTTGTCTATTATCTCTATATAACAAAATAACAAATTATAGTATTCTAAGAAATATATAAATAATGTTGCACCTATTCTTTTATTTCCGTCTATAAAAGTATGATTCTTAATAATTATTTATTACCTTTATTATCTCTTGAGCTTCATTATCTTTTAATTCTTCTTCTATTCTTCCTGCTATATCTATTAACTTAATTGTTTTTTCTAAGTATTCTAATCTCTTATTGTTTACTGCATAACCTTTAATTAAGAAATCTTTTAATACTTTATTTGCCCACTTTCTAAAGATAATGCCTTTCTTACTTTTAACTCTATAGCCCACACTTATAATAACATCTAAACTATAAAAATTTACCAGTTTATCTGAACTTGCAATTTGCATTTTTTGCAAATTGCTATTTTCATCTAGTTCTTCACCAAAAATATTTTTAATGTGTCTAGAAATGACTCCAATATTTCTTTCAAACAATTTAGACATTTGTTGTTGAGACAACCAAACTGTTTCATCTTTCATGCTAACCTCTAACTTAACGTTTTGGTCTTCAAATAATATTATTTCGCTTTTCATAATAAAACCTCCCCAATGTAAAATTGAAATAAAATATTTCTAATTAAATTATTAGACATTGGAGTACAATTTCCTAAAAAAAGCATAAAAAAAGAAACTTTTTACAAGTTTCTTTAAACAATCACTATTTCTTAGTTATTTTCTTAGTAGTTTTCATATCATCAATCTTATCTTTGATGTCATCCTCAAAGAAGTGATATGTTCTATTTATTACAATATAAGCTGGAAGTGCTATTAAAATTCCAAAGAACCCAAATAATGCTCCACCAACAAATACTGAGAATATTGTCCATAATGGATTGATATTATTTGTTTTACCATAAACTCTAGGCGATATAACGTACCCATCAATATTTGGAAATACCAAACAGATAACTAATGTAGCAATAAATACTGGAGTAGATACAACACTAGCTAAAATAACAGCAATTATATTAGTGATAAGGCCACCAAAATATGGAATAACAGTAGTAATACTTGCAAGTATTCCTAATAGTAACCAGTTTGGATGTCCTACTATAAAGAATAAGAAACAATATTCAAATAACTGAATAACCATAAACATTACTAATCCTTGTAAATATTGCCCTAGTTCTTTATCAATAGATTTAATATAATTAAATGCTTTAGTACTCTTATGTTTTAATATTTTCTTAACATTTTTTCTTATACCATCCATTCCAGCTAAGAAATAAATAGAAACAATATAGATAATAATAGCTTTAGTTAAGAAGTCTACTGACTTACCAACAAAACTAATTGTACCAGTAGAAATATATTTTCCAACACTACCTATTAGATCATTTAAGATACCTGTAACTGTATCCTCAAATCCTCCTAAATCTAATGAAAACTTTGAAGATATATCAGTAGTTATCTCTCCAATCAATTTAGATAAAGTTATTAACTGATCATAAACAAGTGGCACAGTAATTGCAACTAATCCTAAAATAAAGCATGTAGTTACTACAACAACTAGTGTCACAGCTAAAGTTTTTCTTACTCCTTTATTTTCTAACTTTCTAACTAAAGGATAAAAAGCATATGCAATAGCAAAAGATATAACAAATGGGAAAATAACTGATAATAACTTTAAAATTATTCCTCCCCACCACGGAATAGTACTAATAGCTATATAGACAATAACTAATAGAATCAATAAATTTAACAATTTAAAATTTAACTTATCCTTAAACATATTTCCTCCTACTTCTCTAAAATTATTGTTATTGGACCATCATTTAATAAATTAACTTTCATGTCCGCTGCAAATATACCTTTTTCTACATGAATTAATTTAGATAATTCACTATTAAAGTAATCATATAGTTTAATTGCTTCTTTACCATTTAATGCTTTTACATAGCTAGGTCTATTTCCTTTAGAAGCGTCGCCATATAAAGTGAATTGAGATACTGACAAAATACTCCCATTAACATCTTTAACACTCAAATTCATTACACCATTATTATCATCAAAAATTCTTAAATTTATAACTTTATTAACCATATAATTTATTTTCTCATAAGTATCATCATGAGTAAAACCAACTAATAACAAAAGACCATTATCTATCTTACCAACTATTTTGTTATCTACTGTAACAGATGCATTAGTAACTCTTTGAACTACTATCTTCATCGCATAAACCTTTCAACTGACTCAATATAAGACAAATTATTTAAATCTCTAATAAAGTTATTTAAATGTGCTAAACTATTAACCCATATATCTACTTCGTATAACACTCCATCTAATTTATTAATTGTTTTCATACTATCGATGCTTATATTACTATTAGTTGCTTTCTGCATTATTTCGAGTAAAGCTTTATCATAAGGTTTAGAATAAACCATAATAGTAGATAAATACTTATTATTAATAGTATCATTCCAACTAACATTGATCATTCTCTCTTCCATGCTTTCCAAATTAGGACAGTTCTTTCTATGAATCGTAATACCATTACCTTTAGTAATATATCCTATAATCTCATCCCCTGGAAGTGGATTACAACAATTAGCTAGATTAACTTTAATTTTATCAATTCCTTCTACTATAATGTCTGCATCAGTATTCTTAGGAATAGGCTTTAATTTGACATCAAGAGTATCTTCTTCTTCTTTATCTATAATATTAGTAATGTATGTTGGACTATACTTATTATTACCTATAACCAAATACAAGTCATCTAAAGAATCTTCTTTTATTTCTTCGTATATTTCTTTTAAATTTTCATCACTCAAGAATTCGGAAATTGATAGTTTTCTTTTTCTTAATTCTTTTTCTAGAGCATCTTTTCCGCGTTCAATATAAATATCTTTTTCACTTTTTGCAAAGAAAGCTCTAATCTTATTTTTAGTTTGTGTTGATTTTGCAATTTTTAACCATTCTTTAGAAGGCCCTGGTGAGTTTTTGTTAGTATTTATTTTTACTATGTCATTATTCTGTAACTCATAATTTAATGGCACAATATTATTATTTACAATAGCACCAACCATAGTTTCACCTACTCTTGTATGAACACGATAAGCAAAATCTATTGGAGTAGCTCCTTTTGGAAGTTCAAATATATCTCCTTTAGGAGTAAAAACATATATATTATCATTTAATACTTCGTTTTTAACACTATTTACAAAGTCTTCACTACTCATTTTATCTTCGTTAAGTTCAATAATTGCTTTAAAAAATTGTAGTTTTGCTTCTGTAGTATTTTGTGAAGTTTTAGTTAAATCCTTATGCTCTTTATAAGCCCAATGGGATGCTACACCGTTTTCTGCTATTTCGTCCATTGCATGAGTTCTTATTTGAATTTCAAACAAATATCCATCAATTCCAAAAACAGTTGTATGAAGTGATTGATATCCATTTGCTTTAGGCATTGCTATATAATCTTTAAAACGTTTAGGAATTGGTTTATATTTAGAATGAATAAGACCAATTATTGAATAACATTCTTGTTCAGTATCAACTAGAATTCTTAACGCTAACAAATCATAAATATCACTAAACTTACGACCTTTTTCTAGTTTCTTGTAAATACTATAAATACTTTTACTACGTCCTTTTATCTCGTGTTTAATATGATGTTCTGTTAATATATTGCTAACGGAAGTAAGCATTTCTGCTACTACATTATCACGTTCTAATTTAGTATTATTTAATTTTTCAGCTATGTCGTAAAAAACATCAGGTTTTAAATATCTAAGAGATAAATCTTCTAATTCGCTTTTTATTTTATGTATACCTAAATGATGTGCAATTGGTGATAATATTTCAAGAGTCTCTTTTGCTTTAGATTTTCTTTTTTCTTCTGGTAAAGCCCATAATGTACGCATATTATGTAATCTATCAGCTAGCTTAATAATTATTACTCGAACATCCTCACTCATACCTACAATAATTTTTTTATAATATTCAACTAAAGCATCATTCTCAGTTGAAAAATGAATTCTTGAAATCTTGCTTACCCCATATACTAAACTAGCAATTTCCTTACCAAATTCATTTTCTATATCTTGTTTTGTTGTATCAGTGTCTTCTAATACATCATGCATAAGCCCCGCACAAAGAGTTGGTGTATCAGCATAAACGCTAGTTAAAATTATAGCGGTTGCTAAAGGATGATTTATATACTCTTCACCACTTACTCTAAATTGTCCTTCATGCTTTTCCTTTGCAAAAAGATAAGCTTTTTCTATTAATTCTAAATCTTGAGGGGCATTAATATATGTCCTTACTTGATCCATTAAGTCATCTATACTATATGTCTGTCTACCTTTTGTCATAACTCCTCCTAAGTAAGATTGATATCATCTAAATTTATGTCTCTTTTAAAATTACGCATTTTATTAGTTACATACATTTCTATTTCTTTATTATTGGTGTTTAAAATATCATCAACTATATTAAAAAGTTCCAATCCTTTTCCATTTTTCCATTTAGATTCAACTAAATAGTTCCAAATATCTTCTTCTTTAATAAAATTAATTTTATTACGTCTAAATTCACGAACTTTACTAGTTAGTGCTGGATGTACTCTTCTATATAATTCTTCTGGTGAATTAAATTCTATAGCCATTATATCAACTCCATATAATTATATTATATATTAAAAGGAAAAAGAAAAAAAGAGTTTAACTCTTTTTTAAAAATTATTTATTGTTTTTTAAAAGTTCTTTATATTTATCAAGTAACACATAAATATTAGTACAACTCATAAAACACATAACACTATTTTTATGTTTTAATAATTTATCTGCATCTTCCAAGCTAACCTTTTCACTATTAGGAACACGTTCTATCAAAGTATCAGAAGATACTCCTGGATAATCACTACTCTGTTCTCTATCGCAATGAATATCCATAATATAAGCTTTATCTGCTAGTTTTAAAACATCAACAAACTCATCCATCAAAGCTTCAGTTCTAGAATATGTATTAGGCAAGAAAATAGCTACTATTTCTTTGTCAGGATATTTTTGTCTTGCAGCCTCTAATGTTACTTTAATCTCAGTAGGATGATGTGCATAATCATCGATTGTAACTATATCTCCTATTACTTCTTCTTTGAATCTTCTCTTAGCTCCCTTAAAATCTTTCATATAATCATGAATTTGTTTTTTAGAAATACCATAATTATTACATACTATAATACTTGCTAAAGCATTTAAAATCATATGGCGACCAAATAAAGGAAGTTCAAAATGATGATAAAATTCACCATTCATATATACATCAAAGTTACTACCTTCTTTAGTTAATTCAACATTCTTAGCAACTACATCATTATTATCATCAAATCCATAATAAATTACTTTTTTATCAAATTTTATCTTTCTAATATTCAAATCATCGCCACATGCTACTACCAAATTACTCTTATTACCAAAAGTTTTAAAAGTATTAATAATATCTTCAAGTCCGTTATAACATTCTACATGATCAAGCTCAATATTAGTAATAATTGCAATAGAAGGATGGTATGCTAAAAAATGTTTATTATACTCATCTGATTCTATAACAAAGATATTATTTCCTTTAGCAGCATGACTAGTACCATCACCAACAAAATAATTACATCCAATAGTACTATTAATTATATGACTAATTAGTAAGCTAGTAGTAGTTTTGCCATGAGTACCACTAACCCCTACTGTATCAAACATTTTAGTAATATCACCTATTACCTCATTATAATTTTTAATAGTAAGTCCTAACTCTCTCATTCTTACTATTTCTTTATGATCTTCTCTAAATGCTCTAGAGAAAGTAACTATAGTATCGGGATCCATTTCATGTGCTTCATAATAAATAGGTATACCTCTTTTTATTAATCCCTCTTCAGTAAACTTATGTTCTTTTGAATCATCATAACCAGACACTTCATTACCCAAGTCATATAATAAACCTGCCAAAGTACTCATACCAGATCCTTTTATACCAATACAATAATATTTCATATATCCTCCCAATTTAAGATAATTATTATCAAAACTTCATATTAATTATACTAGATTTCTAAAGAAATTAAAACTATTTTAATAAATATTAATACCTTAGTTTTATTGACACAATTATATTAAAGCTTTACAATAAAATAAGATAATATAGGAGGATATATGAAAAAATATATTAAATATATAAAATTCTTTATAGCAATAACACTATTCTTTTTTGGGTCATTATTTCAATACATACCAATATTTCTATTCAAAATAGATGTAAATAATATTTCGTATTTAAATAAAACACTTTTATCAATGTTTAGTAATACTGTTGTTTTTATCATTCTAGTTGCAATCTATTGGAAAGATATTATAACTGGGATTAAAAAGTTAAAAGATAATAATTGGAAACCATTAAAAATAGGATTTGATTATTGGTTTATTGGATTAATGATCATGGTATTAAGTAACGTTGTAATAAGTCTAATAAAAGGCGGTGGAACATCAACAAATGAGGAAAGCATAAAAACAGTATTACTTGCTTTTCCATACCTAACTATACCTTATATAGCAATTATTTCTCCATGCATCGAAGAATTAGTATTTAGAAAAGCATTTAAAGACATTTTCAAAAATAAATGGGCATATATTTTAACATCTGGATTAATTTTTGGAAGTCTACATGTCTTCTTAAGTCCTGTAAGTTCATTTATTGATTATTTTTACTTAATTCCTTATTGTAGTATGGGGCTTGCATTCGCATTTATGTGTTATGAAACCGATAATATTACAGTACCTATTTCAATGCATGTACTACATAATACCTTAAATATTGTATCTACCCTATTATTGGCAGGTGCAATCATATGGTAAGTAGAACAGAAAAAAACAAAAAGAAAAGAAAAATAATTAATAAAGAAACTCAAAAAGAAAAAAGAGAAAAGAGTTTAAAGAGGATTATGAAAATTTTTATAATAGTTGTAATTATACTAACTTGTATGTATGTAACATTAAGGTACATTGGTAACTTAGGCTTGTTTGTAAAAGAAAGTTCAGTTGTTAGCGAGAAACTACCTGAAAACTTTCATGGGATTAAAATAATTCATTTTACTGATCTGCATTATGGAACTACTGTTGATACAGAGCGACTAAAAGAAATAAAAAATAAAATTAATAAGTTAAATCCCGATATTATAATTTTTACTGGTGATTTAGTTGATAGACACTACTCTATTACTAGTAAAGAGATAGAAGAAGTAAAAATTTTACTAAATGAAATGACTGCTGCTTTAGGAAAATATGCAGTACAAGGCAATCATGATAAAAAGAATTTTGATAATATAATGAAAGATACTGATTTTATTACTTTAGATAATAGTTATGATTTAATTTATAAGGATGATAATAATCCTATATTAATTACCGGTATAGGAAGTAGTACTTTAAACAATACTGATATTGATAAAGCATTTCATTATTTTGCGGAAGAAGGAAGTAATAAGGATATATTTACTATCTCCATTATGCATGAACCTGATAATATAGATGAAATAAAAGAAAAATATAATGTTGATATAGCTTTAGCTGGGCATTCTCATAATGGTCAAGTAAGACTGCCTTTCATCCCTGCACTTGTCAAAGTAAAAGGAGCTCAAAAATATTATGAAGCAACTTATACTATAGATAATACTAAATTATTTATATCAGGAGGAATTGGTACTAGTAAATATCCATTTAGGTTATTTGATCATCCAAGTATTAATCTAATCAGATTAAGAAATCATTAGAAGATTAAACATCTTCTTTTTTTTACAAAAAAACAGACCTTATAGCCTGTCCAAAGTAATCTTACCTAAATATCCTTCTTTTATATCTCTTAAAATAATTAAATATACTTTATCATAATCGGATTCTCCACCTTTTAAAAGTGCACCACGTCTTTTAGCAATAATATCTAATGTTGGTATTATATCATCTTCTACCTTATCTATACTATAACGTTCCATTAATTTTTCTGGATATAATTCATAACATCTTCTTAATAGATATATTGCTAAATCTTCTTTATTAAGGATCTCTTCCCTAATAGATGATAAAGCTGCTAAATGATACCCCTCTGTATCGCTTTCTATTTTTGGCCAAAGAATTCCTGGAGTATCTAAAAGTTCTAAGTCATTATTAATTCTAATCCAACCAAGGGCTTTTGTAATACCAGGTTTATCTCCAGTAGGAGCTTTTTTCTTACCAACTAATTTATTAATCAATGTACTTTTGCCTACATTAGGTACTCCTATTACTAATGCTCTAATAGAACGTGGTTTCATTCCTTTTTTCTTGCGATCTTCATTAATTTTTTGCATTAATTCTTTACTCTTATTTAAAATTACCGAAACATCTTTTTTATTATCAAGTGATGTTGGAATAACAGTATAACCCATATCCGTATAATATTTGATGAACTTATCGGTTTCTTTAGTATCACACATATCGTACTTACTCATTATAAGTATTCTAGGAATATTTTTAATTAAGTTATCTATATCTTTAATCTTAGAACTATAAGGCATTCTACTATCTATAACCTCATAAACAATATCTATTAAACTTAATTTTTCTTTAATTTCACGTTTTGCTTTTTCCATGTGACCTGGATACCAATTTATATTTGTTTTGTTTTCATTCATGTTATCACTTCCTTTTTAAATAGCGAATATATAACATTATTTTAACACATAAGAGAAAAAAATTATAGTAATATGCATTCATTTGAGCATAAAAGCGTTATAGTTTTCCGTTATACTTATATAATTTCTTTACTATAGGATTATAATCAACTCCAGATAGATCTTTATACTGTTTTTCAGCAATATATTTAGTTAAATACATACATCTAACTAAAAGTGTGTATTCTGATAAACAAGAATTATCTGCATCAAGCAAAATTACATCTTTATAATATTTAGGTAATTCACTAATCAATAATTTGTCTAAATCAGTGTTTAAATTAAAATAAATAGCAATATTATTACTAGTAGTAGATAATGTACTTCTACCATGACAATATGAATATTTATCATGTACAATTGGTACTCCAATACCAGATTCAACCATAGTAGATTCTAAAAATTTACTTGCAGAAGAAGTCTCTAATCCCGAAAATATTTCATATGTACTACAAATGGTATCAAAACTATAATCATAAGAATGAATGCTATCCATTATTTTTTCTTGATCATTATCTAAATAATAATTGAGTAAAATACTACATGGTATTAATGTAGCTGCAAGCGATATAAAGCTTTTTTCACTATCTCTACAGCAATAAGTAAGATTAGTTATTCCATCTGTATCGTTTTCTTTGCTTGCTAACAAATAATGTTTTAAGTTATTTAAAAGAGTTAACATAACACCATAATTATTTCCAGAATAACTACATGCTAAAACATTTTTATATCCAATCAAATTTAAATAATTAAAATCTCTAGGTTCTACACTTCTAGTTATTACACCATTCTTCTCATTCAATATCCTTGAAGCATATGTAGAAACAACGCTAGATCCTCCTACTCCTGATACAAGTGTAGCTTCATCAATTTTTGCTAGTTCATAATTAATTCTTTCTAAGTCAGTATCACATAAACTATCAAACACTCGACCTTTCATCTTTTCAAAATTTTCTTTCATATTCTTTTCCATAAAAAAATCCTCCTTAAGTAATTAATATCACTTAAAGAGGAAATATTTCGTCTACTCAAAATTTTTCATCTAACAATTCTATTTTATTTATTCTCTTCAATTCAAAATGTCTTAAATCACTTTTTAATTCACAAAATGCCGCACATCCCCATCCTGTATTATACAAAAACATATCATAAGGTCTAATAACCCTATCTTGATTACCGTGGACAAAAGAATAATAATTAATTTTTACTTTTCTTTTCTCTTTTATTGCTCTAGTTAATATATTATAACTGTTTTTAATATCATCTTTTAATTCTATTTTTTCATTATTGGAATCAAAATATACTCCATGAATTTTATCTGCTATAATTTGTAATCTTTCTCTGTCTTTATCATCAACACTTAAGTTCTTAAGAAATTCATAATCTGATTTAGAGAACTTTCTAGTTGGTACTCTAATACTTTGGTTTAGCACATAACCACCATAAGGTCCCATCAAAGTATCAATATAAATACCAGCCTTCTCAAGTTCATCTTTATAAACCCTAATCATTCTTTCAGATACTTCTAGTTTATCTGATAATTCTTTAACATTATATTTTCGCCCATTTTCTAAATATTGGAGCATAAGTAATACATTAGATACTTTTGACATATTTTAACTCCTCTCCTAAAAATATAAGTAAGTTAAATGTTTTTATTTTAAACTAGTATTAATATTTACATTGGTTCATCGGTTGCTTCCAAATACATTATTTCTTTTCCAAGCCTTTTAGCATAATCAATTTCTTTAGCTGTTGAAGTACCAATATATCCATTAACATTAATTACATAAATAGCATCACTAATTGCAATTTTTTTGTAATGAAGATCCGATAAAGTCTGTTGTTCATCATCAGTAAATTTATCATCACTATAAACACATTGAATAACAATATATTTGTTTTTTATTTCTAAATCTTTAGTGGCTTTAATCATTTCATCTTTAAACTTCATACTACCGCAAATAGTAACAATCTTATTCATAACTTTCTCCTTTAAACTATTTAAGTATAACATAAAAAAGATAGATTTTATAGTAATCTAACTTCTAATTTGAACTTAGTATAAAATTTTATTTACTTATTACACCGTATAAGATATATTATAATTATGGGGGAAACAATGAGGTATGAATAATGTTAAAGAAAAAATAGTAAGAATATTAGAAGAAAATCCTAATGATTTTTTTTGTGCAAAAGAAATTAGTAAAAAGTTATATTTAAATAAAGAAGAGGTTTGCAAATGTCTAGATGATTTGCTATCCGAAGGAACACTTTTCAAAGTTGATGAAACTAGATTCGGATACATGTCAGAAAACCATTTTGCAAAACCTCTTTTAACTAATAAAAGCGGTGTAAAATACATTGATCTTGATGGAAATGAAAGATTATACATTGATGATTATGCTTTAAATGGTGCATTCAATTTCGATGAAGTTATTGTACTTAAAACTGGAGATAAAGGTAAAGTTTTAAAAGTATTAAAAAGAACTAACCCAAACGTTGTATGTGAAATTGAAAATATTAAAGGAGTAAAAAGATTACATGCATTTAACATTCCAGAACACGTAACATTTTCAATTTCTCATAATAAAATGAAAGAACTTGTTGAAGGCGATAGAATAATAATTAAAGTCGGCGAAGATGAACAAGACGGAGTGTTTAATGCTGAATTTGTAAAATATCTAGGACATAAGGATGATCCTAATAGTGACATCAAGGCCATAGCAGCAAGTAGAGATTTCGACTTTGACTTTAGTGAGGAAGTATTGGAAGAAATAAAACAAATTCCTACTGAAGTAACAAAAAAAGAATTAGAAGGAAGATTAGACCTTAGAGACAAATGCATTTTTACAATAGATGGAATATATACAAAAGATATAGATGATGCAATATCTTTAGAAAGATTACCTAATGGAAATTTTCAATTAGGGGTTCATATAGCTAATGTGTCTCATTATGTAAAGAAAGGTAGTGCAATTTTTGAAGATGCGTACAATCGGGGCACTTCTGTTTATCTTCTTAACTATGTAATTCCAATGTTGCATCACAAATTATCCAATGGTATTTGTTCATTAAACCAAAACGAAGATAGACTTACTAGAAGTTGTATTATGGAAATAGACCATAATGGTGAAGTTGTTAATTATAAAATTTGCCCTACTGTTATCAATTCAAAGAAAAAAATGAATTATGATGCAGTTAACCTCATACTAGAAGGCAATACAATTCCAGAGGGATATGAAGAATTTGCTGATGTTTTAAAAACAATGCAAGAATTATCTAACATTCTGACTCTAAAAAGAACAGAAAAAGGGGCATTAGAATTTGCACCTAACGAAATAAAAATTGATGTTGACGAAAACGGAAAAGCTTTAACATTCAACTTATGTCATCAAAATTCAGCTGAACATTTAATCGAAAATTTCATGATTATTGCCAACGAAACTGTTGCAAATCACATAACGTGGTTAAGACTACCATGTGTATATAGAGTTCATGACTGTCCACTTGATCAAGTACTAGATTCAACAATAACATTTATATCTGAACTTGGGTATAGAATTAACAAAGTCAAAAACTTCGAAAATCCTAAATTAGTTCAGCAATTACTTAAAAAACTTTCTGAATATGAAGAATATCCGATTTTATCAAATCTAATTTTAAGAAGTATGAAAAGAGCTTATTATACAACGGAAAATATTGGTCATTTTGGATTAGCATCTGAAAGTTATACCCATTTCACCTCCCCCATTAGAAGGTTCCCTGATTTAATGGTTCATACATTATTAGATCATTATGATAAAATATATAGTGAAAATTATAGTGAAGAAAATTTAAATGAATATTTGGACGGTTTAGAATCGCGTTTAAAAGAAGGATGCAAGCACTCATCATATAAAGAACGACAAGCCGATTTAGCTGAAGAAGACTCAAATAAATATGCTATGTTAGAATATATGGAAAATTATATTGGTAAACCATTCGAAGGAAATATCATAGAAATTAATGAAAGAGGTTTAAAAGTAAAAACTGATAATCTAATCACTGGTAGAGTAAAATTATATGATATTGATGGCGACAACTACACATTCAATAGAGAAAAATGTCGCTTATATGGTAAAATAACCGGTCAACAATACCGAATTGGTAACAAAGTATTAATAACAGTCAAAAGTGTTGATAAATGTGACAAAGAAATTTATTTTATACTTAATGGTAACCTAACTAAAAGTTATGTTAAAGTAAAAAAGAAATAACTTTAATAATGTTATTTCTTTTTCTTATATTTAAATCTTACTTTTATAAAATATACTATTATTTATTGTCTTTATAGCGATAAATACTTCCATTCAATATATATGGACATAACATTAATATTGGTAATGAAGTAAATGCTCCATATACATATCTAAATTCACTAAATGCAGGAGCAGCAATCATCATTGTTAACCATATACCAAACACTGGAACATAAGGATAAACTCCTTTTAGTCCATTTTTCTTAACACTTATAGTCCCAAATATTAATATTATCCAAAAACATAGACCTATGCTCCACTCAATACTCAATATTGGAGCATTTTTAGAATAAGTACTTAAAAGAGCATTTTTAACACTTTCAGGTGTTTTAGACTGCATTTTTAAACCATATTCATTCTCTTCGTATATTGAGTCATTAATTGGCCAAGCATCAACACCAGGATACCAATAACCCAAAGTACTTATCGAATAAGCTTCTAAAGCTACATCCGGATGTTTGCAAACGAGACTCAAATATAGTTTTAAATAATCTAATTTATTTTCATCAAAGGCCTTACCATTGTATGCTTTATTAAACTTAATATTATCAGAAACAATTGGATTATAACTCTTAGCTAGAATATCAACAGGAATCACCTTATTAATAAGAGATGCCTCTTTCTTAGTAAATCCAACCTCTTTGAAAGCCATTCTTCCAATCTGTTGAAGTGGCATACTAATATATTCAGCTGAAGCACTTTTATTTATATTTAAATAATTGAAAACTGGTCCTTTAACAAATAAGAATACACCAAACACTATAGCAAAAGCTACAGCAAACATTTTGATATGTTTTCTGAAAATAATAAAAGTAACAATTGCAAAAACTAAATACATGTAAATAGCATTATTTCTAAAAAAGACACAAAATATTGAAGTGATGATAAATCCTATAATATTTTTAAAACACAACTCATTTCTTTTATCTTTTTCAATAATTTTAATTGCTTCCATAGTTAATAAAAGTAAAGTTCCAGCAAATATAACATCTTTCCACATTACAATACTATAATATCCATGCATTGGTGCAAATGAATAAAATAACAAAACTATTAATAATATAAAATCATTTACTTTTCTTTTATGTAAAAATACTATAGACGATGAAAAAATGGCTGCTAAAACAATCATTTGACAAATTGTTACTAAAGCAACCCCAGCCGTCATACTTCCAAATATACCATAACCTATTTTATATGGTAAAAGTATAAATAAAAGATGAATAACCGGATGATGATCAGTTATATAAACAAAATTGTTAACGATTATCGATAGTTCAGCAAATGAGTCTGAAGATAAAGTTCCAGGGAAAAACGCCAAGAAATATGGTAACCAAGCAATTAACATAATAACAAAACTTATAATAAATATTAAGTATGTCTTTTTAATTTTGCTTTTCTTTTTAGTTAATGAAAAGTCATATAATTTAGGTAACACGTTTTTAAAAATAACTAGCAATAAATTAAAAGTACCTATAATTTTAATAAGACTACTAACTGTAAAAAAATTCTTAAATAAGCTTGTAGTAGGATCATCAAGTAAAGAATAAGTAATATTTCCATATATCATTAAAATCGAAAATAATAATGAAAAAATAATACTCTCTTTCTTCATCTTGTCACTATAGAGATCTGTTTTAATAAATACAATAATTAAAACTAAATAAATTAGCCACGAATAAACGTCGTATGCCCTCAAATGATTAGTAAGACATATAACAGCATAAGTAAATGATGCCATGAAAACTGATACTATTTTTTTATTATTGTATATCAAATTCTTAATATATTCTAAAATGTTTTTATTATTATTTTTTTCAATAAATATTTTCCTAGTAATAAAGTTATAAACCATAACTATAGCAGTAGATATTATTTTTACTAACATATAGAATATTCCTAGTTTTTCTACCCCTACGAACATTACTAATTGATTTATTCCAAGTCCTATAAGGCTTAAAATTATAAAAATAGTAAAATCTTTATACGTTTGTTTATGATCAACATCGAATACCCATTTAATACTCATTATGTAATTAAATATTACTGAAACAGAAAATGATATTATAGAAGAATATAAAACATAAATATTTAAATATTCAGTACAGAAATATAATAGTGCATAGTCTATTAAAAAAGCAATTCCCCCAACTACACCAAACCTCAATATTTGTTTGATTAAATTATTTTTCATTTCTATCCTTCACCATGGCATTCAAATATAATTCATATAATTGTCTATGCTTTTTAACAATAACTTGTAACATAATACCAGTAATCCATAAAAGCAATGAAATTATCAAGAAAACTCCAGATACAATCAAACTAGGAAATTTTGGTACTATACCAGTCTTCATATAATCAAGAACAACAGGTACACCTAATATTAGTGAAAAAATCAATGATAAAATAGCTAACAAACTAAAGAAAAATGCTGGTTTATATTCTTTAAAAAGCATAGCTATAGTCTTTAATACTCTAAAACCATCTCTATAAGTATTTAATTTTGAAACACTACCCGCTGGTCTATCACGATATGTAACTGGTATTTCAACTAGTTTATAATTCTTATCAACTGCATGAATTGTCATTTCTGTTTCTATTTCAAAGCCTTTTGATAAAACAGGAAAACCTTTTACAAACTCATAACTAAAAGCACGATAACCTGTCATGATATCTTTTACATTATTTTTAAATAATTTATTAATTAAAAACCTTACTAACCTATTTCCTAAATTATGGAAAGGTCTTTTGTTTTCTGTAAAATATGTTGAAGACAATCTATCTCCTATAACCATATCAGCTTTTCCTTCTAATATTAAGTCACACATTTCTCTTGCAAATTCAGCTGGATATGTATCATCCCCATCAATCATTAAATAGCAATCAGCATCTATTTGTCTAAACATCGATCTAATTACGTTACCCTTACCTTGTTTGTATTCATATCTAACAATTGCTCCCGCTTTTTTAGCAATTTTGTCAGTACCATCAGATGAGTTATTATCATAAACATAAATATCAGCTTCTGGTAATACTTTCTTATAATCTTTAACTACTTTTTCTACAGTTTTGCTTTCATTGTAACATGGTATCAAAACCGCTATTTTTTTCTTTTCCATCTTAACTTACCTCCAATATAAGTTAATTGTAACAAAAATATTCAATACCCACAAGGTGTTAAAGTTATCTAATAGAAAACTTGAATAAAAAAAAGCATAATAATGTGCCATTTCTACAAATAATTATTTATCAAGTAATTTTACTATTCCTTTAATAGTGTTAGCAGTTCTTATTGTGATTTTATTGCTAACGTTAGAACTTGCCGTTTTAATCCGCCAATTACATTTTCTATAATTTTTTAAATCAAATGACCAAAAAATAGTATTTCTATAATTCATTATCTGTTCTAACTTATTAGATGGTTCACCAAGTGACTCATAAACCTCTTCAAAAGTTACAGGTGGCATAATAAAAATAATATTATCATATATCTCTTTATTATCATTTCCCCACCATATAGGGCTGTTATTCAAAACATCTTTAAGTTCAGAAGACGACATAACATAAAAAGGAATATCTAAATTAAATTTCTATAATATTAACACTGTTACCATGTTCCCCAATAATATTAATTAAATCATTAACCTTCAACCACAAAGTAGCCGTATTATCATTAGGATGCACTCCAATTATTTCTTTATCGCCAAGAAAATCTCTATCTAAATAAAATGTTACTTTTAAATCTTTATCATTTAATAATCCAAGAGGTGTAACAGAACCTGGAGTTAACTGCATAACATCCATCAGCTCTTGTTCTTTAGCAAAAGATAAAGGTCTTGTATTATTCTTATGTCTAAATTCTTTCAAATCAACTTTCTTGTTACCTTTTACCGTTATTAAATAGTAATTATTCTTTTTATCATCCCTAATAAACAAATTTTTAGCATCACTTTCTGGATATGGTAGATTTACATCACTAAGCTCATTCATAGTAAAAACAGCTTTATGTTCCGTTATTTCATACCATATATTTCTATTCTTAATAAACCCATAAATATCTTGCTTATTCACAAAATCATCCACCTTCAATAATTAAAACTAGCTATCAAAAAAATCATTAATATATTTGATATATTCATCTTTTATGTCACCTAATGATATATTTTGCAAAGTTTTTACGTATTCTTCTACATCTTTTTCTTTTGGTAAGTTAGGTTTGTTTATATTAAATTTTTCTAATATTGGAACAATTTCTTTTTCCATACTAGGATAATACTTATAAAGAGTATCATAAGCATTTAATGGTTTATCATCCTTAGTATATCTAGCACTTTCCCAGTCTAATACCATTTCAATATAATCAATATAGTTTTTATCTAAATCATTTTCATGATGCGTTGATAACTTTCTATGAATCGATGATGCATCACTTTTATTGTAAAACATATACATGAACATCTTATCTAAATCATGTTTTTCAATTTGCTTCAATACTTCTTCTTTATTGTCTTTAACATATTTATTAGCTAAATAAAGAACTACTTGTCTATGCAAATACGTATACTTTATAAATTCTAAATTCTTCATATAATCACCTTATCTTTAACTAATTTTATTATATCATCTAGTACAAAACTAATAAAGGAAAATAGAATTCATCAAATTTGAATTCTATTTTTTAGTACCTATACGATTAAATGGAAAAATTGTAAATGTTGCAATGCCTTCAATATCATCTTCATCAATAAATCCTATTATTCTACTATCCAAAGATTTTTCTCTATTATCTCCCATAACAAAATATTTATTTTTGGGTACTTTATCACTATCAAGTAATTCACAAAGCTCAAAATCTTCAGTAACGGTCCTTTTACTTAAATATTTTTCATCATATGCTTTATCGTTAATATATAACTTATTATCTTTTACCTCAATAACATCTCCAGGTAGTCCAATTACTCTTTTTATAATATGAGTACCATGACTTTTAATAACTACAATATCAAATCTTTTAACACCATTTCTTTTATATTGCAACTTATTTAAAATCATAACATCTCCACTTTTTAATGTATTATCCATAGATTCACCATTAACTTGGATGGGTGAAATGATATAAGCCTTAACAAATAAAACTACTATAATAACTAAAATATAAGGTATAATCTCTTTGATCTTAGCCAAAACTTTATTTTCTTTTTTTATTTCCTCTTTATTTTCTTTTTTCATAAACAAATAAAAAATAAGACTAATGTAGTCTTATTTTTGTCCTCTTTCTTTAATTCTAAATTGACCAACTACATTTCTTAAGAATGTTAATTTAGCACGTCTAACTTTACCTTTCTTAACAACTGTAATTCCAGCAATTTTTGGTGAATGTACTGGGAAAATTCTTTCTACACCTACACCATAAGAAATTTTTCTTACTGTGAATGTTTCAGAAATTCCTGCACCTTTACGGCTAACTACAGTACCTTCAAAAGCTTGAATTCTTTCTCTTTTTCCTTCGACGATTTTAACGTCAACCCTAACTGTATCTCCAACTCTAAAATCTGGAATATTAGGATTAATTTGTTTTGCAGTAATCTTGTCAATTACATTTGCCATACGATATCTCTCCTTCTTTCTTTAACGTGATCATATAAATATTTACAGCGGATCAACAGATAATGTCTTAACGACGTTACTAATTATACTATAAATAGATAACTATTGCAAGAAAAAATTATCTACTCTTACCTTTTTCTTCTTCTATATCATTAACTTTATCTAGCACAAATTGCATTCTTAAATAAAGTTCATCTTCTAAAATAGCAATTTTCTTTTGTAATAAATCGAATTTTTCTTCATTTATATATTGTCTATATTTATTATTTAATTCTGTACGGAATTTCTCAGCCTCATTAAGTGCTAGTTTAAGTCCCTCACCAGTATCATCATCATTTTCATAAACTACTGATAATAAATTAATTAAATAATCAAATCTTCTTTTTATCTTTTTATCAACCATCTTTTCAATAAGTGATGGATTTATCAAGATCATCTTATTAACGTTAATAGCATCTTGAAACTTCAAATTAGGGTTTGGTTTTATGTTATAACCAGATATTTTATCATATTCAAAGTACTTAATTTCCTTAGAATCTTTATTCTTTACAACTAAAAATTTCTGTTCTTTTCCCATAAAACCACCTCAATTATTTTTCTAATAAATCAGGACGTCGTTCTTGTGTCTTTTTTAATGCTTCCCTCATCCTATATTCTTCTATTTCTTTATGATTACCATTAAGAAGTACCTCTGGTACTTTTAGTCCTCGATATACTCTGGGTTTAGTATATGTTGGATAATCTAATAAGTTATTATTAAACGAATCATTTAAATGCGATTCTTCTTCAATAACCCCATCTATTAATCTAGTAATAGAATCGGTTATAACCATACTAGGAATCTCACCACCAGTTAAAACATAATCGCCAATACTAACTTCAATATCGACTATACTTCTTATTCTATCATCAAATCCCTCATAATGGCCACAAATAATTATTAAATGCTTCTCACAACTTAAAGAATATGCCATCTTTTGATTATAAGTTTTACCATCAGGAGTAAGTAAAATAACTTTAGTATCATCATATTTCAAATCATCTACCGCATCCATTATTGGTTGAGGAGTAAGAACCATTCCCGCTCCTCCCCCATAAGGAGTATCATCTACCTTATGATGAGGATCAAGTGAATAATCTCTAAAATTTATAACATTAATTTCTACTTTTTTCTTATCAATAGCTCTTTTAATGATCGATTCATTCAAGAATCCATCAAACATCGAAGGAAATAAAGTTAAAATATCTATTCGCATTTCATTACTCCTTCCATAGAATATAATACCATTTTTTTATTAGATAAATCCACATTTTTAACGAATTCCTTTACATAAGGTACTAAAAATTCACCTTTCTCACAAGAAAATCTTATAACTTTTTGAATACTACTAGATGGAAAAACATCTTTAATAATCCCTAGACATTTATCACATACATAAACACTAACTCCAATTAAATCAGAGTCAAGCACTTCTTTGCTTGATAAATTTAAATCTTCTCTAGAAGCATAAACATCTTCACCAATATATTTTAGTACTTCATTAATATTATTGTAGTTATCTAAACAAATCATATCAAAATCTTTATGTCTACGATAACTTACAATAACCTCTTTTATTTTATTACTCCCGATATAAATATTCATATTTGGTAAAAATACTTTGTCTTTAAATTCAAAATTACTTTTAAGCTTAATTTCACCTTTTATACCATGAGTACTAACAATTTTACCAATTAAAACATACTCCATAAAATCACCTATTTAATTCATAAAGAATAATTGAAGTAGCAATGCTAACATTTAAACTTTCTACTTTTTCATTCATATCAATATATATGTATTTATCGCATAGTTCTAATACTTCATTGCTAACACCAGCACCCTCATTACCAACAACTAAACCATATCTTTTTTTATCTTTTGATGGGAAATTTCTTACATCTTCTCCATACTCTACTTTGGTTCCATAAATAGGAATTTCTTGCTTTTTTAATTCTCCAATCGTCTCTTTTAAATCAGCATTAATAATATTAGTATGGAATAGCATTCCTTGAGTAGCTCTTACTACTTTTGGATTATATAAATCAACTGTATTAGAACCAAGTACTATAGTATCAACATTAAAAGCTACACTGCTTCTAATAATAGTACCTAAATTTCCTGGATCTTGAATACCATCAAGCATTAGTATCTTTTCACCCTTTATTTCTTTATTATCATCTATTTTACAAAGTCCTAAAACAGTTACTGGATTATCTAGCGATGTTAATCTAGAAATTATTTCATTAGTTACAAAAATAGTTGGTACATCAAGTGGTAATACTTCATCTTTTTCTATAATTAACTCTATTAAATTACCACTTTTATAAGCTTCTAATACTAAATGTAATCCCTCTACTATAAAGGTATTAGTTCTTTTTCTATATTTTTTATCTTTTAATTTTATATAATTTTTTATGCGTTCGTTTTCTAAACTTGTAATAAGCACTATAATCACCTACATTTAATTATACTATAAAATTACTCTTCTTTCATCCTTTTTCTTACTTCTTTATATCTAGGATAATTTTCTTCAACCAAAAGCCAAAAGTTTTTAGAGTGATTCTGATGAATAAAATGAGATAATTCATGAACAATAACATAGTCAAGGCATTCTAAATCTTTTTTCATTAGTTCAAGATTTAAAGTAACTCTTTTTAACTTAGTATTACAAACTCCCCATCTAGTAGTCATTTTTCTAATTGTTAAAGAAGGATATGGTATTTTCTTACTAAAATTATTGTAGTTATAATCTAGTCGCTCCTTAAATAGTTTTTCTGCTTCTTTTTTATACCACCTTTCAAGATCTAATGTTTTAGGTATAAAAGCTTTAGACTCACCTAATATAACGTTAGTACTATTTGTATAAACAATATCATACTTCTTACCTAGATAATTAAAATATTGTTTGTTATTGTTTTTTGCCTCTTGATGCGTAATCATTCTAGTAATTGAAGGAATGCTTTCTTCTAATATTTTAGCAATATGTTTATCTGAAACAAAAGAATTAGTTGTAACATAAACAGTTAAATCTTCTTTAACTCTAATATACGTATTACGAGTAGTTCTTTTTTTTACTATTTCGACATCATATATTTTGTTTTTTATTCTTATTTGCATACTGCACCTTCTTATCGATAATTAAATTATATCATATAAATGTATATTTAAAAAAAAGACGTTAATAATATATTTAGGAGATGAACATATGGACATAGATATAAGAAGACATATTATTAATAATTTTAAAGATGATGATATAAAAACATTAAGAAATGCAATTGAAGAATCAATAAAAGAACAAGATGAAATAGCACTACCAGGAATGGGAGTATTTTTAGAAATCATTTGGACTGACGCAAGTGAAGAGTTAAAAAAAGAAATGTTAAATATTATTGAGAAAAGAATAAAAAGAGGCGCTTAACCTCTTTTTTTATACTTCTTGAATAACAGTAATAATCATTGGCCTACTTTCAGTTTCTTTGTATAAGAATTTTCCTAACTTATCTCTTACTGAAGTCTTAATTGCTGTATAATCTACTTTTTTAGCATCAGGCTCAATATTAGCTTCTATTACTTCACGGCAAATTTCTTCAGACTCTTTTAGCAAATCGCCGCTTTCTTTAACATATACAAAACCTCTTGTTAAAATTTCAGGTCCTGCTAGTATTTGTTTAGTAGTTCTATCTAGTGTACAACTAACGATAACAATACCACTATCGCCTAACATCTCACGATCTTTTAAAACAAGTTCCCCTATGTCTCCTTGACTTTTACCATCTATTAATATTTCATCTACATCAACATGGCTAATGTCATCAGTTAACTTGCCATCTATAAATGTTGCAACATCACCATTTTGTTTTAGAATGATATTTTCTTTTGGTATACCAATTTTCTCAGCTAATTCAGCATTCATTACTTGATGGCGATACTCCCCTTTAACTGGAAAATAGTACTTAGGATTCATAAGATTAATCATTAACATAAGATCTTCTTGAGATGCATGATGTAATAAATGTTTTTTAGCAGATAACGATACTACATTAACATTCATCTTAGCTATCTCATCCATTATTAGAGCCATTCTTTTTTCAATTCCTTCATAAGGAGGCTCAGTTATAAAAATAGTATCAGTATCTTTTAATTTAATATACTTATCAAAACCTCTTAAAATACGTTCTAGATTCATAAAAGGTTTCTCTTTTTCATCAGAAATTAAAACTACTACTCCTTTATCATTTAAATTTGATAAATCACCTATTTTATTTTTATCAAACTTAATATATCCCATATCAATTGCTGAATTAATTGTATTTTGTAAATTTTTACCCATTATTATTACATTTCTTTTAGTCTTTGATACTTCATCAAGTATCTCTTGAACTCTTGATATATGTGCTGGAAAAATAGTCGCAATAATACGATCATCATTTTTTAATAATACTTGTTTGATAAACTCATCTATTCTATTGTTAGGACTAGTATGTCCAGGCTTTTCAGCATAAATAGACTCTGCCATTAAACATAAAACACCTTGTTTTCCAACATAAGCTAACTTACCTATATCAGTTTTATATGGTCCATCTACTAAATAATCAAATACAAAATCTCCAGTATATACAATAGCTCCATCTTCTGTATATAAAACATAACATACAGCATCAGGGATGGAATGAGTAACACTTATAGGGAAAACAACCAAGTCTCCAAAAGTTAATTTAGAATGCGGTCTAATTTCCTTTATATTAGTTGCTTTAATATTATTTTCTTCCAAATCACGTCTTAAAATCTCAAGTGTAAATTTTGTTCCATAAACAGGAAGATCTGGTATATCAAATAAAATATCAGCAGTAGCACCCATGTTACTATCATGCCCATGTGTTAAAAATAATCCTTTTATATGTTCTTTATTATCTTTTAAATATTTGTAATCCGGTAAAATGTAATCTACTCCTAGTGTTTTATCACTACCATATTTAAGTCCTGCATCAAAAACAAAGATACTTTCATCGACTTCAACAACATACATATTTTTACCGTTTTCGTTTAGTCCACCTAAACTAAAAATCTTAATTTTACTCAAAAAAATTCTCCTTTCTTATAATCAAAGCAAGTTAACTTGACCATTATAGCAAATTTATTAAATTTTAGCAAGTTTCTCTAAGGCACTCTTAGCAGCTTCTTGCTCAGCTTCTTTTTTAGAAGGTGCACTTCCTCTACCATAAACTATATCATCTATTTTTACAGCTATAGTAAAAGTCTTATTATGTGAAGGACCTTCTTCATTTTCAAGTTCATAAGTTAAACTACGTTGTTCAGTTTGAACGTACTCTTGTAAAACAGATTTATAATCACTAAAAAATACTATATTAGGATCCTCTATATATGGAACCATAATATCTAATAATACTCTTTTTACTGTATCAAATCCTAGATCAAGATAAATAGCTCCCATAAGTGCTTCAAAAATATCTGCTTGAATTACTTTTTTAAAACGACCACCGTCTACTTCTTCACCATGTCCAACCTTAATATAATCACTTAAAGATAAATCTTTAGCATATTCATACAAAGCATTTTCACATACATAACTAGCACGGATCTTAGTCATATCCCCTTCTTTAAAATCTTTATTACGATAAAGATAATCACTTGAAACAAGTTCCAACACTGCATCTCCTAAGAATTCCAATCTTTCATAATCAGCTTTCAAATGATTTTCATTGACATATGAAGAATGAGAAAATGCTGTTGTATAAAGTCTCATATCAGAAGGTTTTATTCCTAATCTTTTAAATAGTCTATCCATAATAATCACCATTATGATTATAGCAAAAATTAAAAATATAGTCCAACTATTATTGATTAAAAGAAAAATTAATAGTAAAATAATTCTATGGTGATAGTATGAAAAGGATACTTATTTTTTTAATTAAGCTTTATCAAAAAACACCACTATCTTCCCATTCATACTGCAAATTTATTCCAACTTGTTCCAACTATGGAATAGAAGCTATAAATACTTATGGTAGTATTAAAGGAAGTTTTTTAACAATAAAAAGAATATTAAGATGTAATCCTCTATCAAAAGGTGGATATGATCCTGTACCAAAAAAGGAGAAAATATGAAAAAAAAGATACTTATAACTGTTTTATTAATAATGTGTGTTATGACAACTGGATGTTTTAAAAGAGATAATATGGAAGATATAAATATTATTACTACTGCATACCCAATTGAATTTGTTACAAATAAATTATATGGAGATAACGCAAATGTTAATTCAATTTATCCAGATGGAACAAATATTAATGAATATAAATTAAATAACAAACAATTAAATGACTATAGTAAGCAAGATTTATTCATTTATTTAGGATTATCAAAAGATAAAGACACTGCTGTTAGCTTAATAAATAAAAATAATGATTTATTAATAATTGATGCAGCATTTGGAATGGAAATTAAATATGGCATTGAAGAATTGTGGTTAAATCCCTCTAACTTATTAATGATGAGTCAAAATATTAAAAATGGATTACAAGAATATATAAATAGTTCATACTTAAATAAAGAAATAGATAAAAGATATGAAGAATTGAAAGTTGAGTTATCTGAGTTAGATGCTGAGATTAAACTTACTTATGAAAATGCTAGTAATAAAACTATAATAGTAGCAAACGATGTATTAAGATTTTTAGAAAAATATGGATTTACTGTTTTATCGTTAGATCCCGATACTACTACTGATAAAACTTTATATGATGTTCAAGAATTAATAAATAGTGGTAGTAACAAATACATATTCTTATTAGAAAACGATCCTGAAAATGAATATGTTAAGTCAATTCAACAAAACACAATAGCTGAGACACTTACACTTAAGAATTTAGCTAATATAACTGATGAAGAACGAAACAACAGCGAAGATTATGCGAAGATTATGCGTGAAAATTTAGAACAGATAAAAAAAGAAACCTATAATTAGGAGGATTAGCGATGGAACAAAAATCTGGTATATTTTGGTGGTTTAGAAGGAAAAGAATTAAAGAGGATAAAACTCCTCTTTTTAAAGATCAAGGAAAAAAGGAACAAGTTATAACACTGCCACCTATCCCTACTGAAGAAGATAAAAAAGATGAGATAAACGAAGTAAAAAATATTGTTCCTAATAAAGAAGATACTAATAAGATTAAGGAAGATGTAAAAAAAGTAGTTTCTCATGAAAAACAACAAGAAGAAAAAAGCGATCATAAAAGTAATGAGCTAAAAATATCAATAACAGATAGAGAACCCGATCCATTAATTAATGCTAGAATTGAAGTAAAAAGTTCACCAGCTATTACTCCTTTCAAGGAAGAAAAAAAAGAAGATAAACTAGAAACTTTACAACAAGATAATGAAAAGTCAGTTGAATCATCAACACTAGATGAAATAGAAATAATGCTTAAACGTAATTGGCACGAATTAGAAAATATTAGATATGAATTAAATATTATAAAAGAACAAGAGGAAAAAGAAACTGATACTAAAGAAGTAGAAATTCTATTAGAAAGATTAGAAAAATTAATAAAAAAATTAGAAGAGATCAAAAAAGATTTTTATAATAAAAATTTTAAAGAAATATATAAAAGTCATAATAGTGATGCTTATATTATGCACTTGATAAATGAATATAAAGACGCTATCAAAAACGATGACAGAAGTAATGCTTCCATTCTTCAAATTAAACAAATAGAAGAATATATAAACATAATTGATGAAATAATTGATATAGAAAAAGAAACAGATAAATTAAACTATACTCTTGAAGACAAAAAAGAAGAATACAATATAAGAGATGATGAATTTGAAGATCTAAAAGATAGTTACTATGATATAGAAAAAGAAGAAAAATTTATCACTTCATTTTTAAAAGAACAAGATTATATTCTTAAAGAAATAGATGAAAAAGTTAAAAATTCAACTACTATTACAAAAACAGTGGAATACAAATCCGAACTTGTAATAAATTATACAAAATTATTAAAAGCTACCCTACTCTTAGCAACAGCTAATATGTTTCCACCAACTAGAAAAGGTAATGCTTTAAGAGCAGGATTAATGGTTAGTTCTGTTTTTAACTTTGCAAATGTAGTAAGTCCTAGAATAAGAGAAGATAAAACGATAACTAAGGTTAGATACATTGACTATAGTGACGTAATACATAATCAAATGGATTCATTAAATAATATAACATCCTCCATAAAACAAGCAATTGAAATTATCAAAGTTTTAAAAAGCGATTTTGCTAAAGAATTCAGTGAATATGCAAAAGTTATCCCAGAGTTTAATAATATGATGTTAAAACTAAATGATATTGAGAAAGAACTTATCATAAAAAACGATATTATTAAAGATTATAATCAAAGATTAGACGAAACATTAAGTAAGAATAATGTAAAAGTAAAAAGTTTAACTGAAGAATAATAAGTTAGACTTTTTTTCACAAAAAGTACATAAAAATATGTATAATATTATTAGGTGATGTTATGAAAATACTTATAGTAGATGACGAAAAATTAATAAGAGACGTTATTAAAGAATATGCAACAATAGAAAACTATGAAATTTATGAAGCAGAAAACGGTATTGAAGCTCTAAAGATTATTGACAAAGTTGATATTGATGCTATTATTCTAGATATTATGATGCCTAAGATGGATGGATATACTTTCTTTAAAGAATTAAAAAAAGATCACAATATTCCAACTATTATCTTATCAGCTAGAAATGATGAATACGATAAATTATTAGGCTTTGATTTAGGAGTTGATGATTACTTAACTAAACCTTTCTCTCCTAAAGAATTAATGGCTAGAATTAAAGCTATTACAAGACGTGGTAAAAAGATAGAAGATAAATTTGTTTATAAAAGTTTAGTTGTTGATTTTATTGGACATACTATCACCATAGATAATAAAGAAATAAATGTTACGCCAAAAGAATTCGAAATATTAAGTTATTTCATTAATAATCAAAATGTAGCCATTTCAAGAGAAGCATTATTAAATAAGTTATGGGGATATGATTACTTCGGCGATGATAGAACTATAGATACTCATATAAAAATGTTAAGAAACAATCTAGGTGAATATCGTAGTTTAATTAAAACTGTTCGTGGAATAGGATATAAATTTGAAATTAAATAATAAATCACTAATTGTAAAAATATGGTGTTTCCTTACCCTATTCTCTATATTAATAATTACTTTTCTTTGGTTCTTCCAAGTAATATTTATAGATACTTATTATGAGTGGTACAAAACTAATGAAATAAATATAATGGCTAAACTAGTAAAAAATAGTTATAACAAATCAAGTTTTGAAAAAGTATTAAACGAAATATATTATAAGCGTGGGGTCTGTATTGAAATAAATAGTAGTGATGGTATTATCTACTCTACCGATAATATGAATAGAGGTTGTTTAGTTGAAAAGTACAACCCTTCAGTTGCATACTATAAAAATAAATTTATAGAGAGTAATAAAGAAGATATTACATATAAAGTAGTAAACGAACAATTAAACAGCGAAACCCTAGTATATGGTCTTAAATTAGATGATAATACTTATGCTTTTTTAAACACTGCAATAGATCCTATTGATTCAACAATTGTAATTCTTAAAAATCAATTAATTATAGTAACTGGTATTGTTTTAATATTATCATTTGTAATTGGTTACTATATATCTAAGAAGTTATCTGACCCTATTACTTCATTAAATAAATCTGCTAAACGTCTTGCAAGTGGTGACTATGACGTTACCTTTGAAAATCAAAGTGATATTGAAGAGTTAGATGAACTAGCTAATACATTAAATTCTGCAAAAGATGCTCTATCTAAAAATGATGAACTAAGACGTGAATTAATGGCCAACGTTTCTCATGACTTAAAAACACCATTAACAATGATAAAAGCATATGCTGAAATGGTAAAAGATATTAGTTACAAAGATAAAGAGAAACGTGAAGAACACCTAAACATAATTATTGAAGAAGTAGATAGATTAAACCTTTTAGTAGGTGATATTTTAGAGTTATCAAAGATGCAATCAAATATGGCAACTTTAAATAAAGAGAATTTTGATCTCGTTGAATTAATAAATACAATTTTAAATAGATACAAAATATATACCATAACAGAAAACTATAAGTTTAATTTCATAACTAATAAAGATAAAATTATTATTAATGCCGATAAAAAGAAAATGGAACAAGTTATATATAATCTAGTAAACAACGCTATTAATTATACTGGAGATGATAACACAGTAACTATTAAAGTAACTGATACTAAAAAACATACTAAAGTAGAAATAATTGATACTGGTAAAGGAATCAAAAAAGAGGACATTGATAAGATTTGGGATAAATACTACAAGAGTGATAAACAACACAAACGTAATATGGTAGGAACAGGAATTGGATTATCTATTGTAAAAAATATATTTGTCTTACATGATTATGAATATGGTGTTACATCTAAGAAAGATCATGGTTCTAACTTTTATTTCTACATAAAAAAATAAAGCGCAAAGCTTTATTTTTTTTATTTTCTAAGTTCACTATTTTTAATAATAAATAATTTCTTATTCCGATAAAAAGCATAAAAGATATCGTCTAGTAAAACATTTTCTTTCTCTAAACAATTTTCTAACCATTCTTTTGTTTTATTTATTTGCTTTAAAGTATCATAACTTATTTCTCCATCCATAATTAATGGCATTGGGTACTCGCCAAACAACTTGCTATCTTTTTCAAATACAGACAATTTACCACTAGTTTCCAATATAGCATAATCAACTTCTTCTATACTTCTAACCCTCTTATCCCTTAATTGTGTTAACAAATCATCTATATTATATCTTTGCTTTACCATTTCTCTAAAATTAATTCTTCCCCTATTTATAATAACTGAAGGATTACCATCAAAAAGATTTCTTATTTTAGAACATTTTAACGATATAAAAGAAGTTCCTATTTGAATTGCAACTAACAAAATAATAGGAAATATTGCTAAAAAGATACTTTCATTTCTATTATCTATTGCCATAGCAGCAAGTTCTGCTATCAAGATAGAAACAGTTAAGTCTACCATACCTAACTGCCCTATTTCACGTTTACCCATAAAACGATATATAACAGTTATAATCAAATAAAATAATGCTGTTCTAAAAAGTACAATACCATATTCCATATTTATCACTCCTTATTTTATTATGATAAATAGAATATTTTCTTATACAAGACATAATTTTAATTAGGAAGTGAATATATGTTTATAATTAAGTATTTTAAAAGTTTATTATATGTTTTCGCATCAATAATCTGTTTTTCCATAATAATTGGTTCTCTAAGTTATTTTAATATACTAGGAACTAATGCCACTAAAATATTAGAATTAATTGCTATAGTAATATCTATGGTAATAGGTGGAATTTATATAGGGAAAAAAAGTAATAAAAAAGGATATTTAGAAGGTTTAAAAATAGGACTATCAATGGTAGTTATATTATTTACATTTAGCTATCTTGCTTATAATATAAGTTTTTCATTAACGTCTTTAATATTTTATATAATTATAATAATTGCAACTATATTAGGTAGTATTTTAGGAATAAATAAAAAAAGTTCAAATTAATGAACTTATTTTAATTCCTTACTAGCTTCTCTATTTATATTTTCTTTAGCTAAATTAAGTATAACCATTCTAATTCCTATACCAGATGAATCAGTAGTTGCTCTACCTCTACCTTGAGATCCAAATGTATAAACTTCATCATATCTAGATAATGGAACATTAGGATTATGTCTATATATATCAAGCGTCCAAAACTGACCAATACCCTTGCCACTAAAGATACGACAAGATGATGCGGTTGTACTACAACTAAAGTCTTGTAATTCTGGCATCTTAATTGTAGTATCTGATAGATTAATTCCTCCAGCGATTAAGTTATCTCGCATTTTTTTAGTTATGTTAGTTATCGTCTCATATATTGTAGAGTCTTCATAAATTAAATCTGGTGTTTGAGGATAATTAAAGTAAAACGAAGGACTAGTACTAGAATTACTTTGTGTACCATCACTATTCAAGTGATAATATGTTACCACATCAACCGTCTTAGATGTTTCATCACTATTTTTAATTACATAAAATTTACTACCGTCCAATAATTCAATAGCTTTACCTGCTGGATATACTGCATCGCATAATTTTACTTTTATTATATTATCAACTACTTCTAAACATTTCATATTAAAAGCAGAAACTTCAATCATTCCACTATTTTTTGTGTTTTTTATTTGCGTTGTCGAATAAATACCAATATTAGTATCAACTATTTTATCTTTAGTCAATTGATTAATGTTAGTAAGAGAAAAACCATTACCTTTTTCATCGATCGCTGCAACATAATATACATATTTATCATCTTGACAAGCTACTAAAACATAGCTTTTATCATCTACATATTTTGCATAAGGAGATTTAGTTTTAGAAATTTCTTTCTCCATATTAATTTCTGAAAAAGGAATAATAACTGCTTCCTCATTTTCAGGAACAACTGGTAATGTCATCGCTGATATAGAAGTAGCTACCGCATCAACTAAGTTTTTAGCTGCTGTAACATAAGTATTTTTTCTGGACTCTTCTATATATTTTCCTACCATAGGTACTGCAACTAATAAAAGAACTCCCATAATTATTACAACTGCTAATATTTCAACCAAAGTAAATCCTTTTTTATTTAATTTCTTCATAATATCAACCCTATTCTATAATGTCATTTTACTATCTAGTATTTTTTTTGTCAACGAAAAAGGTAGTACTATTTACTACCCTTGTATTTACTTATGAATTCATCTTTATATTCTAATAATCTATTCTCTTTTATAGCTTCTCTTAACTCTTCAGTTAACTTAATCAAAAATCTAGTATTGTGAATAGATAACAATCTACCACCTAATAATTCATCACTAGTAATTAAATGTCTTATATAAGCTTTAGTGAAGTTTTTACATGCATAACAGTCACAGTCTTCTTCAATTGGTGTAAAGTCTTCCTTATACTTAGAATTTTTAATATTCATTTTACCATGTCTTGTAAAAGCATTACCATGTCTTGCAATACGCGTTGATAATACACAGTCGAATAAATCTACTCCTCTTATTACCCCCTCAATTATATCGAGTGGATCTCCTACTCCCATTAAATATCTAACTTTATCTTCAGGTAAATATTTAGTAGAATAGTCGATCATTTTATACATAGTTTCTTTATCTTCACCAACACTAGTGCCACCTATAGAGTACCCATCAAATCCAAGCTTTACAGTCTCAATTGCACTTCTTTTTCTTAAGTCCTCAAACTCTCCACCTTGAACTATTCCAAATAAACTTTGTCTAGGATTAGAGTGTACCTTTTTACCACGTTCGGCCCATCTCAATGTTCTTTCAATACTTTTTTCCATATAATCATGACTAACCGGATATGGAGGGCACTCATCAAAACTTATTGCAATATCACTATCTAATAAGTTTTGAACTCTAATTGATTCTTCAGGAGTTAAGAATAATTTTGAACCATCTATATGGCTTTTAAAATGTACTCCTTCTTCAGTAATGTCCTTAGGTCTTGCAAGAGAAAAGACTTGAAAACCACCTGAATCAGTTAATATAGGACCATTATAATTCATGAATTTATGAAGACCACCTGCTTTATCTATAATTTCAGGTCCTGGTCTTAACCACAAATGATATGTATTAGATAAAATTATTCCAGCATGTACTGCATACAACTCATCTGGTGTTAATAATTTAACTGTTGCTTTAGTCCCTACTGGCATAAACATCGGGGTCTCATATGTACCATAATTAGTCTCTAACGTACCATATCTTGCCATAGTTTGCTCGTCTTTACTTAATAAATTGTATTTTACTTTCATAACATCAACCTCATTACTAGTAGAAATTATACCATACTTTAAAAAGAAAAAGAACAAATATTATTATTTATTCTTTGATTCAATATTTTGTAATTCAAACCTATATTCTTGTTCTACATTTGGATATTTTTCTTTATCAACCTTGCTTGTAAACATATCATAAGGTCTAGCATAAAGAATAGATTCACCATATAATGCTCTGTAGATAACTAACTTTTCACCAGTCTCACTATGAATTGCCACATCAAGAACTAAATAATAATCTCCCTTAAAATGTTTATAAATTCCATTCTTCTTAATTTCCATTTCTATCTCCACAAACTTTAATAAATTCTTTAAATAAGCTTTTACTTTCTTCACTATCCATAAGATTTTCTGGATGCCACTGAACTCCTATTGCAAATCTTTTGGATTTATCTTCTATTGCTTCAATTACTCCATCGCTAGAATAACCAACTATATCAAAATTACCAACTTCTGTTACTTTATATCCATGTCTACTATTAACATAAAAATTAGTAGTTTTTATTATCTTATATAAATAAGAATCAGTATTTAAATAAATTTCATGAGCTTTATCTATACCAAGTAATCTATGATTATCTACTTCCATTAATGTATCTCTATTTTTATGTGTTGCTAATAATTGCATCCCCAAACAAATTCCTAAAACAGGAATATCATTGTCTAGACAATAGTTAGTAATAAATCTATCATAATCATACCTATTCTTGCCACCTGGCATCAAAACACCATCACATAATTTTAACTGTCTAATTAAACTATTTTCTTCATCACTTGTCATTTTTGGTACTTCTTTAGCTGTATACCTAGCATAGCAAACATCACCACAAGGTAATATCAAAAAAGGAATACCACCACTTTCAATAATAGCTTTACGATAACTTTCCAAAACCATTAATACACAACTATCATTATCATCTTTATCTGGCCTTGCTACTATTCCTATTAATGGTTTATTGTGCATTATTAGCTCCTAAACTAACTGTATTACCTAAATCATAAACATTAGTATATCCAAACTCAATAATTTTTATTGCAATACTCTTACAATCAGTATCTCCACCACAATAAACAATAATATTATCTATTTTACTATTAGTAACATTCTTTATACTTTCTTTAGTTATTTCATTAGCTGGCATATTAATAGCACCTTCTATATGTTCTTTAGTAAACTCCTCATAACTTCTAGTATCAATTAAAAGGGCTTTCTCATTTGTAACAAATTCTTTAGCAAGTTCAAGATCGATTGTCTTATAGATTGCTTCACCATCTATTTTATTAGAACAACCTACTACCAAAAAAATAACTCCTATAGCTAATAATATTTTCTTCATATAATCCTCCTATTTAATTACTATTTCATTATCAAGTTCTATCTTACGATATTTAACTCCACACATATCAAACATTCTTTTTGAAGCGATAACACTATCAGTAGTACTATATTTATCACACAAATATATTACTTCTTTAATGCCACACTGAATAATAGCCTTAGCGCATTCATTACAAGGAAAAAGATCAACATATATTTTAGATCCTTCAAGTTCTCTTCTCCCTCCTCTAAAGTTTAAAATAGAATTAAGTTCAGCATGACATACATACATATATTTAGTATTAAGTGCTTCACCTTCTCTATCCCAAGGAAATATTTTATCTTCGTATCCATTAGGAGTTCCATTATAACCAATCGATAAAATTCTATTATCACTAGATACAATACATGCTCCTACTTGTGTATTAGGATCTTTACTTCTCATAGCAGTTAATTTAGCAATTGAAATAAAATATTGGTCCCAACTCAAATATCCTTTTCTACTCTTATCTTTTACTTTTTCCATTAATATCACACCTTTTTTATTATTACATTTATAATTATATCATACATATAACAATTTATTAAAAGTTTCTATAAAATTCTTTATAAAGCGTTTTTACTTGTCCGTAACTATATCTATCTACTGTATTAATTCCTAGTGGTACTTGATATATTTTATCATGATCAACGACTTCTAAAGGAATCTCGCCATTTCCTCTTGCAACGTCATCACTCATTTCTAAAAATAATTTATATTTTTTTAACTCATATAATTGACGTTTTAATTTTCTTGCTTTACCTACAGTAGCAAAAGTACCTCCAAGTAATAATGCACTTAATGCATACTGCTCGTAATTAGCCATAATTGATATCCCAGCTGCACTTATGAAAGCTGCTGCAACATTCATTTTTTCTAATAGTTCAACATCTCTAATTTTCATCATCCCTTGACGATCTAGTGCTTGTTCAACCATTAAATCTTTCAATCTTTCTTCTTCTGTTTCACTTGAACAAACATAATTAGATGAACTACCATCTAAATAATTGACATAATATGCCATACCATCTCTATAAAAATCTTTAATTGTTCTACTTAAATCTGCATTATCATAAGTAAATGTCATAATACCACCTCATTTTTTATCGTTTATTATATCATTAAAATATTAATATGCAAAGAAAAAGAACTTTTAATTAAAAGTTCTCTTATGCACTAGGTACATCTTCCTTACAATTAGTACAAAGTTTAGAAGAAACGGTTAACCAATTATATTTATCTAATAAGTCTTGATTATCAAATATGATATTCTCTCCTTCTATCTTCCATTTGTCTTTATTTTCGCCAAGAAAATCTAAAACTACAATAACATTGTCAAGAACATCATTTAGTTTTTCATCTTCATCAACTAAATCATTAACATATATTCGTAATTGACCAACATATCTATTATAAACTTCAGCATCAAATTCATCTAATTTATATTCTTTAATACGTTTTTTTGCTTCCTTATCTGATACAATAACTAACATCTTATCAGTTATCTTTTTTCTAGCTTCTTTTAATTCTTCAAATTCTTTTCTAGTATTAGTAAAAAGTGGACCATCACTTTGATAATTCTTAGCGCTTAAGCATTTCTCAATAATTGGATTATTATATTCAGTAGCTATTTTATTAGATAACTCATAAATTTTCTTATAATCTATCTTGATCATCTTTTCAATTGTACCATAAGTTCCCTTCATCTTTATGGTCATATCAACTTCTTCATGGTTAATTAAATCAGCAACTATCTCATCAAGTTTTTGTTCTTCTACTATAGCCACTCCAACCATTACTGCAAATATAAGTAATAAAACACCTAATATAATCAAAATGATTTTAATTACTTTCTTCATCACAAACATCCCTTCTACATCTTATAAAAGTATTGTAACATATAAAGTAGAAGTTGTAACTAAGTATTATTATTCATTACCTTTTAAACTACTTACCATATCTATTTTATTTACTTTTCGAGATAAGAAATATGAAGATAAGTATGATACTATCAAAGTACCAACCGCAGCATATAAATAAGAAACACCTTTAATAAAAGCATTCATATCATAACTATCTGATATTGCTGTAGTAAAAATAAAGTTAGTCATGTATAGTCCTAAAGGTAATCCTATAATAATGGATATTATAGTAATCCAATTATTTTGTTTAACATATATTTTTCTAATTTTATTATTCTTAAATCCTAAAACTTTTAAAGTAGCAAATTGATATTGTTTTTCTGTAAATGATAATATTCCTAGATTATATATTATGACAGCTCCTAAAATAGCAGCAACTACTATCAAAAGTACAACCATAGACTCCATAGTATTAAGCATACTACTCATACCCTCTTCAAGATTAGCAACACTTTGAATTACGGTTACACCATCAAGTTCTTTGATTTTACTCATATCTTTATTTGTATAAATAGTATCTGCTTTATATTTAATTCCAAGGTTCTCTAAATATTCCTTAGTCATCTTTATATTTTGATTTTGAGGATCTCTATCAAAGCCAATTATCTTACTTTCATAGTATTTATCGTCACCATATATATGCCATTTAATAGTATCACCTATTTTATAATTTTTATTTTGAGCTAATTTTTTAGTAACATAAATACCATTGCTCTTTAATTTTATAAAGTCTCCATCTACTCCAGTAAATCTAACCAAATCATCAGCATCAGTTACAAAAACTGTATTAGATTCTTTTTTATCACCATTTACTACTTCAACGCCTAATGTTTCTGAAGTACTATTACCATAATCATTTATTAAAGTGTTATATTCGTCAGCTGAATAATCTTCTTTTAAAGATATTTTGTAATCAAAATTGTATAATTCATCAAATTGCCAATCAATAAAGTGATGCATTGTATCAAATACTCCAAAAGCACAAACTAAGATCATACAACAACCTGATATACCAACAATTCCCATAAAAGTTCTTACTTTATTTCTTAAAATATCTCTTAAATTCCACTTAGTAGAAAATGACATCTTTTTAAACACACCTTTTGATGTAATATCTAATGAATTATTTTTAATAGTAGGCATTTTAGGCCTTAAAGCTTCGGCTGGTGAAGATTTTAATTCACCTCTACAAGTAAAGTATGTAACGATAGAAATAATTATTATTACTAAGAAGGCAATTAAATAACTACTAGATTCAACTGTAGCTTTACCATTAGGTATTTGAAAATAAGACATTTCCATACCTATAAATAAGTTACCTATTAATAATGGTCCTAATATTATACCTAATATAGCAGCTAATAAAGATATAAAGAAACCATAACTAACATAATGCATTGTTATTTTATTCTTCTTGAATCCCAAAGATTTTAAAGTACCAATCTGATATCTTTGTTTCTTTACTACCCTTGTCATAGTAGTAATAACAGATAGTACAGCAATAAATAGGAATAGGAATGAGAATATTCCAACATAAGTTTCTCCTTCTTCTATTTCACCTTGATATACTGAATATGAAATAGAATCTTTAACATCAGTTACTGCTATTGCACTAGATATATTGTTTTCTATATCAGATTTAACTGAATCTTTATTTTTCTCATTATCAACATCTACTATTATGCTATTGTAAGGAACATAATCCTTATAGTTAAAGTTAGGCATTATGCTATCAAATACTACTTCATTATTAATATTCATTTTTTCCATTACCATGCTTTTTATGTAACTAGCTGGTAATTCATTAATTGATAAATATGCAAAACCATAGTCAGTATGATCTGGGAAAAGTTCGGATTCATCTTTTATATCATAAACATGATCTGGTACATTAATAAGGCCTATAACTTTTTCGGTAAGTGTTATACCATCATATTTAATACTAATGGTATCTCCTATTTTAATATTGTTGTTCTTAGCAAAAAAGTTATCTAACCATACACCTTTTTTATTAACATCAAACTTTTCACCATCCATAATATAAAAACGTGATATATTATTTGATTCAATAAAGTTAATTTGTACTACTCTATCTTTTTCCATACTAGCTGTTAAAGTTAATTTGCGTTCTGCATCCTTAACATGATTGATATCCTTAAGTTTATTAAGATCATCACTTGTAAAAGAGTATCCCAAAACATTTAAATCCTGTAAATTGTTTTCTTCATAAAATTTATTAGCAGTAACAGTCATACCACCCATATATGAACGAATTCCAGCATATACAAAGACACCTAGAAAAGTCATTAAAAAGATAGTAATAAACTGAGACATGTTCTGTTTTATATCACGAAACATCTTACGTTTTAACATGTTACCACTCCACTTCATATATGTCTTTTGGCTTCTTATTTAATTCATTACTTTCAATTTTACCATTCTTTAATTTTATAACACGATCAGCTATTTCTGCTATTAGAGCATTATGAGTTACTATAACAACAGTATTACGTCCATTGTTAGCATCACATTGTCTTTTTAATAATTTTAAAACTTCAACTCCTGTTTTAGAGTCAAGAGCACCGGTTGGTGCATTGTTTAAATCCAATTTATTTAACTTTCAAAATTCCATACTATTTTCATATCTCTTGTATTAGTTTCTTTATCATATTTACCAATATAAATTCTATCGATAAAATCAGAAACAATATCTATATCAATACAGTCGATATGTTTATACTTACCATATACAGTTTCTTTAGTTTTCAATATTGCTTTTTTATCATTGATTAATTTTAGTTCTTCTTTGATTTTAGCAGATCTATTTTCTAACTTTTCACTATCATCTTTATATTTACTTTTTAATATTATATACTCATCTGTATCTAATAAACCATTGATTTTATCTTCGTATAAATGTTGAAAGTATGTTTTTTTATTTTGTAATTCCTTATTAACATCAATTAATTCTTTGTTTAAACTATTTATTCTACTTTTGAATAAATCACTATCAGTATCCTTTTCTTTAAATTCTTTTAATTGTTCTTCGTTATAAAAGCGATTTAGTAATTCATTGATTTTGCCTAACGCAAAATTATTCAATTCATCCTTACTTATATTACTACGATTATCACAACTCTTGTACTTTTCCTGTTGGTCTTTGCATCTAAAATATACATGATTACAATCTCCTGTTCTGCAATAAATTTTTCCACAACATTTGCAATAAAGCTTATGAACAAATGGATTATAATATCCATCTTTGTTGGCACGAACTCTTTGCTTTAATCTTTCTTGAACCTTTAACCATTGTTCCAATGAAACAATTCTCTCATGTGTATTTTCAACTCTTATCCAATCTTCTTTATCTTTTTTTACTTTCTTCTTATTTTTATAACTTACATTTGTTGTTTTTGATTGAACTAAATTACCTATATATACTTCATCAGTAAGTATTTTTTTTATCATTTGATCACACCACTTACATTTTTTTCTGATGTTTTTTTCATAATCAATTATTTTTTTCTCATCATTAGTTATTTGAATAATGTCAAAATAATATTTTTCGTGTTCTATATTATTTTCTAATAATATATCAAATTGATAATTAATTGTATGCTTTCTATCTAACATTTCCACAACTGTCGCTATACATGTTGTATCAAAAGGAATAAGATCATCCTTTCTTAATAGCGTCCATTTTTTTACATCAAAATTATTATAATCAATATCATTATCAGTTGTATAATATATTTTCATCTTTTTTTCAGAATAATTTTTTAAATACAATTTACATTTATTGTCAAAATTCTTTTTATCTTTAGAAAATATATTATAAGAAATAAGATTATGCAGTATCTCCCTACTTTCATTAATATAACTTATATCGACTTTATAAAGACCTGCTTTTTCAATATAATCATACACTAAATAATTATCAAGATATGCTAATTTTAAATTTGAACCTTTAGACATCTTATACTCATACGGACTTGCAACAAAATTATCGTTCAAATATCTTGCTATTGTTTTAAGCCCCATTCCATTGATATAATTTTCAAATATTTGTTTTACAGTTTCAGAAGCTACTGGATCTATAATTAAATGATTTTTATTTTCTGGATCTCTATCGTAACCATAAGGAGCAAAACTTCCTGTAAACTCTCCACTCGCTCTTTTTGCTCTCAATGTTTCTTTAATGTTTATTGAAGTATCTTCTAAATACCATTCATCTGTCAATCCTAAAATTTGACTAGTCTTTTTAGTTTCTCGTCTTGTATTATCAATATGATCCACAACACTTTTAAATTGTACATTCCACTCTAAAAATTTATTATGCAAATATCTTTCTATAAGTTCCATATCTCTTGCAAATCTTGATTGAGTTTTTGCAATTACTACATCTATTTCTCCAGCTTCACAGGCTTTAATCATTTCATTAAACTGTGGCCTTGAACTATCTGCTCCAGACCAGTCCTCATCATTATAAACACCTACAATTTCATATCCATGCTCTATTGCATAACTACGTAACATTAAATCTTGATTTTTAATACTTTCTGATTTTTCTTCTTTGGTTAATTTATCTCCATCTTCCTTTGATAATCTTTCGTATAACACCGCCCTTAATATTTTATTTGTACTTGTTTCACTATTCATAAAAAATCCTCTCCTATTTTTTAATCATAGTTTCAAGCCCATTTAAATTATAACGCGTATTAAACATAATTACAGCCCTCTAGCAATGAATTTTCCTTTTTTTTAATATAATTATAGAATTTTTTATTAAATATCACTGATAATTCTTCATTTGTAATCTCTAATTTTGATGTTTTATATTCTTCTTCACAAACATAATTAATAGTTCTTTTTTCTTTTCCTTTCTTAACCATTTTATCCCCCTTTTTATTCTTTTTTATTTTTTAGTAATTTGATTGTTCAAACAACTTACCAATCAATACAACTTGATAACCTTTTCTATTTGGATTACAAGTTATTAATGTTATATATTTATCGCTATTACTAAGCAAAACATCAGCTTTGCCTATTTTTTCTATATCATATTTATTAGTGATTTTATAATTATACTTAACCCCTTTATAATAAACATAAACACCATCACCAATATTAACATTTATTAATTTCTTAAAATAAGAAATATTACTGTTTCCAGAATGTGCATATAAAATAAAATTACCCTCTTTATCAGGATAATTACTATGTTCATCAACACTTATAGCATAGTTAATTGAACTAAAATTTTTAGTGCTGTCAACTACACCTCTTTTTAAATCTATACTAGGTATTTCTAAAATTGCTGTATAATTTATTTCTTGTTGATATTCTTTTTTTATTTCTGGTTGTTCTTTTTCCATTTCTTCTTCATCTACTATTTTAGTTTCCTCAATGTAATCGTTTACCATTTCTTCATCTTTTTGAGTTTGATAATAATTATAAACACTCAAAAATGATATTATTACTAAAGAAACAATTATGAATATTTGACCTATTATTTTTAGTTTTTTTCTCATATTTGATTTTCCCTTTCTATATTATTCCAAAAAGATATTATCGTTTTTTTAATTCTCTTATTTGTTGCAATTTCTACTGTTATATCATCAGTAAATAATTGTTTTAATTTTATTAAATTCATTTTGTTAAACAATGTAGCTATTTCTAATGTATAAACCTCATCAGCATCTTTTATTTCATTAATAATTCTTCCATCAAATAAATCTTTTAATTTTTTTAAAAACAGCAAAGCATTATTCTCACTATTTATATTTTTAATAATTTTTCTCATTTTGTTTTGAGTTTGTCTTTGACTAGAAGTAATTATTTTTTGTGTTATCGCTCTCTCTTTACTATTATTATCCTTCTCATAATAATCTCGCAATTTTTCAATCGTATAATAATTATCAGTTAATCTTTTAAGTACCTTTGTTTCTCTTTCACAAATTGGCACTTTTTTATATTTTGGATATAAATCACTATACATATATGTATCTCTAAATATTGGATTACCAAATACAGGAAAGATAATAGTTTTATATTTAAGTGCAATAATTTCATTTGCAGTTAATAATTCTCTACCCAATAAAGAAGTAGTTTGATTACCGCCTATCTTAAATGGATCGGTACTTGTACTTAATGAGCTAGTTGTTATTGTTGCTTTACCAAGTTTTTTTTCAATAATCTGTGCACACTCTACACTATTAGTTTTCAAATAACATAAAGCCGAGTTATCAATTATTATACTAGCTATTTCTTTACCATATATTTGATCTAATTGTGCAAATGATTGTATAAAGAATATATATCTCATTCCCCTAGAACGAGCCACACTAACTGAAACTTGTATATCTCTTATTGGAGGAATTGAAGCAAATTCTTCAAGAATCCATTCAACTTTAACTGGAAGAGTGCCATTATTTTCAGGTAAGTTTGCAAAATTTGATAGATCTTTAATTAACATTCCTAAAATAATTGTAACTAGTTGATAATAGCTATTATCTTCATCTGGCACAATTATAAAAAGTGCTGTTGGTTTTTTAGCAACATCAGTAAGATTAAACTCACTTATGCTAGTTACATTTTCTACATTTAAATCATCAAATATAGACATCTTTTCTCCAAATACAGCAGTTACAGATTTATAAGTATTCTCAGCTGCTGAAAGTATTGATGTTAAATAATCTTTTGATAAACAACCATAACTTCTAGCATTCAAGTTTCTTTGTAAATATGTTTGATTTTCTTTAATCAATGAAGAATTTTGAAACTTTTTTATACTTGCAATATTGATTTTATTTTCACCGATCAATCCTTTTTTAAAATCCTCTAAAAAAATTCCTGTTAATCCAATAAATAATTGTTTACTACTATTAATCCAAAATGGATCCTTACTTTCTTTTTCAGTAAATATTAAATTTGCAAGAGAAATAACTAAGTGATTAGCCTCTGCTTGATGATTAGAACTTTTATTTTGATTATCTTTAATTTTTTCTAATAAATCATTTGGTGATAATGTACTCAAATATTCCTCTAACTCCTTTTTAGTATGATTCTCAAAAGTATAATTTTCAAAAAGTTTTTTGCTTTTTGCATTTTTTTCAATGTCATCCTGATTATTTTTTATTACCTCAATAATATAGTCTGCTAAATTATATTTACTTATAATCTGTTCCATATATTTTTTACTTGTAAACATTTTTGATATTGATATTTTATTTACTTTTATAAAATATGACAAAAGGAACATCATATTTTTATCATACATACAATGTTCCTTCCATTCTGTAATGATTGGTTGCATAATATTAATTTTATTTGATTTTGTTGGATTTCTAAAATCTATCGTAACAACATCATAACCATTTTCTTCAAAAATTTTACCAGTTGTTTTAAAAAGTTCTGCTTTGGGATCAGTTAAAACTACTGAATGTTTTTCTTTAGCAGTTGCGAATTGGATGCAGATAGGAATACTAACAGTAATTGACTTACCACTACCAGTAGAACCAATCAAAACATAATGTGGCGATTTATTATCATAATATACATTTTTAAACTTTCCATTTTCTTTTTCATACCAAACTGGAAAACCTGCTTTATTAATATTATTTAAATCTTCTTTATCGAAGTTTGCTTTTATTTCTTTTTTATCAGCAAATTTACTAGAACCATGCTCATTGTTATTTTTTAACTTCCTTTTAAAAATTCTTGGCTCTATTATTATGATAAATACTATAAGTAATATAACTATAATTAATAATATCATCATAGGTGGCGACATAGCATCAAACTTCACACTATCCATCTTTTACATCTCCAAAACTTCTTTATTTTCTTTAAAAAAATCATTGTATTCTAATAATTTTTCTTTTTCTTTTCCATAAACAGTAGATAATGGATAACCAAAATTTTTTTCACTTTGAGAACAACACATTATTTTATTATTAACAAATGTATATAGTTTTCCTTTTCTATTTATATAATAATCATAGTTATACCCTGTATCCAAATCTAATTTAGTTAATAAATAATACTTTTCCGGATGAAGTTCTTTATCAGATTCAATATGTTTGATTTTTGATAAGTTACCACTTAATATTGCATCAACATTATCTTTATACTTTTTGTAAGTTTCCACAACACCAATATCTTTAGCATCTTCATAATAATTATCTAAATAGTTATTTAATACTAATTTAGAATATTTGCTATTAGAAGTTGGATGAAAATTACCACTTACCAAGTTATAAATAAATTCAGCATAAGTTTCTTCAAATGTATTTCTTTGACATAAAAATTCTGAATTATAAAAAGTTAATGGATATAAACTTGAATCTGCTAAGTCAGCTGAAATGTTATTTTTTTTCTTATCAATGTTAATATTCTTTATATGATAATAACTCATATTACATCTCCATTTCTTTATCAGAATTCTTTTCCAATAATTTAACTATATCAAATTCCGAAAAACATATTATCGTTGGATCGTATTCTTCTCTTGCCTTTAATGCACTTTCATATAAACTTTTATTTGGATATTTTTTATAATCTTCAGGATCATTTCCTGTAATTCCAATTTTATTAAATTCCTTAATCAATCTTTCATCAGTTATTTTTCCCATATATCTATACCAGTTTTTACCGCTATGGTAAGTTTTTATAATTTCTACTTGAATAGGTATATCAACTAATGAATCTGTATCTTCTATTACACTTTGAAAGTAAGGAGTTCCATCAGATTCTTCCATTGTGATATTATAACCAGCTACCAAATTAGCATAATCAGAATTTCTTATTATTGTAGTACCACCTACATCATTAGTTATCGAGCATTCACTAATTTCAACTTTATCACCTTCACTCAAATTTCTTTGTTTTCCACTTAATAATAAACCTTCCATTTTTAATTCTTTGATGTCAAATCTTTCTTTTATATAATCAAACAATTCATTTCTGGAACAAAAATCTTTATTAACACCACTTATTATAAGTAAGAACCTTAATTTATCGTCTCTTATACCTTCAATGACACTACCCATTGTTCCATCAGTACCTGTTCTTATAGAACATTCAGGTTGCCATTCTTCTCTCATATCTTCTATTTCTTTAGCATAATCATTTATTCCCATTGCAAAACACGCAGTATCAACACCAATATCATATTGTTTTAATTTTGTATTTTTTAAAACTTTTATCTCTCTTTCATCTGTTAAATTACATTCATTTTCATCAGTTTTAATTATTATAAAGAAATGTATATGTTTATCATTTTCTTCTTCAAAATCAGTTGTATCAAATTGCATTTCTACAAAAACATCCTTCATATCCATATTTTTATTTTCATATCTACATGCAACATTACTACCATAACTTGGATCAGATATAATAATATCATTTAATTCTTTTATTTTACCCTTAAACTTCATATTTCCCCCTTTATATTTCTAAATTTTGTTCTTTATGATACTCTTCATTAACACCATCAGTTGAATAAAACAGTTCACCATATTCATTTTCAATTTCTGCAAAAACATAATCTTGTCTTGACATTACTTTTTTCAACCTAGCAACAGCATCTTTTAAATCATAGTATGTACCATCAAGTACAATAGATTCTTTTGCATCTCTATCTTCTTCTGTTTCCCATATCTTAATGCTAAAAGTATCATAATTTATATATTCAAATATATAATCACTTACAGCTTCTTTTATATCGTCAATATCATTACAAACATATTTTGCTCCAGAACTATCCTCAGTTCCTACATACAATTTTTTAGTATCATTATTATAACTCAATCCAATATTAAAACTTTTATTTAAGTTTTCATTATTATCATTAGTTAAATACCATTTATTATTGTTTTCTACTTCAATATAATAATAATTTTCATCACAATTATCACATAAATAAGTATAATCTATCAAATCACTTATTAATAATTTATTTTGGCACTTAGGACAATTACAAACTGTCATCAAATCATTTTTATTGTATTTTTTAGTTTGATTATAAGTATTTTCATAAATGTCTGAAATGACAGTTAAAAATTCTTTTATTTTTCCTTGATTATTATCTAATACTTGTATATCAGCATTATCTAAAATATCTATTAAATATTCATATACAATTTTAGATTCTTTTAATATTTCATAATAAGTCATTTTATTTTCACACCTACATTTCTATTTCCTTATTAATATCAAAATCTTCTTTCCTATTAGTACCAGTAATATTTATAAACTCATCATATATATCATTATCTTTAACAAATGAATAATAATTCATTAACATTACAAAATCTCCTTCACTTATTAGATCATTCCTATCAACATTTCCTTTTTCGTCCAAAGTTTTAAGTCCAATTCCATTTCTTACTTTATCTGATTCAGTTTGTGTTATCCTCATAATTCTATTATTATTTACCTCTATATCTATGTTCTTTTCAAATAATTTATTTGGATTAATATCTATATCGAATTCAAACTGAAAATTAGATTCCATTTCATAAACAATAAAATTTTTTAGATCTTCACTTGAACAAATATCAAGACCACATTTATTGAACACTTTTTTATTTTCTTCATAAATTTCTTCCAAATATTTACTATTCATATTCTTTTTCATTCTCCCTCTTTTTGCTATATTCTTCTATACTATTTACATTGTCAATCACAGAATTAAAATCATCCCATGCTCTTGTATCTAGTACAAAATTGTTGTCAATAACCAACTCATATTTTCCATCTGATACTTCGTTAGTTGTAACATTATCAAAACTTATTTTTTTCTTTTTTAATAATTCTATATAGAAATCTGTAATACTACGCATATTAAACTCATTATCAGCCCCAAATTCTTCAAACGGACTATTATTATTAAAATCAATATCAAATTCATTACAAACTTCTAATAAAGATTTTAAATTATCTTTATAATATTTAATGCAATCTTTAAAAGGCAACATTGAATCTAAATCTATTTTTAATGGCCTTTCAAAATAATTATTGGTATGTATATAAATTTCTCTGCAATTTTTACTAAAATTATCATACGCTATACTTTCATTATTATTTAGAGCAAATAAAATAGAAGCATATCTTTCTCTCTCTGCTCCTTCACTAAGTAAATAACATTCATTATAAAATTTTAAAGCATCATTTTTATTTTTATATACACTCAACGATCCATAACAATTTGTATATATTTCTCCCATCTCACACCACCTTTTATATTTCTTTACAATTATAGTTTTTATATATAAATTCTTCTTCGCCAAAATAATCTTTAAATAATTCTTCTAATTTATCAAATAATTCATCATCTGACATATTCTTATCAAACCACTCTACTTCTTCTATTTCGCTTTCCCAGTAATCTGGTTCCAATCTAATACTATATTCAATAGTTGGAGAACCATCTCTATAATGCAATTCTACGCAATGACAAACATTTTTAAGTCTAGCAACTGTATATGAATAATTATCATTTAAGTTCTTTAAATTATTAATTAATTCTCCTTCAAGATAACCCTTATCTGGTATTTCTTCTATATTCATGTACAAAATACTATTATCAATATTTAACTCCGACAAGATATCTTTTAATGATTCATTATACTCTTCTGAATCAAATTTTTTTAAATAATCAATACAATACTTTTCTCCTAAATCATATTGCTTTTTAATTTCCTTTAAACTCAATTCTTCAAAACATCTCAATATTATCAACTCCACTTTTCCACGTTTTATTAAGATATTTATTATATCTATTTATTTCTTTTTCTACATTTCCCTTATTAAACACTATAATCATCTCTTTCTAATTTAAAATCTTCAAGAAAAGACTTTGTAGATTTTAAACCCTCATACCACTCAATAATATTATAATTACCATATCTGCCTTCATATTCTCCTATAATATCTCTTTCTCCATCATCATAACTATTTTCATAAAAAGTAAAATCTTTGATTACATTATTAACTTTAATTATATCTTCATCATTCAAGCTTTCTTTTAAAGTCTCGTATTCCGCACAACTTTCTACATATCTCAAGTCATTTGTTATTGTTTGTTTATCTATAATACTTTTAAACTTAGCAGTAATATATGAATTATATTTTATTGAATCTCTAGTTTTATATTTTTCAGCTATATCTTTAATCCATTTACCTCCATAATCAATATTTATTTCATTACTGCTTAATTCATTTAATCTAATAAGACCACTATTATTATGTACATGATTTTCTTTCATTTTAATTGCATCTTTAGTTGCAATACATAAATAATCACCATCAAAGCAATCATAGTAGCATATATCATTATCACAATATACAAGTTTATTTCTACTATCAGGACATATTTTTTTTAGATACAAATCATTTTCTAAATCATCAAGTGATAAATCTAAATACTCTTCAATTACTAATGGCACTTCAAAATTATTAACCAATGAATTTACATTTAATTCTTTTTTCAAATTAACATTTAAAAAATCTGGGATTTTCATTCCAGACCTTTTCATAGCATCATATAAAGTTATATTATCAGCTAAATATAAATCCCTTTCAATTTTCAATCCTCCAAATAATGTAATATTCTCTAATTCTGATAGCATTACATAACCTAGTTCTGCAAAATCATCATCTCCTAGATGGCAATATCCAAACATTTCATAATCACCATTTTCTAATTTGTTGCCCTCTGTAATCAACCATGTCCCAGCACCAACAGGATTAAAATATTTAACTAGAACTTTAGCTTTGCCACCCATACCATCTTGACTATATAGTGGATATCTCTCAAACTTTTTTTCTAATTCTTTTGTCATTAATTTCATTTAGTTTTTCCTCCTTCTTACATATAATTTTTTCTATTCTAAATAGAACACATTTTTCTTCTATACATTTTTCGTGAAGAGGACAATCAAAACAAAAATCAGTTATTTCTAACAAAATTTTATTTTTCATAATCATCTAATTCTTCCTTTACTTCAACGCGATTTTTAATATCTCTATCATCAATAAATCTTGTCTCTAAATCTCCATACCCAACAATTATATATTCTCCAGTGTCTATTTCAATCACTTCATCTAATCCATATTTTTTTATTTCATTATTTAATATTTCCAAATCTTTGTCTGTATAATCTAAATCTTCTTTTAACTCTTTCCAATCTTCATAATCTATATGACACATAGAACTATCAGAACTACACACACAATCATATACATATTTTAATAGTTTAGAGCAATTACTAATCGTTGGTAATTTTTTATAATCATTATAATTATTTAAAATTAAAACTGCAAAAGCATTTTCAAGTTCTTTTTCACTTAATTGATTTTTAATATTTCCAGTTAAATTTCTTATTTGGACCTCATCATAACTTGCTATAATACTTCCTATATTTTTTAAACCATTTCCAATAATGGCTAAACACTTGTAATCATCATAGTCTGTTTTCCATACACTTTGAACATCAACACTATATTCTTTTACTTTTTTATAAAACCATTTTTCATAATTCAACCAATTTTCATAACTGTAAATTATTTGATCTAACCTTAATTCTGGATGAATATCATTTATATAGTTATCAATATTATCCCACTTTTCTTCACCTATATATTTTTTGATTTCTTCATATTCTTGTAATATACTCAATCTTTATCACCCCTTTATAAAACAAACTCTTCATTTTTTGATTTTTGTAAATTATAGTCTAACATTTCTTGCTCCATAAATTGAAATGGATCAAACTTTTCTGGTTCTACACCATCAGCATAATAATATGATAAAGGGAATAATTCCCAATCTGATTCTTTTGTAATTCTATATTCATTGGTTGATAAATCATAACTCATATATTCTTCTTTATTTGGAGATTCAAGATGACCTGAACCATCATCATATTTATACCAATGCCATCCTTCAAGACTTTTACTTTCTATTATGGTTAATCCTTCTTCACACAATTTTAATTCTTCTTGTTCTAACATTTTGCTTATCTTTTTCCAGTCAACAATTTTTTCTATATTAGAAATAAAATCTATTACTTCTCCTTTATTTTTTAAATTTAGTTTTTTAAATTTATTAATCATATTTTTATCTTCTATTTCTGTAGCAATACATGACACATAATCGTCAGCTGTATTAGAAAATTTTTCACAAGATATTAAAATCTTATTATCACGAATTGCTATTCCTTGTAAATGTGGTTCTGTCATATCTACATTTTTTCTATAATCCCAATCACCACATAGTGAAAGAAACGCTAATTCTTTATTCTTAATTTGCATTCGTTACACCATTCCTTTATACAATTTATACAGTTATTATAAAGACTTATTGTTTTATCAATAAACTTCAAATTATTATTTTCAATATCACATTTAGTTAATATATCATCAACTATATTCAATATCTCATTAATTTCTCCATCAAAAAAATTATCTGAATCAGATAACTTTTTATTGATCTTTTTTAATATTTTATTCTTCATTTAATTCTCCCATATATTTATCTTCCCTACTTGCAACAATACAACAGGAATACAAAAAAAGAACTAGTACACTTAATACTAATCCTATTATTATTTTTAAAATCATTTATCCCCCTTATTCAATAATATTTATTCTGTCAATGTTTTCAATCAATGGTTCATTATATACTGTAAAATAACTCATAACAGCATCAAGTGAAAAATATTTTGATTTTCTTTGCGGATATATTTCAGGATATATTACCACATTATTATCAATCATTTCAATTATATATTCTAAACTATATAATTTAAATTTTACCTTTTTATTTATTTCAAATTTCTTTTTTAAATCCTCATATTTCACAAAAACCACCACTTACATAAACCATTATATCAAACACACTTTATTTATTTTGTTCTAAAAAATTACATACTTTAACAAAACATGATATTTGATTTTCATTTAACTCTTTAATAGCTACCATGTGTTTTAACTCATCCATAGAAAACCATTTAACTTCTGACAATTCATCTTCTTGAATTCTTACATCTTTAAGATCTACATCTTTATTTACAAAATACATTTTATAACAATCATTACCATCACAACCAGAATCATATTCAGTAAATTTTTCATTTGAAAAATCTAAACCTAATTCTTCTCTAACTTCAGTAATAATTCCTTCTAAAGGTGTTTCACCAGATTTTGGATGTCCGCCAGTTACACCCCAATCGCCACCTTTTGACTTTACTCTTTTTTGCATTAAAAATTCACCTTTAGAATTTCTAATTACAACCATTACCACCATAGGATAATATCCATTTGGTATTTGTTCTCCCTTGCGATATGTTTTATCAGTTTTAACACTATTAGCATCATATAAATCTCGTAATTCAGCCATATCATTTCCTCTTTTCTTAATAATAACTATTAGATAAATTGTAATTTGTTTATTTGTCTAGTATTGTATTCAATGAGTTTTTATCAATATTTGTTAGTTCATAACTCTTTCCGTTTATTTCAATAGTAAAATAATGTTCTGGATTGTATAAAATTTTTGCAATACTATCGTTATTAATATCCAATAATTCCAATTCATATTTAGGTGATGGTAATGTTATAGCACCTGTCCATACTTTAGAATTATTTATCACTGATAAAAATACATTTATTTTCTGTTCTTCTGTAATTGATTGTTTTCCTTTAATCTTTATTGTTTTCGTTTTTGATACAGTATCCTTTATTATATTTGGCAATTCAAGTGTTCCTTGTTTTTGTAATGTAAATGTACCAAAATTATTATCACAATACATAACTGCAATTAAATCTTTTTCTTCACCTAATTTACAAGTTATTTTATTATTTATGCCATCATTCGATACTAATACTATTTCATTATTTTTATTAATTGTAAATTCTCCTTTTATTTCCCTATCGTTATTGAAAAAAGCAAATTTATTTTTTCCAGTTCCGTGAAAATTAATAAAGGAATCTTTAATATACTTGTATTCTCCTTCACTGTCTATTTTAGTTAATGTCCAAGCAGTTTCAGTTGTTTTTAATAATTCTATAGTATCACCACACATACAACCTTCACAACACTCATCATTATTTTCATATGATTTTTTATCATCATCATTATTTTCTTTGATGCACCCCGTTAAACCCAAAATCATAACCCCACATAGTAAAATAGCAAATAATGTCTTTTTCATAATCAATCCTCCATTTCAACAAATTACTATTTGTCTTTCAATATATATTATATCATAGAAATAATAAATAATCTTAATAAGCATATAGTTTTAATCATTAAATTGTTTATCGGTGCCATTTTCTTCAAACATTTCATAAAATTTTTCAGCAGCTTGATCTTGTTCATATCCAAGTCTATCTAAAGCATATAAAATCTTATTCTTATATGTCATTCCTGATAAACAATTTTTTATTATGCTAATTTTATGTTTTTTAACACTTTTAATTTTGTTTAATGAATAATCTTTTTTGTAATTTTCATAAGCAATCTCATTAATAATGTCCTCAACTGAAAAACTATTTTTTTTAATTTTATTACTATAATAATTATAATTATACAAGGCATGATTAACTATTGCATTATACACATAGGTATCATTTTTATCTAATTTTTCTTTTATCATTTTATTTTCTATTGCAGATTCAAAGCCAAGATTGGAAATATTATTCCTTTTATCTATATCCAATAAAATATTATTTATTTTATCAATAGTCATATATATATCTTTCTTTGCTTCCTTAATTCTTTTATCCTTAAAGATTTCTTTCTTTATTTCCTTAGTCAATATTCTAATTTTGTTTCCTATTTCATCTTTAGGTAAGGAATTGTATTTAATATATTTATTATTGGTCCCTCTTACTTCGTTCAATAAAAACCCAAGTCTAACAATTTTTTCTTCAAGCTCTAAATCTGATACATTTTTTAACGTGAAGTTTTGATCCTTAGGATTAAAATATGATTTTAACTCTTCAAAATCTTTTTCAAGTTTTATTAATGTTGGAGTATATAATCTTTTTCTTTCAATAGTTAGTGTTGCTTGCCTTTTTAAAAAGTTTCTTTCTTCATCAGTTATTTTAAGTCTAATTCTATGCTCTAATTTTCCATTTTTGTTTTTATAACATTTATTTTTTTCAATCCAAGAAATATGAAAATGATAGTTATTCTCTCTATCAGAATGAAGTGCCACTATCCATTCTAAATTTTCTTTTGGATTTTCATAACCTGAATATGAAAGAAATTTTGGTATTACATCAGTTGCAATTTTCTTTTGCAATTCTTTTATATTTATATTTTCATCTATATAATTTTGATAAAATGATAAAACTGTCATTTGAATATTACTATTCTCTGCATACTTACACCATCTTTTTTGCATTAAAGGTACATCTTTATCCTTTAAAAATGTTCCATCTTTTAGCATTGCTATTTCTTCTCTTTTCATCTGATTTTCTTTCATTATTTCTTCTGTTTTTTTACCCCCCATGAAATAGTCAAAAAGTGAATCACTTTTAGTTTTTGAAAAACTTTTAATGGAAGCATGAGCTTTATCTTTATCTCTTGAATATTCATAAAATCCTGTAATATATTCATTAAGTTTAGTTCTATACTCTTCTTTTGATTTGCATTGAATATATCTCCAATTATCAGAGTTTTTTGCCTTTTTATAAATTCGTAAATTATTGGTTGGATTATTAACAGCGTAATATGGATGTGTTATAAAAACAACCTTTGAATCTTCAAACATTATTTATCCATTTTTTCCAATAAAAAATTAATCTTGTTCAATATTTCATCTATTTTAGCATTTCTGTTTAAATCTTCATTAAATTTCAAAATACCCAATTCAAGCAGTTCTATAATTAATTTACTTTTAGTTTGATAGGAATATCGTTCTGTCATGCCATTAATTATAGAATTCAGTTCTTTTGGAAAAATAATACTTCTTTTTATATTGTTCATAATCCAAATCTTCCTGAATATTCTTTATTAATTTTATAAAACTCTTTTAAGCATGTATCATCTTTAATTTTTTCATTTAGTGGAAATCCCATATTACAAAATAACTGTTCAAGTAATTTTTTATCTATATTTTCTCTATAAAGCAATCTATTAATTTTTTTATCTATGTCAATTAAAATCATTCTCAAATCTTCTTTATTGGTAGCTTCTTCAATACACTTTTTTATTGCAACACTTTTAAGACCAATATTATTTTCTTTCATATAATTATTTAATAATGTTTCTATTCTAGTATCAATACTTATCGTATATCTAGCCACTTCATCACCCCTTTTATTTTTTTAATCTAAACTTTTCAAGTTCAAATAAGATCATAAATAATAAACCTACAACCAAAATCTCAAAGCAAGAACTCTTTTCTAAAATCAATGCTATCATTGATAATAAAACCATTATCACATTTAAAATTGCTTTCATTTTTCACCCTCCAATTCTATTAAATTACTATATTTTTCACATATTTAACTTCAACAGGATATGGGATAAGCACCTCCAGCAAGTTAAAACCCTTATTTTATAAGGCTTTGACCTTACCAAAAGAGGTGCAAATCTATTTTCGCACTTGCGAAAATGAGTATAATAATATGCAAAAGATATGCACTATTTATTACATTCCCTTATTTTATAAGAAAAAATGATATGCACATTATATAAAAACTACTCATTTTTATCTTTTTTAGTAATATCTAATTCTTTAATTTTTTCTGAATCACTTTTTTCTAATTCTACATAATAATTATCTATTTCTTCTAATTCCCTTACATAATCATTATTTGCTCTTTCTATTTCACCAACTATTAAATTTAACTTATAATCTTTTTCTAAAGTTGCAGCTAATTTTTTATGCTTAGTATTTTTTACAATTCTCGTATCAGTAAATTCATAATCAATATAACTAATTTTTTTACTATTAGGATTATAATTTACACATACATTTTCAAAGCCATTTTTATATTTTAAATTTACAAATCTTATATTTTCAACTTCATTATTTTTTAAGTGTTCAACATCAAATTCAATTCCATAATGTTGCTTAATCGAATTTAATTTTTGTTTATATTTTAATTTTACTTTATCCTTATCAGCAATCTTTTTTTTGATTAATTCTTCACTATTGATATTCAATACCATCACCCTCTTTTTCTTTATTGATACATTGTAGTAATGCACTGTTTATATATTCATAATTTCTTTTCAATAAATCTTTGTTATTAATTAAAGCCATATTAATATCTTTAACTTTTGATGTATCGTCAAAAGTAGCTATCATAGATGTAGAAAAGGAATTAACATTTATTTTTGCTAATTCCTTTTTTAATTCATCTGTCGCCTTTTTACCAGCACCATCATTATCAAAAGCAATTCCAATAGTTCCATTGAAATTATTTTCTTTTAGAGCATACACAAGTGAGTTAATATTACCAACCCCATTTATACTCATTACCTTAACATTCGGATCTATTACTTCTAAAGATAAAGCATCTATAATACCTTCAGTAACATAAACAAGCTGATTATTTTCTTTGATATATCTTTTATTCCATATATCACTGCTACCTTTGCTTTTAATCTTATCATTATTAACAACACTTCTTGCAAAATAACAATGTTTATTAATTGGAAAAACAACTAATTTTCTTTCTTCATCATAACCGATTTTGTATTTATCTATCAACTCTCTTGTTATCCCTCTTTGCTCTAGATATGTTGTCCTATATCTATTTTTAAAACATTTATTGTAATAATTTGTATAATCATATACTTTATTATCTATATCTTTTTTTACTTCCTTTTTAACTGGTATATATTCTAAATATAATTCTTGAACTTTTTCTAATTGTTCTTTAAAATTATGTAAATCATAATCTAAACCAATTAAGTCATAAATATCGTAACTAGCACCACATGAAAAACATTTACAAATATTATATTTATCTGTAAACATCATACTTGGATTATTATCTATATGATTAGGATTTAAACAATGAAAAAATCTCTTTGGACTAGTTACGTTATGGTATTTTTGAAGATAATCCCATAAATAAGTTTTATACTCTGAAATCGAACTCATATACTAATTTCTTCCTTTTTTGGTTCATCCCATGTCATTTCTAAATCTTCAAGACGTCCCCTACCAAAAACTCTAAATTCATATATCAAATCAGCAACATCAAAACAAAAACCTTCAAATACTTCTTCAGAACCATCAGTAATATAAACGCGTTGTTTTTTACTATCATATTTCACGTTTATATTTAAATCATCTGTTAGTCTTTTACTATTGGCATTATATATTTTCCTATCAAAATATCCTTCCCCCATAATTATTTCACCATTTTCCAACATATCGCGGACAATATTTTTAGCATCACAAAATGTATCTGCTTTTATATCTACTGTTTGTACCTCTACATCCTCAATATTAATTTTATAATTATTTATACTATCACCCCATCTTCCAAATCATCTGGATATGTATGCAAATTGTTATCGTATAATAGTTCTTCATTTATTAAGCGAAAAACAGAATCCTCAAATTTGTATGATAGTTCTTCCAATAAATTTTTATCGTAATTATAAAATACTTTGTCATCTCCTATATAGTTATCAACCCATTCAAGTTCTTCTGCAACAATTAAATATTTACCAATTTCTCTTATAGATAATTCTTCAATTTTTTTATTTTTTAATTTGTTAAATATATCTTCAAATTCTGAAAAGCCATTATTGTTCATATTCTTGCTCCTCTAAATCCATTTCAAGATTATAATCTCTAATTTCAAAATAATCTAATTCTTCTTCGGAAAATCCTAATTTTCTAAATGTATCAAGCATTTCTGTATAACTTTCTATATTTTCATCTATATAACTAATGCAGGCACATAATAATTCTTCACATCTTTCCGATTTATTATCCATAAAACTATTAAGAATGCTTTTTAGTCTTTTCTTATAATATTCATTTATATCTTCACACCAATCAATCTCAGAAGTATATGCTTGTGATGTTTGCCAATCAATTTCTTCAAATACTGTTTTTGCAATATTGTCAATAATTCCATCTTCAAAATCCCTAGAATGAATTGCATGAACAATGCCATTATATTCATATTTATAATAATATTCATCATGCTTTAAAACTTCTCTTATTTCATCTTTAATAGAATTACGAGTAGATATTACACCCCTTGCTATTAACTTTTCTTTATTTTCATTAACATAGTCAACAAACAATATATCATCACCAAATCTACACTCTGCAATATAGCAAACTCCATCAGGATCATTTTGAAAAGTATTATAATCTTTATAACAATATCCATTTGGTGTTTGACCTGCAACATACATCATTTTTGTATTTAACTTTGATTTAGATTTCGGATCAATGACCTCAGCTATTTCTCCAAAATCTGCTTTGTGTATTTTTTCTTCAAATTTACTCAAATTCCAATTCCCCCTTTTCATTTTCAATTATTTTTTGTTGTAACTCTTTATTTAATACATAAGTAGCTGTATAGAAAGTATCATATATATCACTAGTTAAAGAATTTTGATGATGTACTATTGCATTAGCTCCAAGTAATGATAATTGTATATAAGTTATACAACAACAAGTCAAATCAATATCATCACCAACTAAAATGATTTTATTATTATCTACTTTCCGATTTAACAATTCATTATATGAAGCATACAACAATCTTCCACTTCCACAAGTTGGATCCAAAACGCTTATATATCCTTTGTTATTTAATTCTTGTATCTTATCTTCTTGATCGATTGTTATTTTTGCCATAAGATTGCAAACTGGTAAAGGTGTAAAAAACTGACTTACTTCTTTTTTTAACAATCCTAAATCTATATATACATCTCCAAGAATATCTATTGGTTCTGATGTAGTATTATATTCATTAAATAATGAAGCTAATATTTTAGGAAATTCTTCTTTTTCATTATCTAAATATTTATTTATTATTCTTAAATATTCATTTTCTCTTTTTTCATTAAAATCAGCATTATTAGCGAGTGCATAGGCACAACATATTACAACATCTTTAAATACTTCATCCATTCCATATTTTTGCCCAAGTTTTTTTATAGAATTTAAAATAAAGTTTTTATCATATTTTGTTTCATTAGCTTTCATATTTTTTCCTATCATAAAGTTTCAACTTAATTATCGCATCACTGAATGCAACTGTGAAATTTTTAAAAAACAAAATTGAATTATAATCTGTTGTTCCCCAATCTAAAAAGTATAAAAACTCATCTTCATACTCTTCCTTAACAAAATACATATAAAAAGAATCTAGGACACCCGAGATTCTTAATATTAAACTAGGCTGTGGATTTTTAATTCTTCCATCTTCCAGCATTCTTATTGTTTCTATATCTTCTTCAACTAATTTTGCTAACCTTCTTTGTGAATAACCACAAACATATTTTCTTAGATATTTTATTCTATATCCCATATCTTCTTTATACACTTTTATAATCCCCCTTAACATTCATAATTAAAATCACTATATTTCATTTTTTCTTTTATTTCTTCATAAATTCTGTATGAAGATTCTTCAAATCCAAACCAAGCTAATAAATTTTTATTAGAAAAATTCAAAATTAAAGGATCATCATTATCAAAATTTTTTCCAAAAAATTCTTGAATAGATAATCCCGATTCATCTAATAAATTACTAAGCAATTCATTTATATCATCCTTATAGTTATCATAAAACTTATTAGTATCGTCATAATAAATTAAATCAGTTATCATTCCTGATACACAACCATATCTTTGTAAATCTTCCATATCTCTTATAAGTTCATCAGGATTACTATATTTTCTATCTATATAATAATCTAAAACACAATCATTTAGTTCATTACCATTTTTTAATTCTTCTAAATATTCTTCAACCATATAACCCCCTTTTTATCGTTTATAATTAAAATCAACATATTCCAAGACGTCTGCTTGTTCTCCATTAATCTTTAATCCAACGTGCAAATGTGAGCCTGTGCTAAGTCCAGTTGTAGAAATATTTCCTAATAATACACCTTCTTTAATTGGAGTTCCAATTCTATACATCAAAGGCACACTGTCTGACTTGATATGATGATAAGTTATTTCCATTCCATTATTACAAGCAATAGTTACATAATTTCCTACTGAATTACCAGAGTCTTTGTACGGCAAATCATTAAACTGTGTATTTACAATATTTTTAATTGTTCCTTCACACATGTTATAAAATGGTAATCCTAATCTTGCACCAAAATCCCAACCACTATGAAAGTTTACTCTATCTTGTTCTTTTTCTGATAATCCTAAATCAACATCTCTCATTTCAAATACCATTGATGTAACCACAAAAGAATCCTTTAATGGAAAAACAAAAGGTAAATATGGATAATCTTCAGAATATTCTTGTGAAGTGGTAATATCTACATTATCCACTTCACAAAGATTTAATTTTTCTATATACACACCATTACTATTGGTATCACTTTCTATTGTATATTCTGGTATATTAGAATCCATTTTTATTTGCTTACATATTGTTTTGATTGGTATCATCTGTTTCTTCTCTGAATTCAAATTATTCAAATAAGCTTGTTCCCATTCTTGGTATGAAAGTGTAGTTGTATCTAAAGTATTATGTGTTCTTTGAAGATAAAATACTAATCTTTCAAGAGACACATAACCATCACTAATTAAATGACTATTTAAAAGAGTTCTATACCTTTCTGTATAAATGTAATTATTGGCAACTGTAACAGAACCTCTTTTTTCTTCAGATTGTTTTTTCAAATTTTCATAACCAATCGCTGTTCCTGTTGCTGTTGAAATTATACCTATAATTATAACCATAAACATAACAATTCCTACTATAATCATAGATAATTTAAACTTTAATAAATTTTTAAGCATAATTTCCTTTGTTTAATACACCATCATCATCACTTTCGCCCATGTAATATGTTTGAAGTGGCGTTGCAAAAACATTAACCCTTAATCTATTTTTGTTAGTTATGTTAAGTAAAAATTGCCCTTGATTTGCTCTACTTAAAAATGCTTTTTGTGTTTCTGTTAATGGTGTATTAGAATACAGTTTTTCCACTGCTTCTACATCACTATCTTTTAACATACCTGTTACCTGATATTGACAATTATTAAATATTGCAGAAGCATGTCTTAAAATATTAGTTCTAGTAGTAAAATCTGTTGGTTGTTGACTAGCTACCACTATACCTAATTTATATTTCCTTGCTCTTCTATTTAATTGATCGAAATATTTTAATAATGTAGGATTATCTTCGTCAATATAGTTATGAAATTCATCCAATACAATCAACATTTTTTGTTCTTTATTTAATTTTTCATTTTTCTTTTTATTATCTACAATTTCATTACTTAAATAAGTAAGTAAGTTTATCATTTGAGTATTTATTAATCTTTTACTAGAATTAAATAATAATTCCTGTAAATTAAAAACGATAAGATTATTATTTAAATCTATCGTTGTAATTCCATTAAATAAATTTGCATCTTGACCTATTACCATTCTTTTTAATAACACTTCAATATTTACAAGTATTTTAAGTAAATCCTTATTATCACAAGTTTTTTGCATTTCTAACAAATAAGCATACAAATCTGAAAATATTGGATAATCTTTAGGTGTCATTTTTTCGTATTCTTCTAACGTGGTATTTTTAGAAATACCTCTTGAGTTATAAAATTTTTCAACTATATCTAATAGAACTACTAATTCTTTTTCAGTAATATCTTCAAATGCTGTTGAAAAGAAATTTTCTAAAAATCCTAAATGTTTACCTAATATTGAAGTTTCCTCATCTTCATCTGTCATAATATATCTAATTTGAAGTGGATTAATTAAACTTTTACTGGATAAGTCTATATGTTCTCCACCACATCTTTCACATAACTTTTGTAGTTCGTTTTCTATATCGAACAAGAACAATTTTGTTCCTCTTGCAAATTCGTTAGTTGCAAGTAATTTTAGTAAATAACTTTTACCGCTACCACTTGTACCTATAACTCCAATATTATGGCTTGTTCTATTTTTATTTAAATAAAATGGATCAAAAAATATTGGAAGTCCATAAGCAGAATCTTCTCCTATCAACCAACCAGTAGAATCATTATGATAGTTTTCGGTAAAGAAAAATGTAGATGCCAAAGTTAAAGTTGGTAAATACATAGCATAATCTTTAAAACCTTTGGTAGTTAAATCATAAGCTTGCCATGCTTCCATTTGCCTCATTCTTGGAACTTCAACTTTAATTTGGTAAAGCTCTGCATTTCTTTTAATTTCCTTTACCAGTTCTTCTCTAGTTTTCTTATCACCACTTATTGCTAAAACAATAGATACATCTTTTATCTTCTCATCATTAGATGAAATTTGTTCAATCAGTAATTTATAATTCCCCATCAAGTTTTGCATTTCAGTAACATCACTTAAATTTTTTGATGAATTATAATCAGCAAGCACTGCCTTAAAACTACTATTAAGCACATTCAAAAGTTTTCCTTGTTCTATTGAATCATTAATAGTAACTGATGCCTTTATATTAGGTAAATTAATTATTCTATCTAAGAAACCATGTTCAATAAATAGTGGATAATTTTTAATAGAAAGTAACTGTACCTCTTCATCATCAAATTTTAACGTTGATATACCTTCATTTATTTTTATTGGTGTTATTAAATCTATAAAATCATAGTATATAATTTGATCTAAATTATTATTTGAAAAATACATATTACAAAAAATTTTTATTAAATTCTTCTTATTAGTAATTTGCTCCAATTCAAGTTTTGGAATAACGCCATTACAAGCGAGTTCAAACTCTTCTTTATTCTTTTCTAAAGCTTCTTTATTTTTAGATATTATTGCTAAATAATAAGAACTAGCAGAAGTCATATTTTCACTTTCTATTGCCTCTATAAAATTATGGTTATTAATTAAAATGTTTTTTCTAACTTCATTATCTGTTTCATCAATTAATTTTAAATAATTCTCTTTATTAACATTCAAATTAATCTTTTCATCAAACTTATATGCCTTAATAGTAAATGGTAACCTGTATAATTTAGACAAAATATGAAAAAATGTATTTTGTTCTTTATCACTAGTTAATGATAAGTCAATCGGATTAGCACTATACATAAGTGCATATCCACCATTTTTTAATGTAATAATACCATTATCACTTATATCTTTAATATTTGTAAAACATTGTGAATTTTGAACTTTCTTTTTCAAAATCCCTTTTGATAAATAAATATCTTTTTTATTCTTCTTTATTTTATTTATCCTTTTTTCTATTTTTTTATTTTTGTATTCTTTAATTTTATCTAATAATTTATTTATAAAAACCAACCCCCTAACTTTAGTCTTTATAAAAATAGTAATTTCTATTTTTAAACATAAACTTTGTAAATAAACCAAATAATTTATACATTCTATTACACTTACTAAAATCCATAGGAATTAATGCTAATACTCCAATAGATATAACAATTATTGCAAGAGTATATAGATGTAATAAAAAAAGAATTGTAAAGATTAGACCAAATATCGATCCTATAATTATATCTTCCAATTCTAAATTAAATAATCCTAAATTTCTTTTTATACTCTGTAGTGTGATGTACAACCAAATTCCCCCTTTTTATATACTATCTTTTTCATTACCATAATCCATAATATTAGGACGACTTCTATATCTATGACTATGTGGATTTCCTATATTTTTTATACTATCAAAAGCACCACCAAAACCTGATTTGATATTATTAATACCTTGTTGTGCTAATGATACTCCGCCTTTAATATAATCAACATTATATTTATCGTTAGAAAAATCCCATTTTTTCGCAGCATCTGCAATATTACTTTCACCTTTAGCATCCAACATTCTTCCATAAGCTCTTGCTAATGGATTTTTACTATCTTGCATCATTTGACCTTTCATCATTTGTGCTAATCCTTTACCTACTTGATTATTAAAACCTTTTGATAATCTTGCATTTGCCTTAGGATTAACACTTGCAAGACCATGTCTCATTCCATTTAAAGCTTGAAAACCACCTTTAGCAAGTTGTCCTATACCCTTACCTGCTTTTACTCCACCAATAGTAGTATTTTTCATTGCTCCTAAAGTTCCAGCCATAAGTGTTCCTCCAGCAGCTATTCCTCCTGTTAAACCTCTCATAGCCATAATCATATCTCTACCAGAGTTAGCAGATACATTATCACCAATAAAACGATTTAAAGAAGTACAACCTGTCATAAGCATCATAGCACAACCTAAATATAAAATTGATTGTGCAACTGTTTTTGTAAAATAATCTAAACTATTTATTTCTACACTATTTTGAATTGCATTAAACATTATAGAAGTTAGACCAATTAATAACATCATTGCACCTGCTTGTAAAACTAATGATGCTAATTGTTGATATAAAGCCGATCGTTGTTCTCTTCTACCAACAGATGTGGCAATTACAAGTGGTGAAATTGTCATTAAAAATGCTAATTCTAATTGCCTTCTACCTAACATCAAAACTGCAAAACCAACACTAAATAAAAATATAATTCCTATTACTATTCCAAATAAAAAGTTATAGGAGAAAGCATAATCTTGTCCATCATTCCATAACCCCTTTTTATAGATTGTACAACGATATGAGAAAGCACCTGAATCTGATACATCACTAGCTGTAATAGTATCATTTCTAATCAATTTTTCAAAATCCTCCATAGTGTTTGCTTTGCTTGTATCAGCATAGCCATCCAAATATTCTTTTATATCTTTAACGTTTTCTTTATCAACTTTTTCTCCATCTTTAACCATATAACAAGATTCATTTATACTTAAATAAGCACTTTTCATTTTATCGCCTATTGTTGATTGTTCTGTGTTAAAATTGTTATAAATAGAGTTAGATAAATTAATTCCTAAATTGATGCTAGTATTGAAAATCAAGTATATACTAAATATTAAAAAACCACATTTGATTATTTCTTTAGCAATTTCAAATAATGGTTGTTCATTATTATCTGCATCTAATATTCTAAATGATATTTTCCAAACAGAAAATAGTAATAATACGACAAAAGATAATATAAAAAAGGCATTGAATATTTTTGTAAATGGTGAATTTTCTATATTTTCCAACATCTGAATAAAATTTAAACTATTTATTTTTTGTGCTACATTATAAAGAGTATCGATTGTTGAAAATATAATATTAACTATCCCTATTCCTATGCCTCTTAATATATCTAAAACGCCATATTTAATATCACTACTTATACTTAATATCTGAAACATATTACCCCAATATATCAATAACAAAATTGATAATAGAAGGAACTAAGATTAAAAGTGCTACTCCCCCTAATGTATAAAGAATAGTTTTTTTCCTTCTTTGTTTTGTTTCATCATCTCCAATTATAAATTGAATTACAAAAACAACTAAAGCAATAAATGACAAAACTATACCAAATATCTGAACTTTAGTAGCTAAACTTTTAATTATCGCTCCAAGACTTTCAATAGTTACATTACCACCTTCTATTTTTTCAACAGCATATACATTAGTTGTTAGAAAAAAAGATGATATTAAGCTCATAACTACTGTCATAACTTTTATACTATTTTTTTTAATATCATTTATAATAGATACAATCTTTTTATTCTTTTTTATATCAACCAACCCCTTCTTATAATACTTTTTCTTCTTTTATTAAATCATTAAAATAATTAAGTATTAATTTTAAATTATCATGTATTAACCCATCTTTTTCATTTTTTATCCTTTCTTCTAAACTAGCAATCAAACCATCTTGATTCTTTCCGAACAAATAAACATCATCATACAAAGTACATGCTGTATTATTATCAACTATAATATAAGCAATACCATCTGATAATTCACTTTCACTTCGTTCTTCTGCATCTTGTTCTTTAGTTAGTTTATCAAGTGATTTTAAAGTATATCTACCTGCTGGGATATTAACATCACTAGTTCGTAAAACTACTGCCACTATATCTAATTCCAACTCATTCACCTCTCTATCATATATAAAATATAGATTTCTAGCTTCTTTTTCACTTAACTTTAAATAGTCATATTTTGATATTTTTGATATAGACTTAAAAACTGACACTTTATCAGCATCAGTTTTTAAATACAATTCTAATTCTCCATTTTTGTTATTACCATAATATTTAAAATCAATATTATACATATCATAAATATCAAGTAATTCATTTAATGAATATTTTTTACTTTTATCTATCATTATTTTTCCATTTCATCAGAAGTTTCTTTTTCTTCCTTTGGATTTGAAAGTGAATAAGCTAAATGCTTATAAGTTGTTACTATTGGATTGAAAGCCTTAATAGGTTCTTCCTCAGTACCATAATTTTTAATAGTATTATAACCATTTAAATATATTAACGAACCTTGTTTACTAATATTGCATATTTTCTCGGCATTTTTATCCCATAAAGTAAAGTCTAGAAAATCTACTATCTTTTCGCCTTCTTTAGTTTTATAATCCCTTTCACATGCTACACATACATTAGTAACTTTTGTTCCATCTTTTGTTTCTCTTAATATAGGCTCTTTTGTAAGTCTCCCTATTACTGTAAATTTATTTTCACTATTCATAATTTCCCCCTTTTAATATTTTATTTCTTTTTTCTTTTATCTCTTGAAAGTAAAACTAACACAATACCTAATCCACATAATGAAACTGGTATTAATATTTTGTAATCATTAGCAAATGTATTTGGCACATCAATAACAATTTTTTCATTTGATAAAGTATCTTTTACTATATCTCCATTGTTTAAAATCTCAAACTCATGAATCTCATCATTTAATATATATCCTTCAGGCGCTTCCTTTTCAACAAACTTATATTTTTTACCACTTTCCAAGCCTTTTACATAAAGTTTTCCAAACTTATCAGTTCTTCCACTATAAATTAAAATATCATCTTCTGTATAGATTTCAATTAAAGCACCTTCAACAGGTTCACCAGTAGATAAATCAACTTTAGATAATTCAAAATCACCTTTTGATAAATAATTCTTTTGATTTATTGTTAATTTTATTATGTCAGTATATTGATCTTTGTATTTTATTTCAAAACAATATGGTTTACTATTTAATACATGGTTTCCAACTGTCTTAGTTTCAATTAAACAATATTTACCTAAATATAGATTGGTTAATTTAAAATATCCATCTTTTGTAACAAAAGATTTTATTAATTGTTTATCTTTGTAAATTAATGTACCATCTCCAGCATAAATATCACCATCAGCAATTAAGTCATAATGTACTCCATCTAGTTCTATTTCTTCATATCTAAATGTTCCATTTTCTATAACTAGTTTTTCACCAACCTTTTTAATCTCAACTTCTCCCTTAACCTCTTTGTTTTCAAATTGAACTTCTAGCATAAGTCCAAATTCATCATCTTGAATAAATTTACTATTTTCATCAATACTGAATCTTAGTGGTACATTATTCCAAACATATCCAAGAATACTTTGCTCTTCCAATTCTTCTATTTGATAATTTCCATGTCCTAAAACATAAGGAGTTATAAACATACCATCTTTTGTTTCAAAAACACAGATTTTTTCTTGACCTGGATATGTAACGTTTTGACACACATATTCTCCTGTATCAAGATTTTTAATTCTAAATTTAATTCCATCTCTAACTAATATTTTTCGTGATTCACTATCAACTTTTATTAGCTTTAATTTTGCTCTAATTTCAGCGTTAGAAATTATTTTAGTTATATCTTCATCTGAATCATTATTAATCACTATTTCAAAGTCCTTAACTTTCTCAAAGCCTGATGTTGAAGATACTTGTTTAAATATCCATTTACCATAAGGTAACTTAACAGATACAAAACCCTTTTCATCAGTTTTAATTGTTTTATAATACTCTCCAGTTGACTTCAAATATATTTCAAACGAAACATTAGGCTCACCCTTTAATATTGTCGTAGAATCATCTGCAAATACTTTATAAATATTTACTGTTTTTTCTATAACGTCCTCATAAACATCCATCTCAATATCAAGATTATCTCTATCAATTTTAAATCTATATTCTGTTTTATCAAGTAAATATCCTTCACTTGCTGTTTTTTCTCGTAATATATATATTTTATTTGGTGATAAAATTTTATCTGTTTTAGCACTAAAAGAATCATCTATAATCAAATCTGTTATAAAATTATAGTTTTCATCAAGCAATTCATAAACAGCATTTTTAAATGTTGCATCTCCTTGTGGTTTACTTAATTTAGTATCTAAATCCTTTTTATTAATTTTTAATGAACCACCAACAACATTTAGTTTAACTCTTACCAAGACCGGATCATCAACTCCAAACATTCCCATCTTTTGCGAAGTAGCATCTTTACCTACAAAAATAATGGTAGGATCTTGTGTATATGTTTTTTTCTTTAGCACAACAGTAATATTTCCAACAACATTCGGTGTAACTGATAAAGTATTTCCATTAATAGATACACTAGCATCTGAACTTTTTACTACATCAAAATTTGATAATATACCTTTTGTATCAGTAAAAGTTGTTGTTTCCCCTATTACTGCGTCTTTAGTATCACTGTCAAATATAGGAACCTCATAATGTGTACTTGCTAATCTTAAAATTTCATTTCTTTCAGCATTTAAATTTATGAAATTTCCATTTCCATATTTTTCTGTCCAAAATTCAATTATTTGCCCACCAGTAGCTTCCCAAATTAATGATTGAGCTGCTGCTCTATATCTTAAATTTCCATGTCCAGGATAATTATATCCATAATATCCATATAATTGAATTTTTCTATTAACTTCATCAGAATAAGGAGAATTAATCCAACCGATTGCTCCTTCATAATCAGAAGTTGTAATATCAACTCCTGGTTCTATACAATAAGCAGTTTTACCATCTAAATCATACAAATTCCATTGTGCAGACATATAAGGTTTTCCTCCACCACGTCTTGTATAATACCAATTATCAACTGGTGTTTGAGTTAATGTAGCTGCTGATACTTCTGTATAACCAGCAAGCATAAAAAAGACACTAACAAAAAACATTAGTGCCAACTTATATTTATTTTTCAATTTTTATTTTCCCCCTTTAAAAAACACAACCTTTTCAGTTGTGCCATCATATATTTAATTATTATAAAAGAATTTTCCATCTCCATAAGTTAAAAGAACTCTATAACCTACTATTTGTCCTTTATAAGCAAAACTCTTGCAAGAAGCAGAGACCATATCATGTTCATCATCTAAATATTTTAATTGAATATCAGGTAATGCCTTTTGACATTCCTCTCTTGTAAAAAACTCACAAGTAGATTTTATTCTTTTGTATTCTTCATCTTGAGTTGGATCATCATTCTTTTTTGTATCTTCTTCTGAAACTTCAATTATAGTTGAACTTTTATCATCAATTTTATTATTGGTATCATTTGTTTTATTACCAACTTCTTGTTTACTATTAAGATCATTATTACTTTTGGTTTCATTAGAAGAATTATTATTTTTAGATTCTTCAACTTGATTCTCATTAGTTATAACATCATTATCAATAGGTAATTCATCTTCAGAATTAATAATTTCATCTTCACTTAATGTTTCATTAGTTTTTTCTATAATTTGTGTTTTTTCATTTTTAGATACATTATTTTCTTTATCCCTTGTTTTAAAAATAAACAATGTTGTACCACCTACTACTATAAGTACAATTAATATTACAATAGACACAAGAGGTATTATTTTCTTTCTTTTCATAAGAAATCCCTCCTTTTGTTAAAATAATTTTAACACGGATTTCAAAAAAAGTCAGCACCTAAGACATATTTTGCAAATTAATAATTGGCACTTCTTGTAAAGGTGTTGCATAAATACCAAGTTTTTGTTGAGTTTCACAGATTCTATTATAAAGTAAATTAATATATGTAACTAAACTTTGGTATCTTTGAACTGAAATATCTAAATCAGCTAGTAGTCTAAAATATTCTGATGTACTAGATAATCCAAGTTCTGTAGATCTTCTCACTACACTGTCTTTCGTATCATGCGATAATGATATTTTAATTTGTTCCATTTGATCACCTCACTTTCTTGATCTTATTTAAGTTTTTTTTACGAGATCACTTTAAACTCAATAAAAAAAGTATAGTCATTTCACTATACTGATTTTAAATTTCTTTTGTGTATCCCATAGCACCAGCCATCTTCACAACACAACTATCTTTAATTTGATAAAATGAAGTTCTTGTAGCACCGGTTTGTCTCATAAACTCTGCTTGTGATTCCTTATAATACAAACATATTAAGAAATATTTAAATTCTAGTTTACTTAAAAACTTTAGTGAAGAGGTTATTTCACTATACAATTCCCTAATTTGTTCTTCTTGTGTAATTTTCTTTGTTACATAATCTCCTACTTTATCAACTTTTCTCGGAACAAAACATTCATACCTAACTTCATAATTACAAGTTATCGTTGGTTTTTTAATGTTTGGAAAATTAAGTTGAGCTTTAATAAACTTATCAATTTCCTTTGTAACTTTTTCATAGCAATATTCAGTATCATATTTTAGTAAATCATTTTTTGATAATAAAGGATTATCAATATAAATATCATCAATCTTAAACTCTAAAACTATTGGTTCAACCATAGCTAACCCCCTATAAATCCTAAATTAAGAAAAAAGAGGGAAATTAGCCCTAAGGCATTTCTCTCTTTCAATAAAAATATTCACTAAATAAGACACTAAAAAATCACAACTTGTTTTTACTTGCGTTAGAATAAAATAATTGTTTGATCCCTTTCTTGATAATAATCTTTTCATTTGTTTCACCACCTAAACTTATTTCCTAATAATAAGCCGCTTTAGAAACCTCTTCGCTTTTTTAATTAGGGGATTTACTCTACTACTTTTATTAGGATTTGTCAAGCATTTTTTATCATTTTTTTGTAATTGCACCAAAAAAAGCCCTAAAAGCACATTTTTAGAGCATAAACAATGTTGAATTAATAAAAACTTAAAGAAAGTAATATCTCTTAGGACATACTTTTTTCAAGTTTACTCTATTATACTACTTGACGTGTAGAAAGCAAGTCTTTTTCGTGTCAAATTCATGTCATTTCATGTCAAATTTGGTTTTTTTCGTGTTATTTCGTTATTTTGTCAATTCTACTATACTATTAAGCAGATCTTTCGCATTATCAGAACTAAAAATTATTTCATGTAGTTTATTATATTCAATCGTTGCATTATCTAATGATTTGTTAGTAGAATAAAGCAAATCATAAAATGTATAAAGTTTCTTTTCTTTATCATCATATATTTCTAAAATCAAAGATGTATCATAATGTTGTTCCATTATATCGTTAGGAGTATTAACCACATCTTCTATTGCTTTTGGATAAGCTAAATTAAACATTACTATATTTAATCTAACATTATCTACTGTTCTACTTTCTCTTTCTAATATTCTATCATTTTTATTTTCAACTGTTGGAATTATGCCATTAGAAGATTCAACTTCATATTTTAAATTATTGTTAGACAAAAAAAGATTTAGATAAAAATTCATATAAAACTTCCTTTCTCGATTGGTCTATTATTATACACCTATTTTTTATTTTAAACAATATTTTTGAGTAAAAAAAATATATGATAATATTTCACGAAAACATCATACAAGTTAACAAAATAACATTTCAAGCTTATTTTTATACATTTTACGTAAATTTTGCGACTTTTCTATATATAAATGTTATAATATATAGTCAGGAGGAAAAATATGCAAAAATTCACAAATGTAATTATGGAATTTGTGAATAAAATGGGGTATTTAAGCAGTAAAGATATTGAAGGTATTATTTTTTACGGTAGCAATCAAACTGGATTTGGTAATCAATTTTCTGATATTGATTTGCAAATTATATTTAATAATAACTTAGAAGAAGAAATAAGGGGCTCAGCACTTATAGATGGTATTAGAATTGAATACTTTGAAAAAAGATTAGAAAGTATGTATTCAAAGACATTGAACGAATTTAAAAATCAAGGAAATGCTGTAGTATCTATGATAGTGTATGGTGATATTATTTTAGATAAAAATGGTAAAATTAAAACATTGCAAGATTATATTAAAGCTATACATTCTTTGCCTATGCCATGTCTATCTGAAGAAGAAGCCAAAGAACAGCTAGCAATAATTAATAATTTCTTTGATGATTTAAAAAATCTAATAGAGCAAAATGACATTTACGCAAACCATGCATATCACTTAGCTTTAGAAAGAATTAAGGACTTTTACTTTTCTTATTATGGACTACCAGGAGTATCAAGAACAAAAGCACTTAAAACTATGTTAAATGATGATTATAGACATGCAATAAAAAAAGAAAACCCACCAGCAGAATTTATTGAATTATATTTAAGTTGCTTGGATGAAAATCAAACTCTTCCAAATAAGTTGATTTCATTAGAAAGATTATATAATTATTCAACTAGAGAAATAGACTTTGATAAATACAATCATAGAATTGTTCTTTCAAAAAAAAGATAAAATTAGATTAATGCTAAATAAGCATTAATCTTTTTATATGTCAAAATTCCTTATTTTTATTTATCTTATATATTGTAATAAGTGCTACTATTCCCTCGATTATCGCATATATAACATAAATAATCACAAGCACAGCTAATATCACAAAAAGTATAACCTTAAATCTTTCATTTACATCATTCATATTCATAATCAAATACCATATATTATTTATCAACAAGTTTCATGCCAAGTTTTTTCTTTTTATCTCTTATTTTTTCTTCTATCTTATCTTTTTCTTTATTCATCTTTGAAAGTGCATCCAAATTTTCTTCAGTTTGCTCATGCATCATTCTTATAATTTTATCATAATCATAGCCATCATCATTTTTTCTAAAACAAAATATCAATAAACATATGCCACCTAAAGCAGCTATAAAAAAGAATAAAATTGGAATTATTAATTCTTCTTCCATACAAACATCCTCCTTAATAATACCAAAACGCTTAACAAAAATAATTGCATTTTCTTTTTAAACAACACTATTCTCATTTTTTTAACCATATCTATATATAGAAAATAATCCATTTCATAACGAAGTGTATACTTAAAAAACTCTCTTTTTTGCCATTTTTTTCTTTCATCAACAATTATATAAACAGCATATATTATTGACAATATTACCTGTATAATTAACAAAATTACATAAAATCTTACATCATCATTTCCTCTCACACTAACCACCATACTCTTAAAAGTTATATCACATTTTTATTTAATAATTTACTTTTCTATTATTTTTATGTTCTTTTTAAACTTGTTATTGTCAGAATCAAACTCCCCAAGATATGAAGTAAATTGATCTCCTACCTTTGTTTTATCTTCAATAACATAGTTTCCTTCATTGTCATAAATATAAAATATCTCTTTATTAAATTCATTTAGAGAAATTTTTTTAAATATAATTCCATGTTTTAAATAAGATAATAAATCATAGTAGCTTATTAAATCATTAGTATTGTCATCAATTTTATTTTCATCATCTTTTCTTCCTGCAATAGCATCTTTCATTCTTTCTATAAGTGTGATTTCTTCCCCAACATTTTCATATAATCTATATATTTTTTTATCTATTCCTTCTAATTCTTTCTCTACTTTTTTTCTTTGAAATTTAAAAGTACAGTTACTTAAAATCATTTCTTTTTGCATTTCAAGTATCTTAATTTCACTTTCAAATATTTTAATCATATTATGAGAATCTTCAATTTGATACCATAAACATAAATCAATAACTTTTTCCGCAAGACTTTCTTCTTTTGATTCATCATCTAACACTTTTATTATCTCTTTTGACTCATCAATTAATTCTTTTACCATCTCTTTTTTCATAATAAACGTTCCTTTCATAATACTTCTACATAATATTATATCACATTTTGTGCATATTTAGAGAAGAAAAACAAATAATACAAAATAAAATGTAAAAATTATTGTATGGGTGATGTATTATGAATGAAAATAGACTAGAAATTCTAAAGGATGAAATGGATTTAAAATCAAAAGAGATTGCAAAATTACTAAATGTTTCTGAATCAACTTATTCCGAATGGGAACATAATAAAATTCCCATTCCAACAAAAAGAATGATAGAGTTAGCTGATTTTTACAAAGTTAATATAGATTACATACTTAAACTAACAAATAGAAGATTAGAAATAACAAAAACAACAAACTTAAATTTAAAAGAAATTGGTCAAAGACTATTAATGATACGAAAAGAACTAAATTATTCACTACGTGAACTTGGAAGTATATTAAATTGCTCATTCTCTGCTTTAGCAAGTTATGAAAGAGGAGAAAAATTAATAACATCTGAAATATTAATTAATCTATCTAAAATTAGTAATCACTCTATTGATTGGATACTTGGAAGAACAAAGAAAGATATATTAGTCGAAGATTAAAAATGAAATTTATAAAATTAAGAGAAATAAGAAAACTCAATAGCTTGAAGCAAGAAGATGTTGCAAATATACTAAATGTGGAAAGATCCACTTATACGGGATGGGAAAATGGAAAAAATACCATTCCATTAAAACAGCTAATCAAAATATGTAATTATTATAAATGTTCTATTGATTATATAACTGGTTTAACAAAAGAAAATGATTATTACTGTTTAATAAAAGAAAATATTAATAATATTGGAAAAAATTTAAAAAAATTAAGAGTTGAAAATAACTTAAAACAAAGAGATATTTATTCTTTTTTAAAAATATCTTCATCAAGTTATTCTTCTTATGAAACTAATAAAATATTAATTCCAACTGAAATAATATATAAAATAGCAAAAAAATTCAAACATTCTATTGATAAATTAATAATTGAATAAAAAAGCTTTTCAACAATGAAAGCTTTTTTTATTTAAAATAAATATTTCTTCTCTTAAGTAATCTTTTTACATTATCTTTTACATCAGTATTATATAAAAAACTTGGATTTAATAATTCAGATAAATTTGAATAATCTTCATTTAAACTCATATCTTCCATTATATAATCTTTATCTTTCCAAAAACTTCTTATGGCAAATGGTTCTATTTTATATTTATCTATTGATGATGACGAACTTAAAAGTCTATATTTATCATCAACAATTTCTAATGCACTACAATTAGATAAAGAAAGTGCCACCAAATTTTCATCTAATATTAAATTTTCAACATTTTCAAAATGACCATTTATTTCATCACAATGTGGTGCAAATACCATATTTTTAAAGCCAAAACAATCTTGTTTAATAAGCTTACCCCTATTATTAGGATTAACAGAATTACCATACTTAAACCAACACATACCTCCAGCTGAAATTCCACTCATTACCTTTCCTTGATTGTATGCCAGCAACAATTTATCAGTTATCCCATAATTACGACATAAATTTACTAAGGTAAATGTATTTCCACCGCCTATATAAACAACATCACACCAATCAAATATATCATTTATTTTTTGATTATTATGTAAATCAGATAATTCTAAACACTTACATAGACATCCATATCTTTTAGAAAACACATTAGAAAAGTAATAAAAATATTTCTTTATGTTTTCAGGATCAGCAAGTCCCAAAAATAGAATTTTCGGCCTTCTAGCATCAGACAAATTTATTATTTCTTCATCAAAAAATTGTGTTTCATATGGCATTAAAAATCCATTTTCTTCTTCCCCAATGTTGCCACCACCACAAGCGATTATTTTTTTAGACATAAAATCCCCTCATTTGACTATATATATTAACATATTTCCAAAAAAACTTCAACTATTATGCACAAATTTCATCTAACAAATTGTAAATTAAAAGATTATATTGTATAATATATACGATTATTTTTACTTAAAAGGAAGTGATATATAATGAATGTTGGTATTATTACTACTTCAAAAAAAATAGATTATTTAAATCTACCAAATAATACATACTTGATTTTTTATATTAAAAAAAATAAATTAAATTCTCAAAATATATCTCATATTATAAATTATTTAATTCTCAGTGATTGTAAAACAATTATAATGGATAATAAAATAAAATCATTAATAGAAAAGGAAAATTACAAAAACATAAATATAATATCAAAAGTATCCGAAATTAATGCCCATTCTGATATTTTAAAGATTATAACATATTATTATTCGACTAAAAATCATAATACAATTTCATATGAAAACTGTGCAAATTCAAGAAAGGATAGGCAACCTTCAGAAACAGTTAAAATAATAAAAGATATTTTAAAAACAAATAACTATCAAATTTCTGAAAAAGGATTAAAAAGAAGTTTACGTGGATCATATTCTATAAGATTAGAATTAAATAATGGTAAGGGTGCTAACGGAAAAGGAACAACATTAGAACTTGCAAAAGCTTCAGCATATGCCGAATTAATTGAAAGATTACAAAGCAATATGTTAAATAAAAAAAGAATTAAAACAAATATTATTGATAAAAAACATAATATATATGAAATTTTACTCAATATGGCATCTAATGAATATAAAAAAAATTTTTTTGATTTAAACAAAATATACTTCAATGTATCAGAAGCTACCAATATTAAAACTAATAAAAAAGAATTAATACCAATTAATGCAATTTGTTCATTCTGCCATACTAATGGATTAGCATCTGGTAATACTTTTGAAGAAGCAGTTAATCAAGCAATTTTTGAAATATTTGAGCGTCATTGCTATCAAAAATGTTTGGAAGAAAATATTTTAATAAGAAATATAGATATATCCTCATACCCACTTACAGAAAAAAATAAGAAAATGTTAGTTCTTCTAAAAAAGAAGGGATTTGAGTATTATATAAAAGATTGTTCTTTAGGAAAGTATCCTGTAATAGGATTTTTGTTATTTGATAAAAAACACAATAAATATACATTTACAATGGGTTCGGATACATCATTTAATATTGCACTATCAAGATGCATAACAGAAATGATGCAGGGAGTAAATTTTAAGGAATTAAAACAAAAGATGGTTCCTAATTTAAAAGCAGAAGAGCTAATACAAAAGTATGGTGCATCATTTAGATCATATAATTGGTTAAGATGTTTTAATAACAACAATGGTTATTTAACAAAAAATTTTTTTAATAACAGTTATATTAATATATCACAATTACATTTCAAAGATTATCTAACTTCAAATAAGGAAGTATTAAATTATTTAAAATTTTTAATTAAGGAAAATATATATGTAATTGATTATAACAATTTAGGATTTGATACTTATAGAGTTTATATTCCATATATGACAACTGTTGATTGCTATGATATTGAAGATTTAAATGTTAATAAAAATTATGATAAGCTTAAATATACTTACACACATATACTAGAAGTTTCAAAGAAAGAAATGCTTTATTTTATCAATATATTTTTAAATAATAATAAATTATTAAAATATGATGAAATGATTAAACCATCTGATTTATTTCATACAAACGAGATAAGTGATTATTATAAATTAGACTTTACTAGTTTATTAATGGTTTTATGCATTTTATGTTCTAAAACCAAAGAACTTCAGCAACTATTACAATATAAAATAGAAAACTTTAAATTAAATCAGCAAAAAATACTAACCTATAAAATAACAGTTAATTGTATTACAAATAAGGAATACTATAATGTCAAAGATGAAAATATTACCAAATATATTCAATATATTATTAATAATCCAAGGGAATATTTATCGAGTCTAAATCCTAAATTTGTTAATAATGATTCATTGGTATATAATAAAAAAGCCTAACGGCTTTTTTTATTATGCTGTTTTTATTAGCAACAGTCAGAACAGTTACCATTTCCAGCCATAGACATAGATAATGTCTTATTTACATTATTTAAATTAATTAAAAGATTACTATTTCTTTTAAATAATTTCTTTATGAAATTTATCATTGTTTCACCACCTTTCACTTCAATAATTTTGTGCTAAATCATTCTTCTTTTTTTTTCAAGAACTTTAACATTACCATTATTTCCATTAACTTCAATTACGTCATGTTGATTACACAATTCTTCAAGAGCTTCCTCACCTATTCCGGTTACACATGGAATTCCTAATTCTCTACATACAATAGCAGTATGGCAGAGAAAACCTCCATATGCAGTAACAGCTCCTTTGGAATTCATTAAATGTGGTAACCAATCTGGATCAGTCATCATTGCTAGTAATATTTTGTTAGCAACTATTTCATCACTTAGTGAATCTAAATATCTTCCCTCTCCAGATACAATGCCAGGTGCTGCAGGTATTCCAAATAACCCTTCTTCTTTTGAAGTTCCATATTCATTACTAACAATTACCTTTTTTGTAACAGGTCTAAATTGTAGCATAATTAATTCTCCATCCAAAATCATCCATTCAAAATCTGCATTACTACCAACTTTTTGTTGATACTCCAACATTTTGCTTCCAATTGGTTGATTATTTAATTCTAACGAATTAGCACATCTACCTTCATTCCATATTTCAGAATGAGGTGTACTTGAGCCAGACACTAATTTTTCACCATTGCCTTCAACCCATTCAAGAACACCAGAATTATCGGAATTACCTATCCAAACCCCAGCATGAGTTGGTTCTTTAAATGATTGTATAACAACAGCCATATGTGGCTGATCAAGACCATTAACTTGAATATACTCTTTTAAACGTTCATTGTTTATTGAGTCTTTTACTTTAACAATATTTTCTAACACATCTTTAGGAGAAACATTTAAATATGAATCAAACATACCAGCGAAAGAATTTTTTTCTCCATCTTCTATATCTGCTGAACTTCTTACTGAATAATGATCATACTTTTCTTCCAAAAATTTTAAATCTTCAGTAGTTACATTAACGCCAGTTGGAACAACCATACTAAATGGTACTTTTATCCCTTTACTATTTAGAACAGACAAGCCATACATTTTTCCACCTATAAATTTTACAACAAATTTTTTTATATATAATTCACTTAAAATACTACATGTATCTAAATCCAATATCTTTTTTTCTGCCAGTGAATCAAATAATCTTTTTCTAAGGGTAAATTGCTCTAATGAAAATGAATCCATAGAATCATCTTTACAATATACTTGTTGTAACTTTTCTAAATATTTTCCATAACCTTCTTCAAAAAAGTGATGTTGTTTATCTTGCCATTGTTTTAAAATGATATACTTTTTTAATAAGTCATCTGATACCACCAAATTATTGTCAGATAATTTAGTTTTTTCTTTTGTATCGATAGATAAATAAGCTTTATCAATTTGAGATATTATATTTAAATAATCATCAGGATATTTTTTTTGAATTTCGTCAATAATACTATCACTTAATATTGAATGTTCATCCATACTCTCCAAAAAGTAAAAATATGCAAGAGATCTTAATGCGTAAGATACTTTTTTATTTAAATCTTCTTCTTTTTGTGATTTTTCATAATATTCTTCTGTGTCTTTTCTAATATTATTTAAAATATTATCTAATTCATCAGAGTTTATTCCTTTATTTAATGCACTAATATATTTTAATATTCTTCTAGCAAAATCCCTATCTTCTATTCCTTCAAACATCATACGACTTCTGAATGCTTTGTTTGTTATAGTAGCCTCCAAAAGTTTTTTATAATCCTTAAACTCCTCTAATCTTATCATTCTCTTTCACCTTTCTTTCCTTGTTTTATTGCTAAGCAAACTCTATCAGTATTTTCTTCTGATAATCTTTTTAAGAATTTAAATCTATTAACATTGTCCCATACCTCAGATAAATTTTCTTTATTTAAATCGCCAAGATAACTGTCTTTAATAAATGGACAACAATAAACTTTTCCATTTGAATCTATGGTTACTCTGGCAACACCAGCAGTGCATTTCCAATTATCATTTCCTATAAAATCCTTTTTACCATTACTTAAAGAATATACTTTTCTTACTCCATCACTATCTGGCACTTCTGAATAATATATATATCCAAATTCTGGATGTTCTTTATATAAATCATTGATTTTCTCTTTCAATGCCATTTGTTCTGAAAGTGAAATTTTCATACTGTTGTCAGCGCTTCCTTGAACAATTAGATTTGATAGTTGCACATCTTTAACTCCCATTTGCTTCAATAAAACTATCATATCCATTATATCACAATAATTGATTTTATTTATAACTGTATTTGTTACTACTGGATAACCTTTTTCAATAGCATATTTAATATTTTCAATCGTTTTATCAAATGTATTTTTCCCTCTTATTTGTTCATGACTACTTTTCAATCCATCAACACTAACATAAAATAATAAGGCACTTTTGTTTAAAATATCTGAATCAATCTTATCTAGTACATTTTTTAATAATAAGGCATTGGTAAACACATCAACTTTAATTCCATTTATAAGGAATTTTTTAATTATTTTTTCTATCCCTTTATATGTTAAGCATTCACCACCAGATATTGTAACCTCCATTACATTTGAATTAATTATTGTATCTGCTATTTCATCTGCCTTTTCAAAAGGAAGTTCAAATCCATCCAATTTTCCCAAATAACAATGCTTACACTTTAAATTACATTTATTAGTAATTTTCCATTGAATTTTAATTGGAGTATCTAATTTTAAGTTATCCTCATAATAGTCCTTAGATAATAATTTTTGTTCTATTTCTGAATATAAAATTTTTAACTCTTTTTGATTGTAGCCAGTTCTTTTGGCAATATCTTTTAATTTAATATTTTTGTCAAACATATCAAGTAGCTCAAATGTCAAATCATTAACAACATAATATTTTCCATTCCAAAGAATCAAATTTCTTTGATCTTTTAGCTTTCTCTTTAACATTTAGTCATCCTCCTTTATTATTTCATCTCTATATAAAGCAATTATTAAATTTTTATATTTTTCAAGTTCTTTTAGTTTTATTCCATCATTTATTTTTTTTATCACATTCATTGATTCTAAATTATATTTTCTTGGTGGATTTGATAAACTAATAAAATCTTTTCCTTCTTTCCTTAATATAGAAATATTTACTTTCATATGCTTATTTTTTATTTTATTCCAGATTTCTTCCATTTCATTTTTTACCAAAAAGTCATTAAGCATATTCATCTTATTACCTAGCTCGATTTTGCATCCGCACCTACATCTTACTAAATTTTTACACACCTTACAGTATTCTGGAATCCATTGAAATTTTCTATAATCTTTCATAGAGCTTTGGTTCCAAATTTTTTTAAAACTCTCTTTTTTTATGTTTCCTACGAAGTTTGAAGAACTAGGACATATTTTCACATTTCCACAATAATCAATGCTACAAAACAAATATCCAGCACCACACCCATGTGTCAAATATAAATATTCATCTTCTATAGTACATGGTGCAATACAATCATTAATAGAAAAATTATATCCTTGTTTTTTTAATAAATCTAAATTTTTTACAAACTTATTAATATCAATATAGCACTTATTATTTTTTCCTTCGCCAATATTATTATATTTAGCGAACGAAATTGGAATATTATTCTTTTTACCATAATCCAAAACAAATGTCATCTCATCAATATCTTGATTATCGCTAATAACAGTATAATTAATTTTTACATTAGTTAGTTTCTTCGCCAACTCGATATTAGCTAATACTTCATCATAACATTTAGAATTCGTTAATTCATTATGAATTTGTTTACTACCGTGAAGTGAAACACATATACATAATATTTTTTCAAGAATATTTTGATATTTTTTTAATAGTATTCCATTCGTTAAAAGAGTTTGTCTCAGTCCCAATTCAGATGCATACTCAACAAGTTCCTTAAAATTTGGATAAAGCAAAGGCTCGCCACCAGTGTAATAAATATCATATATACCATTTTCTTTTAATTCTTTTAAAATTTTTTTTGCTATATCTAGTTCCATATAGTTATTGCTCTTATTTGAGACAGAACAAAATTTACATCTTAAATTACAACTATTATTTAGTTCTAAATATACATATAATGGCATACTTACAGTATCAAGGCAAACATTTTGATTATAACCAACACTTTCATACTTTATCATTTTGTTTTTTCCTTAATCTTATTATCAACTTGAACAATTCTACATTGCGTCATTTCCGGTTTCAATTCTTTTAAATATATTTTTGATTTTAATTCATTTTTATCAATCTTCTTAAATATTGTTTTTTTATTCATACTCTCACCTCTTTTGTAATTTAAACTATAAAATTCCCTATCTAAATACATATACTCAGAACGATACAATATCTTTTCTCTATTAGCTATAAATTTATGGATTTTTTTATTTTTATTAAATTTTTCTATGATATTTAAACATTCATCATAGTTATCTAATGTTGTTCTATAAATTAAATTTAAATCTTGACTTTCATTTAAATTACTTAAATTTACAATTTTAGAATTTCGCATATAGTTGAATACACTTAATCCAAATGTATCTAAATATTTAAATTTTTTAATAAATGTCAATGTTTTGATTATATTGAAAATATTTTCTGTTGGGTATCCAATCATAAATGTAGCAGATACTGATATACCAGAATTAAAGAAATTCTTCATTACTTTTTTTGCATCATTTAAATCAATACCTTTTTTCATATCGTTTAAAATTCGTCTATTATTTGATTCTATACCAAATGATATTTCACGACAGCCACTTTCATATAGTAGATTTGCAACAGCAATATCAAGATATTTCTTATGAATTCTAGTCTCTACCATCCACTTGATTTTAATATTATTTTCAATTAAATATTTTGATAGTTTTATTAGAATATCTGGTGGAACACATTCATCAATAAAATATATTGCTTCAATGTGCTCGTTTTCGTATAAAAATTTTATATATTCTAATATTCTATCAATATCATAGCAGTGATAGCCATTGTAATAAAAATATCTTGAGCAAAACATACACTGTGAATGATAGCATCCATAATTTAAAGTGAGAGATATTAATTTGAGATTTGACAAATATTTATTTAAATTCAAGTCAGAAAAATCAGGTACATATCTTTCTTTATAAAACTCATCTTTAGCTATATTATAATTAAATAAAATTTTATTTCCTAATCTATAAATTGTGTTATTAATATTTGATGTTTTTTCATTTTTTTTGAACATTTCTATTAATTTTACAACATTATCATAATTCCCAAATAATGTTATTCCATCTATGAACAAACATTTTTTCATTAACTCTTCTAAGTTTTTATTAATATGTGTTATATAGTCTCCACCAAAGATAATTTTTATCTTATCATTTTGACTTTTTAAAAATTTTGAAAAGCGAATGGCATAATTTAGTTGAAAAGGATATTGGATAGACAAATATATAATATCCTCATCTTTTAAATCCTGCTCATTTTCTAAAACTCTATCAAACAAACTATTATTTTTATCAAATGCAAGTTCTATCACATCATCAATAGTTGATATTTTTTTAGAAAAGTCTATTCCTCTTCTTCCCCATTTAATATTATAAAAATTACCAAGTATATTTAAATATTGAAGAACTTTATAGTTTGCTGAAACTATTTTTGATGTATCAATGTATTTACATTTAAGTTCTTTAATAGAATTTTCTATATTTTCAATAATATTTTTTTCGTTTTCATTTAAGGAATTATAATATTTTAAACTCAATTTTTTAATGTAGTTTTTAGTAAAACATTTCTCTAGAAAAATTGCTGATAAGTCATATTGCTTTGATGTGATGCCACTATTTTTTAAATATCCCTTAAGCAATGGAATACTGATTTGTGGAGAATTAAATGCAGTTCCAGGTAATGTATAAAGATATATCATTGTAATGTTTCCTTTACTCTTTTGATAACTTCATGTGAAAACAATTCGTTATTTACCCATATTTTTATAAATGGTACAATTTCATTAAATTTTTGTATTCCTGCTAAATCTTTTAAATTTTCATATACTTCATTCATAATTTTTTCATCTTTAAAAATCAATGTGATAAAATTAGCTTTTGATTCAATAATTTCTATATCTTTATAATTAGATAATGAGTTATATATTAAGTCTCTATTGTGCTTTATGTAATTTCTAGTTTCGGTAAAAGCATTTAAAATCTTTTCATCTTTCAATAAAGCTACGAAGAAATTTTCTGAATAAGAAGTTACTGAATGAGGTGGAATAATAGTGTTTCTCAAACCATCTATTTGTTTTTTTGTTACTATATATCCAGTTCTATATCCAGAAGCAAGGAATTTTTTTGAAAATGATCTGAATATAATAACTCTATCATTTTTTAAACAAATATCTAGCATTCCATTTTCATCATCAGAATAATCGACATATGCTTCATCAATTATCAAAGTACCATTATAGATATTTAAAATATCTTTTATTTGTTTTTTGGTAAATTTTTCTCCATCAAACCATCTTGGAGATGAAATGCACAATAAATCTTTATCAGTTGTCTTTAATTTTTTTAAATTATTTACAAAATCCTCTGTATGAAGTCCTTTTATTAAAATTAATTTTTTTTCATGTAATAATGCAGTTCTTTTGTACAATGCAAATTCAATCTCAGGAAGAATTATTTTTCCCCACATGTTTAAGCCTACAATAGTATTGATAAATTGACTTATTCCAGATCCAACATAAATATAATCTTTTTTAACATTTATATAATTTGAAATAGCATTTACCAAAGGATCTTCTAGCGGATAAGCTAAATTATAATTAAAATCTCCATTTGCATTTTCTTTAAAATGTTTTCTTTCCCATTTCCTTAACAATTTGTTATTTTGCCATACTGATGCCATAAAATCATCACTCCTTTCTACAAACAACAACACACATAGCTGGATTAAATTCAGGTATTTTTTCTGAAATCCATTTTCTTTTTACAATTAAATCATTGTTTAGTAGTTCCTGTTCAAATGTATTCCAATTAACTATATTGCAAGATGTAGTAGCGATATTAATTTTTTCATCATTGTTGACTACAACTCTTTCGACATCATCAAATGATTTAGTTACATCTGATTTATATTCTTTTATACCATCACCCATTGATACTATTAAAGCACTACCATTTTTATTCAAATGGCTATATATAAAATTATAAAATTTATTTCTATGTTCCTTATTAACAAACATATGAATAACCGCTATAGAGTAAATAAAATCAAATTTATCATTTAAAGTATCATTAATAATATCAAATTGTTTAAATTTATCATTATAATTATAATTAGACAATTCCTTACATTTTTCTATAACTGTATTTGAATAATCAACAGCAAGAACATCATAATTTTTATTAAGAAGAAATATAGCATCCCTACCTTCACCACAACCAAGTTCTAGTATTTTTGCATTTGATGATATTTTTTCTTTTAATATTGTTTCAATAACATCTGGTGTTGGCTCTTTTGAAGACCAAAGATAATTATGTTTATATACCTGTTGGTATCTTTTTTCGTATGCTTTATAATAGTCATCATCTATATCGTTAAAATCATCATTACCCCAATATTCACTTTCTCTCTTTGTAATGTCTCTTGATTCCAAAAATTTTTCTCTTTTTTCCATATTTATCACCAACCAATTCATTAAAATAATTTTATAGAAATAGAAAAAGAGGGACCTAAAATAAGGTCCTCCTCCTCCAAAACGAATTAACAACACACTAATTAAATAATCGTGTTATATTTTATCATATTTTTTTATTTTGTCAATAGTTTTTATAAAAAATGTGGCATATTTAGGATTTTTTATCTAAAAATCACATAACTTCAATAAATTATTATATTAGTCCTTTTTCATAGTAATTAACAAGTGCTTTTTCATCGGATGAGTAATATTCATATTCTGTTTTTATATATTTTGTAAATCCCCATTTAAAATATATCTGTATATTTCTTATTTCACATGGTTCAACACCTAATGTCAAATAATTAAAACCCCTTTTTTTTAAATCATTTTCCATAAATTTATATAATTTTGAAAAATATCCTTGATTTTCAAATTCTTTATTTGTTCTAAAAGCAGTTAAATATGCTCTCCCATCACCTACTAAGCTATCTTTATTTTGCATATCTAAATCATTTTTAGATACTATTGCTGTACATTCAGTAATTATATTTCCATTTAACAATCCCATATAAACTATTCTTGTATCAATATTTCTCAATGACTTTTCTTTAAAACTTTTCCATAATTCTGAATTATTATGTTTTAAAATCTCTTCATCCCATTTTTTTATAATTAGTTCTTTAGTAGCTATAACACATTCATAATTTGTCATTTCACTCACCTCATTAAACGTTTCAATTAACAAAAGTACAGTTATCAATAACTTTTGTTATTTCAAAAAAAAGATTTGTACTTTTTTCAACTTTGATGGTATTTATTTTTAGACTATTAGCACTTTTAATATTATCAATATTATCATCAATAAACAATAATTCTCTGGGTGTAATATTATACCGATTTAATATGTATTCGTAAAAACCCGCATTTGGTTTAATCTTATTAATTTCTGCAGATATTATTATGTCATCCAAATAAGTAGCGTCAAAATTATCTATAATAAACTTTTTAACAAATGATAAATGATTTGTAGCTACAATTATTTTAATATTTTTATACCTTCTTTTTATTCTTTCAAATAGATGTTTATCTCTTATTTTATATATTTTATTAATCAAAAGCTCTGTTATGTTAATGATATCAGATACATCTTCTATTAAACTGTTTGCTTTAATCAAATAATCAGAATCATTTATATTTGGACCAAACATTCTCTCCAATCGTACTTCTATATCAGATAACTCAACATCTTTTTCATTAACAAGAACACCAACAAAATCAAATGCAATTATTTTTATCATATTTTCTCCAATACTAAATTACTTTTTTAATAATTGATATTTTCAACTTAATCAATATTATATTCCCAACCTGGTTGCCAATCGCCAGTTTTTCTCCAATCATTTTTATTTGCTTCTTCCCAACTTATATTTTTAGTTATAACTTCAAACGCTAATTGTGGAGCTCTATGTGCAACGATACCGATAGTTTTTCCTTTATAATCTTTTAAAATATCATCAATTAAACTTTTAATTCTCTTTTCAACATCTTTAAGAGATTCTCCATTTGGAAATGGTTCGTTAACATGTTTTTCATATACAATAAGATTTTTATCTTCACCATCTAAATCACCATAATTACATTCCCTTAATCTTTTATCTTGAATTTTTGGTACATTTTGGAAAGCGATATTTGCACTTTCTATTGCTCTAACTAAATCAGAAGTAAAAATTACATCAAACTTAATTTTTGAATTAATTTTTCCCAGATTTGCTGCCTGTTCTCTACCTAAATCATTTAACTCTACTTGCTTCCAACCAGAGCATTTTTTATTAGCATTATCATAAGTTGTTCCATGTACAAAATAGATAAGATTTGTTTTCATTATATTACACCTCCATTTTTACAATAATAATATTTTAATACTTTGCTTTGCTAATATTAATTATATCATATTTTCATTTTTCTTTAAATACTAACCAACATGTTAGCTCATTTTAACCAAAAAATATTTATTTTAATTCAAAAATTGATTTCAACACATTATAAATTACATCTACTACTATTGAATTTCCAGCCTGGTGATATAAATAAGTTTCTGCACATACCTTTTTTGCTCTATTATAATCTTCATCACTAAACCCCATAAGTCTCCAAGCCTCTTTGGATGTTAATTTCCTAATTCTCATTTTTAAACCTCCTCTACTAAAATTTTACAATTATCAGATGTATTATTTGCTGTAAGTGTTGGTGCATATCCCTTTTGAGAAAATACTCTCGAAGATTGAGCAAACTTACAACTTTTATCTTTACCACAAACACCACCTGTATTATACTTTTTTAAATCAACTTCATACTCTCTATCAGGATTATTTTTTTTATTAAATATAATTTTATTATTAACTATTTTGTATTTACTTGTAGTTAAATAATATTTTTCATCTACTTCTCTTTCTAAATAATCTAATAATGTTTTTGCACATCCTGTACCTTCAATAAAGCTAAACTCCTTATTCTTATCTAATATAGCAACAAGAAAATATCTTTTTCTTGTCTGTGGTACTCCATAATCAATAGCATTTAATACTCTATCATATAATGTATAGCCTAAGCTAATTAAATCTTGTTTAAACAAGTCTAGTGTATTTTTAAATGCTTTACTAGTAATATTAGCAACGTTTTCAAATATTACATATTTTGGTTTCTCTTTTACTTCTTTTAGTAATCTTATCATTTCCCAACCTAGACTTGATCTAGTAGAACTCTTAAAATCAAATCCTTTCATTTTACCAGCACAGCTGATATCCTGGCATGGAAATCCTCCGATCCATATATCACAATAAGGTAAATTCTCTCCTTTTATTTCTGTAATACTACCTAAATTTAATGATTCATCTATATTATGAATAGCACAAAATGATTTGATTGCATTTTTGTCTATTTCGGAAAAAAATTCTAATGTATAATCCTTAATTATTTTTTCATCTTTCAATTTTTGAAAAGCTTTTTCTGGTGCTCCAATACCACTAAAAAAAGTACCAACTTTTATGGTACTCTCACTATAATTTTTATTTGTCATTTATAATTCCTCCTTTTCTATTTTAACGACAAAAAAAGATACAGATTGTCTGTATCAAATTCACTAATATTTATAAGGAAAATAAAGGCTTAAAACTATAATTATTATTTTTTGATTTAAACAACGCTCCAGTTGGTTCATCACACAATAATAGTACTGGATCTTTAGCAATTGCTCTTGCTATAGATACACGTTGTTGTTCACCACCAGATAATTGATTAGGAAATTTATAATAATGATTCTCTAAGCCAACATCTTTTAATATTCTTTTAGCGCTTTTAGGCTTTTTTACAATATCTTTTACTAATTGAACATTTTCAAGAACAGTTAATGTAGGAAGTATATTATAAAATTGAAATATAAATCCAACCTTTTCAGCACGATACTCTGCTAATTCATTATCATTATATTTAGTAATTACATCATCTCCTACTATAATCTCACCACTACTAGCTTTGTCCATTCCACCTAATAGATTTAGTAAAGTTGATTTGCCAGCCCCAGATGGTCCTAAAATAACTACAAATTCACCCTTTTCTATCGTAAAGCTTACATTATCCAAAGCATTAAATTTCTTTTCACCTAAATTGTAAGTTTTAACTACATTTTTAAATCTAATTAAATCTTTCATCACACGCCTCTTTCAAATATGATATTTTTCTCACATTTTCATTATACTTATGTATACAAAACAAGTCAACAAAATATGAGAAAAATATCACATTTATTGATTTTTCCTATTTATAGAGGTATAATAAATCTAATTGAAAGGACTGATTTTATGGCAGATACTAGAATTCCTACTCAAAAACGTTCAATTGAAAAATACGGAAAAATAGTAGAAAAAGGCTTTGAATTAATGTGTGAAAAGGGATATTATAATACTTCTACTAACGATATCGCTGATTATGCTGATGTTTCTATTGGAATTATTTATCAATATTTTAAAGATAAAAAAGAAATATTTATTGAAGGTGTAAAGAACTATTCCAATAAAATTATGTATCCAATGATCGATATATTAGATAATGAGAAAATAAATTTTGATCATATGGATGAATTGCTAAACAACATGATAGACAAATTTATTGAAACTCATACTTTCTCCAAGAAAGCCCACGAAGAACTTATGGCAATGTCCCATCTTGATAATGACGTATCTAAGATTTTTAAAGATTCAGAAATAAATTTAACCAAAAAAATAGTTACGATTCTAAAAAATAATAATATCGAGATAACTAACACTAAAGAAAAAGTTCATATAATAATAGGTATTGTTGAAAACTTATGTCATGAAATTGCCTATCACCAACACAATGAAATTGATTATAATATAATGAAAATGGAAGTAATAAAAATAGTTTCAAGTATTCTAAAAAGTCAAAAGATTTAATTAGTCTTTTGACTTTTCTTTTAATTCTTCGTCATCATATTTTTCTATTTTAGAATTAAATATTTCAAGAGATGAGATTAATGCATTAGGTAATTTAATTCCCATTTCAGCACAATTTTCTAAAATAGAAATGATTTCATTAAAAATTAATGAATACGTAACTATTTCTTTAAGAGTATCACCAATATTAATAATATTACCAACAATAATAGAAATAGCAACTACTATAAAATAACAAAACTTCTTAAAAACTCCTTTTATCCCCACGCTGCTGTTTATTTTTCTTTGAATAAAAGCTTTAAAAATTCCTGAAATAAAATCTAAAATAACAACAATAATTAAATATTTTAAATTAGCATCAATGTCTTTAAATAGAAACATAAATAATGATGTTAAAACTCCAAAAATAGAAGTTAAAATAGCTTTAATACATTTCACCTCCTATAATATTTTATGTTGATAAAATGTATTGGTATGGACATATAAAAAGAGTATTTAGTTAATACCTAAATACTCTTCTAAAGTTAATCCACTCTCTTTAACAGAAGTTGCTATATCTACCCCTAAATACCTTACATGCCAAGGTTCATATTTATATCCGGTAATATTCTGCTTACCTTTAGGATATCTTATAATAAATCCATATAAATGACAATTTTCTTCTAGCCATTTACCAGAAGGAGTATCGCCAAAATTATCATCGATTTTTCCTATATCAAAAGCAAGGCCTGTTTGATGCTCTGAATGTCCTGCTCTAGCAGAAAAAGTGTCTGTTGCATCCTTACCATATCTTTTAACATAATTATTGTAAAGATTAGTTTGTGTATTATATGAACGAAATCCTGAAAGTAAAGATAAGTCATAACCATTAGCACTTGCATCATTTTGCATATTTACTAAAGCAGCATATGCAGTACTATCAACCCCGGGATTATAATTTTTAGGTAGTGCATACTTCTTATTTACAATTAAAATTCCATTTATATAAGCAGGACTATCAACTTCTTTTTCACTGTAAGAAACACTAGTTGGAACATCTTTTAAAATATTAATTATTCGTTTAGTTGTAGTTTCATTACCACTTGAATCCGATACTTTATAAGTAACTTCATATCTACCTGGAGTATCAGTATCAACACTTCCCTCAATAACTACTTTAGAAGTTATATCACCGTCATAATTATCTGTAGCAGTAAATCCCAAATCATTATAATCAGTACCAATATATAGATTTAATTCACTTCCACCTTTTAATTTAATTATTGGTTTATCAGTATCTTTAACTATAACCGTTCTTATCAAATATTTGTTATATAGTTTATTGTCTAGTTTATATATAATAGATTGTTTCCCAATCTTTGCTACATTAATATCATTGATTTGAGAAACTTTATTTTTACCACTATACTTATATCCTTCATCACTATATTGAGTATTTAAATGAACTTCTACTTCGTCTATTCCATTCAGTTTGAATTCTTCATCATTTTTATACGATTTATACATTGCATCGCAAGTATTTTTTTCCTTTGTTATTTTGATATAATTGTTGTTTTTTAATTTATATCCGTCTTTTTTCAAATCATTAGTAATTATTTCGTTTAAATTGTTATTTTCAATAATAGTTTTAACTTTACACCTACCAAAATAATTATTAAAAACTAATGTTAATTTACTGTCTTCCAAAAAGTCTTTTTTTATACGATAAACTTCGCTAAGATTTAATACTAAAAGTACAATTAGTAATACTGCTATTACAATTACAAATAAAAAATCCGTAAAAGACTTTTTTAATCTTTTCGTATTAGTTCTTGTCTGGCACCTTCCTGATGATTCTTTTATAGCCTTATTCATAATATAACGCTCCTTCATCTTGATCTAATTATATCACAAGCAGTAATAAAAAATTATAAATAATACTAAAATAAATGACTTTTTAAATTAAACTAAAACCCCTAAAAATAAAACCGTTGAAATTCAACGGTTATTTTAATAATGGTATCCCCAGTAGGACTCGAACCCACATCTATCCCTTAGGAGGGGATTGCTCTATCCTGCTGAGCTATGAGGACATAAAAATAGACATAAAGTCTATTATCGCCAATAATTCAATACAACTAAAAGTAGAAAATTAGCAGCAACTCCTAAGTGCCTCCTTGCCGCATAAAAAGCTTCAGAAACTGCAACACAATTGTCAACCATGTCAACTATCCAGCTTTCTAAATATTTAGGTGTTCTAGGAGCAACAGGAAACATATGTGTAACAATAATATCTTCTTCTTTATCAGTTAAATCAAAATGTCTTCTAGCATTAGATAATGCATACTTAGGATGATTAATTAACACATCTAATCTCTTTTTAGTACCAACTTCATTATTATCAACAAAGAAAAAATCATGTAATAGTCCTGCTCTTGCTACATCTTCATAACTAAGTTTTAATAATTTTGCTACTTTATATGAATAATATGATACACGTAAGCAGTGATCGAAACGGTTTAATCCATGATGCATAATTTCTTTAGTTTTGTTAAACTCTTCGTTATCAATAATATCACTTACTATATTTATATATTCTTTATCATTATATTTATTTTCGTTATTCATCTACTAATACACCTCGGGTCGTATAGAAACATAATATCACAATTAAAAGAAAAAAGCAACCAATGTTAAAAGAGAGACCTTGCTCTCTTAATCTATGTAAACGCCAAACGTTAGCGTCCTAATATATATTATGGAACAAAATATAATATGTTACACTTTTTGTGATTTATAAGCTCTTTTTAAAATTTTAGTATATTCGAAAGGTAGCTTTTTCATTACGTCATTCTTCCTTCTGTCATCTATTCCATATAATGATTCAGCAACTGCCCCTACTATGCAGCAATTAGTATCTGTATCGCCACCCATCAACAACATCTTTCTAATTGCATCTTCATTATCAAATAAATATCCAACTGGCGAAATACGCATCATCGCACCATTACCATTACTGTTTTCTGATGTTAATCCATTTGCCCACTTAATAGTGTTAGGTGAAAAAGCATTTTTGAAGTAAGGAGAAAAAACTGGTGTATAATTCAAGTTTTCCGAAATATATTTTCTTAATGTTCCCTCATAATCTTTTGAATTTAGTATTGCATCAATAACAGCAACAGTCTCAATTGTATCGTCGCTATAAAATGAATCAGTCAATATTAAGCGTTCCGGATCAACTTCTTTAATTTCTTTGAATTGGTCATACTCATATATACTACCTACTATATCACCATATATTGCTCCTAGCATATTATTCACTCTCCACAACAATTATAACACAATTCATACTAATTCATATTCTCTTACAGCAATTCTCTCATCTGAACAATATTCTATCACAAATTTATTTTCTTTCTTGCAAATCAATATTCCAATTGTATTGTTATTACTTATTTCTTTTATATTCTTATCTATATAATTCATATACTTTTGAACTTGTGATATATATTCTACTTTAAATTCTGTTACTTTTAATTCAATTACTACATAACAATTGTATTTTATATTGAAAAGCAATAAATCAATATAGTGATTTCTGTCACCTATTTTGATTTTATATTCGCTACCAATAAAACTAAATGAATTCCCAAGGTCTTTCATAAATGATTCAATATCTTCTAATATTAGATGATGAAGTGCCTTTTCGGTTATTATTTCTATATTATTTTT